>CBDUBU010000007.1:0-36380 GCA_965365465.1 uncultured Rhodothermaceae bacterium
GAAGGCGGCGAGGCGGTTATCCCGACCGTAGAACGCATTATCGGGGCAGGCATTCCAGTAATGGGCCATCTCGGCCTGACGCCGCAGAGCATTTATCGTTTCGGCACCTATAAAGTACGCGCACGGGAGGAGCAGGAAGCCGAGCAGTTGCGGCGCGATGCCATGCTGCTTGAACGGGCCGGATGTTTCGCCGTCGTTCTGGAAAAAATCCCGGCTCATCTCGCCGGCGAGGTTACTGACGCCCTCAGCATCCCCACCATCGGGATCGGGGCAGGAGGGCAGTGTGACGGGCAGGTGCTGGTGATGCACGATGCCCTCGGATTGACAACGGATTTTCACCCTCGTTTTGTGCGACGTTACGCGGACCTTGCAAAGGTTATGACGGAGGCAGTGCAGGAATTTGTAAAGGATGTACGGGACCGTTCCTTTCCTGCGGAGGATGAAAGCTATTGAAGGCCGGAAGATGACGGGTTTGCATTCTTGCTTTCCTCTTTTTTCGGACTTTTCTCATAAGCTCTTTGCCAGAGCATATCACGTTGAAGAAGCACCTTGATGAACGCTATACCCCGGCAACCTGATCGTCAGGATCGCCCTCTTATCCTCATCAGCAACGATGACGGTATTGATTCTCCTGGAATCATAGCGTTGGCTGAAGCCCTGGATCCGATAGGAGAGATCTGTGTGGTTGCGCCTATCAGCGAGCAGAGTGCAGTAGGCCATGCCATCACCGTCAGAGACCCCGTTCGCGCGCGTTCCTGGCCTTTTACGGTAGGGTCGGGAGAGATCAAAGCCTTCGCGGTATCCGGCACTCCGGCAGACTGCGTCAAGCTCGCGGTGAACCAGTTGACGATGAGGAAGCCGGATCTGGTTGTGAGCGGAATCAACAAGGGGCCCAACACGGCTGTCAATGTGATTTATTCAGGGACGGTCAGTGCGGCTACGGAAGCTGCTATCCTCGGCATCGACGCGATAGCCTTTTCCCTTTGCTCCTGGGAAGGAGGCGATTACGAGCCTTCGGCACGGTATGCGCGATTGATCGCCGCAAAAGTTCTGAAAACGGGGCTTCCGCCGGGTATTCTGCTCAATGTCAATTTTCCGGCGCTGCCTTTCGAGGAGATCAAGGGCGTTGTGGCAACCCGCCAGGCCCGTTCCCGTTGGGAGGAGTCTTTCAGCGAGCGCATGGATCCGTTCAACCAGCCTTATTATTGGCTTTCCGGGAGCTTTGTTAATCTTGATGATGGAGAAAATACTGATCTCGCAGCAGTAGAAGGCGGGTACATTTCGATCACCCCGGTCCATTATGATCTGACTGCTTACGCTTATCTGGAAGATCTGGCTGCCTGGAAATGGGACGAGTAAAAGATCAGGCTGCACAGGATCAGGCACATAGTACTATGGACTTGTTATCGCAAGCCTATCGAAACAACTGGACCTTGTACGAGCAGGCGCTGCGTGGCACGCCTTCCATTGCCCACTGGGACGTATGCGTGCTTACTGCGGCAAACGAGCGGCAGGCCCGTGCGTATGAACTGCAACTTCAGGAGCGGCGAGAGTTGGGTGCGCTCTCGCCTGCAACACAATGGATTGTTGTCCCTGACCCTGATGGCGCTCGTATTGGCAGCGGTGGTGCGACACTCAACGTGCTGCTCCGCGTAATACGCTTGCTGGCCTCCATGTCTGGACCAGGACAGACGATTTCCGAGGCCGCCGCTTCGGCGCTGAAAGGGAGACGGGTGCTCATCGTGCATTCCGGCGGCGATAGCAAACGGCTGCCTCACTATTCTGCTTTTGGAAAGCTGTTTGCGCGGGTTCCTCATGAACTTCCTGACGGACGCGCTTCAACCTTGTTCGATGAATTCGTTGTCTCGTTGAGCGGCATTCCGCTCCATATGCATGAAGGGGTTCTGATAGCCTCCGGCGATGTCCTGCTTGTTTTTGACCACACGCAACTGGACTTTAGCAGACAGGGTGTTGTGGGCGTAGGGATGCGCGTTCCTGCTGAATTGGGAACGAGACATGGTGTGTTCGTTGCTGACCGTAGCAGCAACCAGGTGCGCCGGTTTCTCCACAAGCCGTCTCTTTCTCGTTTGGAAGAAATGGATGCGCTCGATGAAGAACATCGCGTGGACGTTGACACGGGAATGGTCTGGATGGACCCCGAAATTGCGGCCCGATTAGCTGTTCTTGCCGAGCCGAATAGAGACTGGAATCCTGCTCCGGGCGGTATGTTGAGCCGGCTTGTCAAAGACCGGGTCGCCGTTAACCTGTATGGCGATGTGCTCGGTGCGCTGCCTCCGGAAGCCGCCTTTGAAAGCTATCTGAATGACGCAAGCGACGGTGAGGCAACTGACAGGCTTCGCGTTGTAAGGAAAAGTCTGTGGGAGACTGTGCGGGGCTGCTCGTTCACGATGCAGTCGCTCCGGCCTGCAAAGTTTTTGCATCTTGGATCAACCTCCGAGTACCGGGATACGATGCTCAAGGGTGCGGAGTTGGACGGCTCTTCCGGATGGAGCGACCGCGTGCTCTGTTCCATAGCTGAAACAGCGAATGTTGGCGCTTCTCGGGATGTCACCGTTGTAGCGTCTGTTATAGGGAAAGGCGTGACCATAGGCGCCGGCAGCGTGGTGGAAGATAGCATGTTGCAGGGGCCGGTAGAAATCGGTTCGGGCTGTGTGATTGCAGGTGCGAGATGCAGCGGAGATCGGCGTTTGTCGCTAGACAACGACATAGTGCTGCACAGGCTCCCGGTATATCACCCGGATGAAGGCAAAGGCGTGGTCTGGCGGATGTATGGCATATCCGACAACCCAAAGCTTCCGCTCACTCACCCGACGATGACCTTTTTGAATCTGCCTGTGCGCGAATGGATGGCGCGTGCGGGCATCGAGAAGGAGAGGATCTGGGGGGGCCTTCCCGATAGTCGCGCCACGCTGTGGAATGCAAGGTTATTCCCTCTGACGACGGATCTCGTGGACGGATGGGAAATGGCGGCGTGGATGCAGCGTCCCGAAGAGGCGCTGCCTGCGGAAAAAGATGCGTGGCTGCATACGCCGAGGTTGTCTCTCGAAGAAAGCTACGTCTGGGCCGGACTGGAAACCATCCTGCATGAAGCGCACGAAGTCGAGGATCGTATCAGGATTGATCTGTTCCTTGAGGGGCTTTGCAGCGACGTGTTTTCCATAGACGCTGCGGCCCGTCTAGGCAAGCCCGCGCAGGTATCCGGGAGGAGGCTGGAACGGGTCGTCGAACGTATTCGTGCAGACAGCGATTTGCTTTTTCGCCTGCGCGTCTTGAAGTCGGCAGCCGACATCTTGCGTGCAGCGGCCCCTGCTGACCGGGAAGTACAGGTGCGATCGGACGTACTGGACGACGAAGCATTCGATGCGTTATCCGACTTGATTCAGTCACATACGGCTCCTGTGTACGTTTCTTCGGGTTACGACTTTTCTGCTGACAACGAGCATCGGGCTGTAATCGTTGGTGCGCCTGCACGTGTTGACTTCGGAGGTGGGTGGTCTGACACCCCGCCTTTCAGCATCGAGCATGGCGGCGTGGTGTTAAACGCCGCCATAAGCTTGAATGGGAAATTTCCGATCCTTGTAAAGGCTGCACGCACACGTCAACCTGGTCTGGCTCTGGAAAGCGTGGATCTGGGGGTCAAGCAGCGCATCGACTGCAATGATCTGGCTGGTTACAAGGATCTGTCAGATCCTCTGGCGATTCACAAGGCTGCCATCCTGCTGAGCGGGCTGGATGTCAATTCCGGAGGCGGACTGCATCTGAGCACAGAGATCGACATCCCTAAAGGTTCGGGTCTGGGAACGAGCAGCATCATGGGAGGCGCAGTCATGGCGGCTTTGAACTATCTCCGGGGAGCCAATACGGAAATTGCCACCTTGACAGATCAAGTTTTGTGTCTTGAGCAGATGTTGACTACAGGGGGAGGGTGGCAGGATCAGGTCGGAGGGCTGATAGGCGGCATCAAGCTTGTCGTAACTGAACCAGGGTTGCCGCAGCGTCCACAGGCCACCCCGGTCAGTTTGCCTGCTGCGCTCAACGAACAATTCGTGCTGGTTTACACAGGGCAGCGCAGGCTGGCAAAGCGAATCCTGCGCGGCATCATGGGGCGTTATGTAAGCAGGGATCCGGTAGTCGTATCCGTCCTGCACGAGATACGCCGGATTGCGGTTGTTATGAAAGAGGCGCTGGAACGGGAAGACCTGGAGATGTTTGGTTCGCTGATGTCCAGGCACTGGGAGCTGAACAAACTCATGGACCCCGGAAGCACCAGTCCGTTTATCGATCACTTGTTCGAGCAGATTGCCCCTTATGCACTTGGCGCCAAACTTACAGGAGCCGGAGGCGGAGGATTCGCTGAGATCATAGTGCGGGACGGTGAGGCGGCCCGCCGGCTTGCCTCAATGCTGGAACAGACCTATCCCGATGCGGGGGTTCGTGTTTGGCCCTGCCACATCACAACGGAGGGGCTGGTCCTTCAGGAGACGACCCTTTAGCCTGCGATCCGGATTGGCGTGCCGCAGAGGCCGGGTTCATATCAATATCCACGGAAAAGCTTAACAAGGAAGGGCATGGAGCAAGAAACAAGGGTCAGGAAACTGGCCGCGCTGGTAGATTACAGCGAAGGGTCGGTTGTGAGCCGAACCCTTTTGAAGAAGAAAACCGGAACGGTAACGCTGTTCGCTTTTGATGAGGGAGAGGGTTTGAGTGAGCACAGCGCCTCCTTCGATGCGCTGGTGTATATTCCCGATGGAACAGTTCAAATTGACATCGCCGGGAAAGCGTATCAACTTGTTGCGGGCGATACGATAGTGTTGCCCGCCGACGTTCCGCACGCGGTAAAAGCCATTACTTCGTGCAAAATGCTTCTTATAATGATCCGGGCATAGTTGAGAAGCGACGCTGTCGCCGGGATTGATAAAAAGGCGGAGAAGCCGCGTTGTCTACCTGAAACCGGGTTGCTACCTTGACCAGACAGGCGCATTCCGTGCCTTCAAAACAAGCGTGCGAGAAAGGAGAAACACTATGAACGGCATACGAGCCTGTTTATCCGTCATTCTGGTGGCATCCGGATTGCTGCTGCCGGTGGGCTGCGCCGGCACTCGTGTTCCGGTAGGATCCGGCACGGCGGAAATCACCCTTCGTTGTTCAGGGCGTAGTTGTTATGCTCGCGAGGAGAACCCGAGCTACGCTACGGGCAGGGCTGTCGTTACGGCCGTCAGGAACGCTCCTTTTACCACAGCCTCTATCATTTCACTTTCCCACGAGGGCGAAGGCGCTGCGGAACGTCGCCTGGCAGGGGGGCTAGGTTCCAGTATGCAGACAGATCACTTCAATGGAATGCCGGTAGCCGGCTCGTGGCGAGCTGAGCTTGGATCCGACCTCTCCGGCGACAATGAACTGGTGCTGATTGTTGAATGGAGCGTCGAGTAGTGGTGCAGCTTTCCAGCTTATTCCATTGAGAATGCCCTGTCGTAGATGAAGTCGAATGAGAAAGACTTCTCGGTGCTTCGTTTATCAATGTACTCAGCCACTTTCTGCAGCCGTTTGGGGATTGCCATGATCTTCTCCTGCGCCTTGCGTCCGGCCTCATTCAAGCCCGTCAGCACGCCGATCTTCCAGAAGTCGATAGCTTCTTCAACGATCTGTTTGTAATCCCACGGGCCGTAGATCCCGGAGCGTCGTACCACGTCCGCCATTTCACGGAAATTGGGCATACTGACGCCCGGCATCTCGATGCTCGGCATAATAGCCAGCGCAGATTCGAGGGCGCGGTTAGGGTCAATCTTCAGGATAGACTGAAAGACGCCTCGGTAAAAAGTGAAATGCTTGGCCTCATCTGCCGCAACACTCGACAGAATGCCCTTCAGCAGCGGTTCTTCCTCTCCGGCTACCCTCCCCGTATTCCGGTGGGAGAACTGCGTAGCGCGCTCCTGAAGGGTCGTGTAGACAAACACACGGTAAGGATCTTTGTCCCAATCCGGGGTGAAACCGGACTCCTGATAGTAATACTGCATCATCTCTACATCGCGGAATCGAAAAAGTCGCGCATCCCGCGCATAATCCCGCAACACCGCCCCATGACGGTCCTCTTCAGCCGTCCACATGAAATTCCACTTCTGCCAGATACTGTCATCCCCGAGATATTTGGAGAGCAGACGGTGGAAATGAGGAAGACCTTCTTCGGTGATGAGGTTAAGAACAACGGCAACCCTGACCGAATCAGAAAGTCCCCGCGCTCTATTTCGCAGTTTTCCCACGACGCTTTCGCTGTCTTCGTCCATCTGTTCATCTGCAGGAAGAAAGTCATTGGGCATCCATAATCTGCGCTTGCTCAAATGCTGCTCCATCAGATTCCCTGCGACGGGTTCAAGTTCTTGCAGTACTTCTGCTTTATGCAGGGTTTCAAAAGATTCGCTATTCTCGGTAGGGATCAGGACATCCATAGTTTTTTTGTCAAGTCGCAATTTTTTTTCAGCACAGGCAAAGGACCTGCCGCTACTGTGCCGAAAATACGATGTTGGTTAATGGCGCCATGCAGCAGATCATTTTATTACCATCATTTTGCTTCCTTGCAGGAGACCCGAACGCTTTTTTCTTTTGGCAAAAATGCTTACAGGCAGCACGTGGATGAATAAAGAATGGACGGACGGGGTTATTCTGCTACGTCCTTACCGCAGCAGCGATGTCGACCTGCTTTTTGAAGCCGTGCGCGAGTCCATCGTTCATGTTTCCAGATGGCTGCCGTGGTGTCATAGCGCCTATTCGTTAGAAGAAAGTATCGAGTGGATTGACCACGTCATCAAAGCCTGGAAGCTAGGCGACGAATTCAACTTCGTTGTATCCGATGCACAAAGCGGAGATTTTCTGGGAGGATGTGGTCTGAACCAGATCAACTGGAGCCATCGTTTTGCAAACTTGGGCTACTGGGTGCGAAGCAGCAGAACAAACCGTGGCATCGCCACAAAGGCCGTACGTCTGGCGGCGACCTTCGGTTTTCGGGAACTGCAGCTGGCGCGGCTGGAGATCCTCGCTCAGGTTGAAAACCATGCAAGCCAGTGTGTAGCCGGAAATGCCGGAGCCCTTCGGGAGTGCATCCTGCGAAACCGAATCCTCATAAATGGTAAGCCCGAAGATGCCGTTTTGTTCTCCCTTGTACCCGGCGATCTGCAAAAATAAGAGTCCGGGCAGTATTTTTGTCTACGAAGGGATGTTTTGACGTGTTCGTGTCTGGATTTTTCGAGGATCGGGATTCGGCGGTGGTTTAGTCCGTCGCTGGCCCGCAAAGCAAGTTGAGGAAAAATTTCCGGGCTACTGGAACACGTGCCGTTGGGTGCTGTATATTGCGATTATGAAACGATGTTTCTGATAGCTCATCCAGAAGGGTGGAGGGAGTAGGCCCGATGAAACCCTGGCAACCGCCTCTTGCTGTTTACAGCAGGCGGAAAGGTGCTAAGTCCTGCCTCGCACTGGCGCGCGGGGAAAGATGAGCGGGAGAGACGTTCTCGGTTAGCCGATACGCCTGCCTCTTCCGCACCTTAGCGCGGAGGGGGTTTTTTATTTCCCCCCGTCCGCCTGCCGATCCGCATCTTGGGGATGTCGGCGGCTCCTCCTGCCTCTGCATCTCTGGATGAGCTTCAGACCGCGCCCTTGACTGGAAAATTATCACCTAATCATTGTAACGGATCAACATTATGAGCAGCAACGGACAGAATCGACAGCCTCATTTCGAAACCCTTCAGGTACACGCAGGGCAGCAGCCCGCGCCTGGCACCAACGCACGCGCGGTTCCCATCTATGCTACCACCTCCTACACCTTCGATAACGCGGCCCATGGAGCCAACTTGTTTGCCCTGAAAGAATTCGGGAACATCTATACCCGGATCATGAATCCGACGACCGATGTGCTGGAGCAGCGTCTGGCCGCGTTGGAAGGAGGGCTGGCTGCACTGGCTACGGCAAGCGGGCAGGCTGCGCAGTTCCTGGCGCTCACAACCATTGCGGAAGCCGGGGATAACATCGTCTCGACCAGCTACCTTTATGGTGGTACGTATAACCAGTTCAAGGTTTCCTTCCCTCGGATCGGGATAGAGGTGCGCTTCGCAGAAGGCGATGATCCGGATTCCATCGAAAGCCTTATCGATGACCGGACCAAGGCCATCTATCTGGAAACAATCGGCAACCCGCGCTTCAACATCCCTGATTTTGAGCGCATCTCCAGCATCGCCAGGAAAAATGGCATTCCGCTTGTCGTGGATAACACGTTCGGTGCGGCGGGCTACCTGTTTCGCCCACTTGAACATGGCGCAGACATCGTTGTTGCCAGCGCCACGAAGTGGATCGGCGGACACGGCACGACCATTGGAGGCATTATTGTCGATGGAGGCTCGTTCCCCTGGAACAACGGGCGGTTTCCTACTTTCACGGAGCCTTCTCCGGGGTATCATGGTCTGAATTTCTGGGAGACGTTCGGGCCGCAGGGCGTGCTTGGGGCGAACCTGGCTTTCATCATCCGTGCGCGGGTTGAGGGCCTCCGCGACTTCGGGCCGGCTCAGAATCCTTTCGGCTCTTTCCTGCTCCTGCAAGGGCTGGAAACGCTGTCTCTTCGTGTGGAGCGTAGCTGCCAGAATGCGCTGGAACTGGCCCGCTGGCTCAAAGAGCAGAGCCAGGTGAGCTGGGTAAGCTATCCCGGCCTGGAAGATCATCCTTACCACGAACGCGCTGTGAAGTATCTGAAGAACGGAGCAGGCGCCGTGCTGGCATTCGGGATCAAGGGCGGTCTGGAGGCAGGTCAGACCCTTGTAGAGCGCGTCAAGCTTGCCAGCCATCTTGCCAACGTCGGCGATGCCAAGACGCTGATTATCCACCCGGCTTCTACAACGCACCAGCAGTTAGCCGCAGAAGAGCAACTGGCCGCCGGTGTAACGCCTGATCTGGTTCGCGTGTCGGTCGGAATCGAGCATATCGACGACATCAAGGCTGATTTCGCGCAGGCGTTGGCTGCGATCGATTCACCCGTTTCCGTCTGACGCGACAGAGATTGGGTCGCTGTGGATGGGCATTTTGAGAGCGTGCAGCGGCATTTTCCACAGATGAAACATTCGATTCGGAACGCTACATTCGCATTCGGGGCGCCTGCCCCATGTCTTTGTTGATGACAAAAACAGCCGTTATACGTGATTTTATACTTGAATGTGGCGAGGCGCTTCCCGATGCGCCCGTCGCCTACAAAACGTGGGGCAGGCTGAATGCATCCTGTGACAACGTAGTTGTCGTTTGTCATGCATTGACAGGGGATGCGAATGTGGAAGCATGGTGGGGGCCTCTGCTCGGACCAGGCCGCGTGCTCGATACGGATCGGTTCTTCGTTGTGTGCGCCAATGTTATTGGATCCCCGTACGGAACAGTGTCTCCGATTACCATCAACCCGGCCACCGGAAAACCCTACGGGGTTGATTTTCCGGTTGTTACGATTCGTGACACGGTAGCGCTCCATAAGGCGCTCATGGAAACACTTGGAGTCCGGCAGATAGCCCTTGTCATCGGAGGCTCTATGGGCGCTATGCAAGTGCTCGAGTGGGCCTTCCACAGAGACTACGTTCGGACGCTGGCGGCTATTTCAGTAGGGGGGCGTCACTCGGCATGGTGCATCGGGTGGAGCGAAGCGCAGCGCCAGGCCATCTATGCCGACCCGAACTGGAAAGAAGGGCGCTATAGCCCGGATGCGCCTCCGGGGGGTGGTCTTTCCGCCGCACGGATGATGGCGATGATCTCATACAGGTCTCAATCTTCCTTTGAGGGAAGATTCGGGCGGACGCGGATGGCCGGGCATGGCACTCCTGCTCCATTTGCCGTGGAGAGTTACCTCCGCTATCAGGGAGAAAAACTGGTGAAACGTTTCGATGCAAATTGTTACGTACGGCTGACCCAGCAGATGGATACCCACGATGTGGCGCGGGGACGCGGAGCCTACCCGGACGTGTTGCGGACGGTTACCCAACCTGTATTGGTGATAGGCATCGACTCGGACATTCTGTACCCGGTAGAGGAACAGGAGGAACTGGCTGCGAACATACCGCACGCGCAGTTGTCCATTCTGAACGCCTCTCACGGGCATGATTCATTCCTTATTGAATTTGAAAGCCTTGAATCTGTATTACGACCATGGATAAACTCGAATATGGAGATGCATACCCGCGCGGAAACAGGCATATACCTGTAGACCGTCCTCTGAAAGTGCTGAAGTTCGGAGGCACTTCAGTAGGCGAACCTGCCCGGCTCCGGCGTGTGGTTGAGATTGTACGGGATGCGGCAGAGAAGAACCGTCTCGTAGTGATTGCCTCTGCGGCATCCGGGGTCACCGACGCGCTGGTAAGCGCCTGGGATACGTTCGGAAGCGAAACGTTTTCACAGTCCGGATTCCTGGAGGCGATCAAGGATCGCTACCTGACGCTGGCGCGGGACGTTCTGAAAGCCCGCTCCGTGGGCGAGTACGAGGCGTCGCTGGAGGAAAGGCTGGCTTCGGTAAGAGAGATCCTCGCCCGGATGCAGTCTGAAGGAAAGGCAGATGCCCTGCGGGATGCGCTGCTGGCTGAAGGGGAACGGTTCTCGGTTCCGCTTGTCGCCCTTGCCTTACGGGATGCCGGTATTAAATCGAAGCCGGTAGATGCAGCACGCCTCATTCGCACGGACGCGAATCATGGGGAGGCGCTCGTTGACTTTGAGCAGACCCGCCGGCAAATCGCAATCTGGCATCGGCGGCTTGGCGGAAATGTCGTGCCGGTGGTAACCGGCTTTATCGGATCGACGGAATCAGGCGCTGTTACTACCCTGGGGCGCGGAGGCAGCGACTACTCCGCTGCTTTGCTAGCCAGTGCGCTGGAAGCAGCCGTAATGGAGCGGTGGACGGACACCGACGGGATCTATACCGAAGATCCACGGAAAAACAAGGACGCCAAGCGGCTCGCTTTTATCGTTCTGGAGGAAGCATGGGCGTGGAACCACGCCGGACGGCTGGGGATGCACCGAAAGGCGCTGGACCCGCTCGTCGGGGCAGGCATCCCCGTACACGTTCGCAGCACTGCCACCCCTGATAAACCGGGCACCCTGATTGTTCCGGCGGGTCACGATCATTCGCAGTTCGCCGTTGCCCTCTAGGGTCAACGAATAACCTGAGCGCCTGAAGTAGTTTCTTTGTGGGATAAAAGCAAAGAGAGGACCTATGAGCGTCTTTTACAGCAATCTTGAACCAAGAGAAAAAGCGTTATCGTAATGAGCAAAAGATTCAAAGTCGGCATCCTGGGCGCAACCGGCGCCGTCGGGCAGAAGTTCGTCGAAATACTCGAGAACCATCCCTGGTTTGAAATTTCCGCCCTGGCTGCCTCGGAGCGTTCTGCCGGAAAAAAATATGGCGAAGTAGTCAACTGGATCGGGTCTTCTCCGATTCCTCCGGCGCTGTTTGAACAAGAAGTGTTGGAGGCCCGCCCCGGATTTGATTGCGATTTCGTGTTTTCAGGGCTGGACGCCTCGGTGGCGGGCGACCTGGAGCGCCAGTTCGCAGAGGCGGGGTACCCGGTTATCTCGAATGCCCGCAACTACCGGATGCAGGAAAACGTGCCGCTGTTGATCCCGGAGGTCAACCCGGACCACACCGCGCTCATAGAAGGGCAGACCTGGAGCAATGGCGGTTTCATCGTAACGAACCCGAACTGTTCGACGGTGGGCCTCGTGTGCGCCCTGAGGCCCCTGGTGGATGCTTTCGGGGTAGAGCTCGTACAGGTTACGACGATGCAAGCCCTCTCGGGCGCGGGCTATCCCGGCGTAGCGTCTCTGGATGCGCTTGGGAATGTGGTTCCCTTCATCGGAGGGGAGGAGGAAAAAATGGCTACTGAACCCAAAAAGTTGCTCGGCGCCTTGAAGGGAGGGCGTGTGGAGCCTGCTGAGATCCGGATCAGCGCCCAGTGCAACCGTGTTCCGGTGCTCGAAGGGCACCTCGAAGCCGTATCGGTCAAGCTCAAGACCCCTGTTGAGGTTGAGGATGTTCAGGACGCCTTGCGCAGCTTCCAGAGTCCCATAGCCGGGTACAATCTTCCCACAGCGCCCGATCCGTTCCTGCACGTGTTTGATGATCCTCGTTTCCCGCAGCCCCGGCGTCACGCGGAACTGGGCAAAGGAATGACGGTGTCCGTAGGCCGGCTCCGTCGCTGTGAGGTGCTCGATTTCAAGTTTGTGGCGCTGGTGCATAACACCATTCGCGGGGCTGCCGGAGGCGCCATTTTGAATGCCGAACTGCTGATCGAGCAAGGCTATCTGAAACACCGTGAAGAACTGAGCGCCGTCGCAGGCGCCTGATCCTGAATGCCCGAAACGTTTCAGGTCCGACGCGCTTCGCTGCCCGACCGGACAGTACTGGCTGACCTCTGGACTGCATTTTTCAACGAGCAGGCCGAGATGGACACCAGATTCGATGCCGCGGAGGATGCAAGGGAACGTTGGGTCAATGACTTTCCGTTCTGGCTTGCGGATGAGACGCGGCGCATCTTTGTCGCGTCTCATCCGGAGCAGGTGGTCGGCTTTGCGGCGGCGCACCAGTGGTTTCCGCCCCCAATCTACAAAGCATCTTCCGAAGTTTACATCGATGGGCTTTACATAGCGCCTGAAAGCAGGAGGCAGGGCGCAGGGAGCCTGCTGGTTCACGCCATCCAGCAATGGGCCGAAGGTCTGGGCGTTGAGCGGCTGCGGGTTGACGTGTTGGCGCAGGGGCAGGACAGCCTGGCGTTCTGGCAAAGCCGTCATGCCAAACCTCTGGCCCTGACGTTAACCATTGAACTGACAGAAGCAGCACCACGACCGCAGAGGCGCCACGCAGGGAAGTTTGGTTTTTAGAGCACGGCCTGGCTTTCCGATAAATTCGCAGGTCCCTTCATTCGATTTGAGCTTATTGTGAAACCGGCCCCCAAACTTGACACGGGGGATCAATAATGTGTATCATTCGTACCCGTCATAACAAGCACACGCGGAACTAGCTCAGCTGGTAGAGCGCAACCTTGCCAAGGTTGAGGTCGCGGGTTCGAGCCCCGTGTTCCGCTCCACAAATAATCGCCTGGAATGGTCCAAAGCAGCCGTTCCGGGCGTTTTTGCTTCCGCTCTTCAGAAATTCGTCCGACAAAATCGAGAGGTGCAGTTTCGGGGCCACGCCTCGCTTCCGTGAGCGCATTCGCTTCGGGCGCCAGGCCGGGGACGTATTCAGGTGTATCCGAAAAGGGCCACGTCTCAGGTCGTCTCCTTTGCCACCACGGTGTCGTACAGTCTGGGTCAGCTCATGATACCCCGTTGATGGCGTCAAAGCTTTTTCTCTTCTCCATAGTGGGTTGCCTCACGGGGAAATAGACCTGTAGGGCCTTCCTCCCTTTACTCGAGATGCTCCAGATCGCTCAAATCCTTCAGCCTGCCGCTGGCTCGCTTGTTCTGCTTCAACTTCTCCAGGCTGATGATGTTGACCGCTGCATCGTCCCACCTTTCCTCCACTCTGGCCGCGTAACATTCGTCGAAGCCGACCCCTGAAATTGAGGTCAGAATCTCGATTCGCATCGGCGGAATGCCCATCCGTACAACGCGGTCCTCGCTCACGAACAACGCAGGCTCCAGTTCACTGACGCCAAACCCGAATTGCTCCAGCACCCTGACGACACGCTCCGCATTCTCTCGGTCGCGCCGTATCCACACATCCATATCTGCCGTTGCTCGCACGTAGCCGTGATAACCCACGGCATACCCACCGACGAGCAGGTATTTCACCTCATGCTCGTTCAGCAACCTCAAGAACGCGCTGAAGTCGGCAGGAAGCGGGATCATAGCCATAGCGTACTTGTCGGATCGTCTCGACCGCTTCGAGCCGCTCGTGAGGCGATTTATTGCGCCAGTAGCGCTTCACCTCCTCGTCTTGCTCCTGAAGTGAAACGACAGAGAAAGCACGCCGGTCGACGCTGAACTTGTTTTTATTCATTTCAGGCAACTTACAGGTTTCACCCTTCGGAAGCTACAACTGCGGAGCCGGCCGCTCAGGTTTTTGCGGCCCGCTAACGTTCCCTGCATGACCGGTGCAAAGTATGTGGAGCAATGGTTCAAAGTAGCTAATCCTGTTTTCCAAACCCATATCCATTCTTATCTCTTTCTTGTCTCAAAAGAGGTCGACGGTTCTGCGATACCCAGAACGTAATCTTGAATCAGGTCAAGAACGTACTCGTCTTTAATTGACAAGTTGGTGTGACCCTTCATTCCTTGAAGGATTCTATTTGCCTCAAACAAAAGTCCCTCACAATATGTCTATGGCTCAAGAGTGTCTCTAACAGAAAACACTCGTTTGTGCCACACACATAAGTTCAGGCTGCCGAGCCTATAGCGGCCCCGGCTGAGTTTTACGGAAGAGGAGAAGCATTGGCTAGCTTGCCCCGGATGCTTATCGTTTTCAGGGGCTGGTCTGCATCGTCGGTTACGAGCGTCAGGCTGTAATCGAAGGATTCAGAAGCCGTCATGCCTTCCGTAACAACTACCAGGTTGAGATCGACCAGATCATCCCGGAAAATAGGTTTTCGGGGGTATTCAATCTTGAGGCGTTCGTCGGATGACCGCGCCTCTGTGATGCGAATGGGGCGTTCCCCTTTGTTCTGCATCATCAGCGACTTAACGGCGTTGGTCTCTGCTGTTACCTCTCCCAGATCCACCACTTCCATTTCAATCTGAAGGTTGCCCTGCATGACGCCGTGCGTAAGCGCAGCCGGGCGCACCTGTCCCTGGATGTAGAGCGTCAGTTGTTCAGGTTCTCCATCCGTCAGCACGAGAATTGATTTCCGGAAAGGTCCGGGGCGGCCTTTGGAATCAAAAGTGGCCTTGATGGAGCCGGTCTCGCCGGGCGCGACAGGTTTACGCGTCCACTCAGGCGTGGTGCAACCGCAGGCGGGACGCACCTCGGTGATGCGCAGGGGCGCGTTGCCCTCATTCCGGAGAGAGAAGATGTGTTCAGCCTGATCGCCTTCCCGGATAGGCTCGAACGTGAAAGTCGTATCCTCGATGACCAGTTTCCCCGTTTGCGCGCTGACCGGCAAAGCGATCAGGCAGGTCATCATGAGAAACCACAGCATGAAACGCATGGATGCCCCTCCAATGGTGAAGTGTATGGCCCTTACAATCCCGCCGAATGGCATGGTTCCCCGGCAAGGTGAGGGGCATCAGTACGCCAGAACTTCTCTGGCTTTGCTGAGGATGTCTTCGTCCTGAGGGAGAACGGCGCGTTCGAGGGGATCGGCAAACGGTACAGGGGAAAAAGCGCCTGCAACACGGCGGATGGGGGCATCCAGATACCGGAAGGCGCGTTCGGAAATTTGCGCTACGATCTCTGCGCCGAACCCGCCGAACTCATGGTCTTCATACACCACCAGCAAGCGGTTGGTCTTCCGGACAGATTCGAGAATAGCCTCCGTATCAAGCGGAAGAATCGTGCGCAGATCAAGGATTTCGGTAGAGATGCCTTCCCGTTCCAATGTTCGCGCCGCATTGATCGACTTGTACACCATCATGCCGTAGGTAACTATGGTCAAATGCTTTCCTTTTTGTACCAGACGCGCTTTGCCAAAGGGAAGGAGGTAGTCGGTATCCGGTTCGGGCGAGCGAGCGGCAGCCATTCGGTAAAGCGCTTTGTGTTCGAGAAACAACACAGGGTCCTGCATCCGGATAGCAGTCTTGAGAAGCCCTTTGGCATCCGCAGCGGTGGAGGGAAGCGCGATCTTGAAGCCCGGCATATGCCCGAAGATGCCCTCGATATTCTGGGAGTGACACAGTCCGCCGTGTATGTATCCTCCTACCGGTACGCGAATGACCATCGGGCAACCCCACTGGCCGTTTGAACGGTAGCGGAAAGAAGCCACCTGGTTGCGGAGTTGCTGCATGGCGGGCCAGATGTAATCCCCAAACTGAATCTCGACAACAGGCTTAAAGCCCGCTGCGCTCAACCCCACGGCCGTGCCGATAATCGAGTTTTCAGCCAGTGGCGCATTGAAGCAGCGCTGTTCGCCAAAACGCGCCGTGAGGTTGCGCGTTGCCGTAAAAACACCGCCCTTGCCTCTGGCCACATCTTCTCCGTATACCAGGATCCGGTCATCGCGCTCCATTTCTTCATGCAGGGCATGGTTGATGGCATCCACCATAACGATAGGCTGGCCTGAAGGTTTGTTGCGCTCGTACGCAAGCGGCAAGTCGCCTTCAAAGTAGACGTGCCGGGCGGCAGTAGCCGGGTCAGGATCAGGTTGTTTCTCGGCCAGACGTGTGGCCGTCTCGACCTGCGCGTTGATTTCTTTCCGGAAGGAAACGATATCTTCGTCTTTCAGGATTCCCGCTTCTATGAGATTGACCTCAATGCGTGCGATCGGGTCAATCTGTCTGTCCTTTTCGAGCTCTTCGGGGGTTCGGTACTTGGCGTCATTGTCGGATGACGAATGCGGCATCAGGCGCACTACATCAGCCACAATGCACACAGGACCTTTTCCTGCGCGAAGATGACTCAGGGCGGCCTGCGCGACGGCATACACTTTGAAGAAGTCGGTCCCGTCCACGTGAGCGCGGGCAAGCCCTTCGTACCCACGAGCCAGTTTGTAGGCAGATCCCCCGGCTGTCTGGTCCTCGACCGGGACGGAAATAGCGTACTTGTTGTCCTGAACAAGGAAAAGGACGGGAGCTTTTACACGAGCAGCCCAGTTCAGCGCTTCGTGAAAAGCGCCTTGCGAGGTAGCGCCTTCGCCGCTGGAGCAGTAAACGTAAGCGTCGCTTCCTCGAAGTTGAGCCGCAAGGGCAAGGCCCAGACCCGGCAAAAATTGGGTTCCTACAGACGACGAAAGCGGGATCACATTCATGTCGGGGCTGCTGAAGTGCTCCGACATCTGCCTGCCCCCTGAATTGGGGTCGCTCGCCTTGGCAAGGTGGTGCCGCATCACACCGTCGGCGGTTCCGCCAATGGAAAGGTACATACACAGATCCCGGTAGTAGAAGCTGAACCAGTCGTGTCCCGGGCGGGAAAGCATCCCGAATGCAGCCTGTGTAGCTTCGTGCCCTGCGCAACCGATGTGAAAAAATCCTTTTCCCTGCTTGAGCAGCGTAAGCATCTTCTCGTCGAGACGCCTCGAAAGAAGCATCGTGCGGTACGTTTTCAGCAGCGTTTCCCGATCAAAATCAGAAGGTCCGATCTGGGCGATATCGAAATCTCCTTCGTAGTCCACATAGGAGGAGGGAGGAGCATCAGGCATTGTTGTTCCGTTTCCCTTCATCGCGTGTATATGGTCTGTCTCCGGTGAGGCCGGTTGCCGGCTGCCGGAGGACTTGGTTTTCTTTCTGGATGCCATAAAGGACTGCAAGGTCAATCAAGCAGGGTCCGTTCAATCTACGCAGGAAACACAGGTAAAAGCAAAACGCGGCGGCTGAAGGATCTGCGTTTCCACCAGTGGCCTGAAGGGTTTCAGGGTGGGAATCGGACGGCCGCAGGGAATGATTACGTCTCCGGTATGAGGCGCCGGATCGGTTCTGCCGGATGCTCAAACCTCTTCCAGCGCAACCGGCGCCTCGGCATACGGCAACTCGAACCAGAAGCGTGAGCCGCGCCCGAAGGTGCTCTCTACGTGAATCTGTTCGCCGTGAGCGTGAAGGATTTGCTTTACGATGCTCAGACCAAGTCCTGTGCCCCCACTCTTGCGCGAGCGGTCGGGATCGACCCGGTAAAAGCGCTCGAAGATGCGTTCGAGATGTTCTTCCGCGATGCCTCGTCCCGTATCAATCACCTCAATGCGGATCTTACCCAGACGACGACGATACCGGCATCGCACGGCGCCTTCATCCGTGTAGGCAATGGCGTTATCGATCAGGTTTGTCAACACCTGCCTTAGCCGGTTACGATCTGCCCTGACCTCGATAGAGGGATTCGCTGCTTCCAGATTTAGCCCCTTGCCCTGCGCTTTGGGGCGGAGCATATCAGCGACCTCATCCACGAGTTCCTTCAGATCAAACACATTGGGCTGGATCAAGTCTTCCCTGTATTCCAGGCGCGCTATTTCTATGAGGTCATTGAACAGATTGTTCAGGCGCTGCAAGTTGGCAAGCGCCTTCTCAACGTATCGCGTGCGTTGCTCGTCTTTGAGGTGGGTAGCACTCAATGCCTCCAGATAGCCTCCTACGGCAAAGATCGGGTTGCGGACTTCATGCGATACGTTTCCGATAAACTCGTTTTGAATCTGCGTGACCCGCTGCAATTCGTCAATCTTTTCACGAAATCCGCTGGACATATGGTTGAGCCGCCGCGCGAGATCCTGAAACTCTGTAGCGCGGGAGTCCACCCGGATGCGCTCCTCAAACTTCCCTTCGCTGATGCTGCGGGCGCTGTCTCGAATGGCTTGCAACGGGCGCGTGATCTGGTTGGATGCGATCCAGCTTCCGATCATGGCAAGAATCAGAACCATCACCAGGCTGAGGATCAGCGCTGCCTGTATTCTCCGAACGAGCGAGAGGAGCGGCGGTACAGGTTGCCCGGCAATGACGTATGCATTGATTGCCGGTCGGTATAGCGCCATGAAAAGCATGGCATCTCCGCTACCGACTGCGGCGCGTGCAAATCTGCCCTCAGCGTCGGAAGCGCCGGGATTCCCTGTTTCCGCAAAGAGGGGAGCCTCAAAAACATCCTGATAGGTCGGCGCTCCTATAACCGAATCGCGCCATGCTACGGCAATTTGCAGACCGGTAAGGCGACTGATTTCTTCCACAAGGCGGTCGGTATCTGGGGATAGGCCGGCCTGCTCGATCTCAATGGCAATGCGTTCAACCTGTTGCGCCAGGGTAGAGCGTGTGGCTTCCCGAGTATCAGCGCGAAGGATGAAGGCTACATACAGAACGACGACCAGCACGCCTGCTCCGATGAACAGCGCAAACGTGAGCATCATCCAGGTTTGCGTGGAGGCGCGCGCAGGCATGAGCGCGTCCCAGGATTTCTGGATGGATCGCGAAAAGCGAGAGGGACTTCGCCGCCGGGCCTCACCGACCATACGTCTATGCTTCGTTTGAGCCGTCCTCAACAAACCGGTAACCTACGCCTCGAACGGTCTGTATGTGCTGCGCAAAGGACCCCAGTTTCTCCCGCAGGTTTTTGATGTGCGCGTCGACCGTGCGCTCCGTCACCATCATGGCATCTTTCCAGATCGTTTCGAGCAATTGCTGGCGCGTAAATGCCTTGCGCGGATGCCGGACCAGATAGCGCAGCAGTTCAAACTCGGTCAGGGTCAAGCCCAAGTCTTTGCCGTCAATGGCAGCCCGGTATTCATCTTCAAAAATGCTGAGGTTCTTTACCTGCACCGTGTGGCCTTCTTCGATGCCGGAGCGGCGAAGCACCGCTTTTACGTGCGCGATGATAACCTGTGGAGAAACGGGTTTGGTCAGGTAGTCATCTGCTCCTATCATCAAGCCGCGAACCTGATCCTCTTCTTCGCTTTTCGCGCTGAGAAAAATGATGGGGATTTTCTCGGTCTCGACGCGGGAGCGCAGTCGCTTGCACACTTCGTATCCATCCAGACCCGGCAGCATGATGTCGAGAATAATGAGGTTGATTTCAGGAGTGGCTTTATCGAGCGCCTCCTCACCGTCGTATGCTCTCGCAACACGATACCCTTCCTGATCCAGGAAATGGCTTATGACTTCGACGACATCCTCCTCATCGTCTACAACGAGAATGTTAACATCTGATGGATTGCGTGTGCTCATTCTATAAGTAATTGATCTGGTTGATTGATTTGGTGACAGCTTAACAGAAGTACCCGAATATAAGGCTTCTTGATATATTCATGTACTATTCCGGGCTGCTATGCTCTTTTACGCTAAAAATTGCTGTGCAAAGTGCTTTTATCTGTGTTTAAGAAGGGGTTGCAGCCATCGGCGCGACCTCTGCTCCGGCGGTTGAAAGAGTCGGCGCACTAGCGTTTCAGTCGTCGGGGCTGGCGTCTACATACACCCTGGGCACGCGGGCCGAGACGCCGGTGCAAACCTCGTAAGGGATTGTCTCTGCCCAATCTGCAACATCCAGCGCAGAAGGGCCGCCTTCGCCGAAAAGGATTACTTCGTCTCCTTCCTGTATCCGGCTCGCAGGGCCTTTCGGATCTCCGAGGTCTACCATGAACATATCCATACACACAGTTCCTGCAACAGGGTACATCTGCCCCTTGATCCCGACGCCGGCCCGGTTGGAGAGCAACCGTCGGTATCCATCGGCATAGCCCGCACCGACCGTAGCGATGCGAGAGGGTTGCCGGGCTGCCCACGTTCGCCCGTATGATATCGTAGCGCCGGGCGCTGCCGTCTTGACGTGTGTGACGCGAGACTTGAACTGCATTACAGGGCGCAAACCGAGCGGTTCAGCGAGTTCACGCACGCTGGAAAGCCCGTACAGGGCAATTCCTGCACGCACATAAGCCTGTTCGTAGTGCTGGAAACTCTGGGGCAGGGTTAGCAGGGCAGCGCTGTTGGCTGCGTGAGCGAAAGGAATGGGCTTTCCCAGTTGGGCGCGAAGGTCATCGAAGCGAGACAGTTGCGTGATGGCGAACGTGTCGCGCTCCTCATCTGCCGTGGCAAAGTGCGTCCAGATGCCTGCAACCGTGATGCCGGGGGCATCCAGAATGCGAAGGATGGCCGATGCCTCTTCTGCCGTTTGCACCCCGATGCGCCCCATGCCGGTATCAACCTTGAGATGCACGGTAAGAGAACCTTCCGTTTTTGAAACAGCGGCCGCCGCCTCGGCAACAGCAACAGAAGGAACGGTTGCTTCGATATTGTGTCGTGCATAAAAAGTGATGTGATCGGGCAGTGGGGCAGCCAGAACGAGAACAGGATCCGTAATTCCTGCATTACGCAATTCGAGGGCTTCCGGAAGGGTTGCAACGGCAAAGTGGCGAACACCCTCCTGTTGCAGAACCTTCACAACTCGCAGCGCACCATGCCCATACGCATCTGCCTTAACGATGCCCATAATTTCGGCGCGCATGGCATAGGACTTCAGCAAACGCACATTGTGCCGGAGATGAGCAAGGTTGATTACAGCAACGGTAGTAGAAAGCGCATCCGGGTTTTCCGTCTCCGATAAGCCAGGCTGCACAAGGGAGGATGATCGCATGATGTATGGGAAAGCAAAAGCCAAACCGGCGAAGCGTCACTACTACTTTATGTCCTTCAGATAGGTTCGGAACAGGCAGAAAATGAACATTCCGGATTCCGGCTTGAAAGCGCCTTGCCTTTCAGAAAACAAACGGCGTAGAAACCTTCGTTTCGTTTCAGTTTACAAAGATGCGCGCTTCTCTGCACAGCGTATGAGCAGGTTGAAGTGAATTCATAGCGGCCTTCCCGTTGGCTGGAAGCAACCATTCCCAAACCATCAGCTTTGATTGCAATGCTTAAGCGTCAGTCCGGGCGAGGCCGGGCCTTCTTCATCGCGTTACTGTTCGTTGCGTCCGTTCCCGTTGCCGCACAGCAGCCCACGGTCGATGCGGATGTTTTGCCTTCCCTGGAGGATATTTTTGCTTCCTCGCAGTTTTACCAGAAGCCGTTTGCGGGCGGACGATGGGCAGAAGACGGACCTGTCATTATCTATATCGACGTTGCAGACGGCGCTACCCATGTAGTCAGCTACAACCTGGAGACGGATCAACGCTCCATACTGGTCGATGGCTCGAAGCTCAACGCTGGAGATGTGGAGCGGTCGATTCAGATCGAAGGTTACGAGTACAGCAGTGATGGGAATAAGATGCTGCTTTACACAGACTCGGAACGGGTGTGGCGGCTCAATACCAAAGGATATTACTACGTTTATGACCTGAATACCGGGGACCTGCAACCTCTGAGTGACCGCGACAAAGGGTTTCAGATGTTCGCCAAGTTCAGTCCTGACGGCAAGCAAGTTGGTTTCGTGCGTGACCGCAACCTGTTTCTGGTTGATCTCAGCGCGATGCAGGAGCGGCAACTCACGCACGACGGCGCCGAGGGCACGATCATCAACGGAACGTCCGATTGGGTCTATGAGGAAGAATTCGGCCTTCGGGATGGATGGTCATGGAGTCCGGACAGTCGCTACATAGCCTTTATCCAGATGGACGAGACGCGAACGCGCGCCTACGAACTCTCGGACCTGAGAGGACTGTACCCGGAAGTACAGACGTTTCGCTACCCCAAAGCGGGCGAGGCTAACAGTGAAATCCATGTAGGCGTGATCGACGTGGGATCGATGGAAACCGGCTTCTTTGATACCGGAACATGGAATGCCGGAGGCGACAGCCTGGAATACATTCCCCAGATGGGATGGACGCCGGAGATCGAGGGTTTCTACAACGTGTGGATGTTTCGGATGGACCGGGATCAGAATGATCTCGACTTACTCTACGGTAATCCTGCGGATCTGAGCGTTCGGATCGTGCTCCAGGAGAGAGAGAAAACATGGATTGACGTTGAGACCGGATTCAACGATCTCAACGTAGGCAACCTGACGTATCTTGATGACGGTAGGCACTTCGTATGGATCAGTGAGCGCGACGGGGGCCGGCATTTGTATCTGTACCAGAACAACGGAACGTTTGTTCAGCGTCTGACTTCCGGCGACTGGGATGTCACGGATTTTTACGGTGTGGATGAAGAGAGCGGCGTAGTGTACTTCAATGGGACACTCGATGGGCCTCAGGAACGTCATCTCTACAAGACGCCTCTCTCCGTTGCAATGCGTGAAACCAATGGGCATTTCGGGATGCCGGAAAAGATCACAGACCGACCCGGATGGCATCAGATCGATATGTCGCGCGACCATAAATTCTACATCGATACTTATTCGAGTGTGACTACCCCAATGGTAGTGTCTCTGCATCGTGCGAGTGGGGAACTGGTCAAGGTGCTGGAGGACAATGCGGAGTTGCAGAGCAGGCTGGCGCAGTATGACTTACCTGTTCCCGAGTTTATATCCGTGCCTGCTGCTGATGGAACGCCGCTGAATGCCTATATCATTAAGCCGCGCAATTTTAGTCCGGATACGCAGTATCCATTGCTGATACATACCTACGGCGGGCCTGGCTCGCAGGAGGTTGGCAATCAGTGGGGGGGAGCCGAACAAATCTGGCACCGCTTGCTGGCAGAGAAATACGGTATTCTGGTCGTGGGCGTTGACGGTCGTGGTACAGGCGCACGTGGAAAAGCGTTTAAGAGCATCACGTACAAAAGGCTCGGACAGGTGGAAGCCGAGGACCAGATTGCAGCCGCGAAGTATTTTGGCGCCCAGTCGTACATTGATCCGGCGCGCATAGGGATATGGGGATGGAGTTACGGCGGATATATGACGCTGATGTCGATGCTCTATGGAGAGGGGCCGGAAACTTTTCATGCAGGAATTGCCGTAGCGCCGGTAACTGACTGGCGGCAGTATGACACGATCTATACGGAGCGTTACATGTCAACGCCCCAACGGAATGCGGAAGGGTACCGGGCATCGGCTCCGGTCAATTATGCTGACCGTCTGGCAGAAGATCAGAAGCTTTTAATCATCCACGGCGCGGCAGACGACAACGTGCATCTCCAGAATACCATTCAAATGGTTGATGCGCTTCAGCGGGAAAACAAGCAGTTTTCGATGATGGTATATCCTGGAAGGGATCATGGAATCTATGGCGGCCTTACGCGATTACACCTTTACACGCTTATAACCGACTTTCTGGTTGCAAACCTGTAGCGCATAAAAGTTGCTATGATGATATATTGAGGCGGCCTTGAGATCAATCCGGGGCCGCCTTTTTCGTTATTGCACAGCACCATCATACTTCATGAATCCCACTACACCAAACTTACTACTCAGCAGGGGAATCATTGTTGATCCGGAAACCGGTAAACAATCTCGCGCCGACATCCTGATTAAAAATGGCCGGATTGCTCAGATCGGAGAGCATCTGGACGCGGAAGGAATACCTGTCTTTGATTGCTCCGATCGGTTTATCTCGCCGGGCTGGATAGATATGCATGTTCATCTCCGAGAACCGGGCTACGAGTACAAAGAGACTATCGAGACGGGCGCGCGGGCCGCAGCCTGGGGTGGTTTTACAGCGGTGGCTTGTATGCCCAATACAAATCCCCCGATCCACACCCGCGACGTGGTCGAATTCGTCATCGAAAGGGCCTCTCATACACCGGTTGACGTTTATCCTATTGCTACGGTGTCGAAGGACCGGGCTGGAAAGGAGTTAACGGAGATGGCCGACCTGATCGAGGGGGGCGCCGTAGCATTCAGCGACGATGGATCTCCCGTTCAGCATTCCGGCCTCATGCGGCACGCGCTTGAATACAGCAGTATGCTGGATCGGCCCGTTATCAACCATATGGAGGATTTGACCCTCAATCCGCACGGACATATGCATGAAGGAGAAGTCTCTACCCGTCTCGGGGTGCCCGGCATTCCGTCTCTTGCGGAAGAGGTTATGATTGCCCGCGATTTGCTGATTGCCGAGTTCACAGGGGGGCGCATCCACGTTGCGCATATATCGACGGCTGGAGCGGTTGATCTGGTGCGTCAGGCAAAGGCAAAAGGCATCTCCGTGACGGCCGAAGTATGCACGCACCATTTCTCGTTGACAGATAAGGCCGTGGAAAGCTCTGAGTTCTCCACGGACACCAAAATGCATCCTCCTCTCCGAACGTCAGTGGATGTGGACGCCTTGAAGGAAGGACTGCGCGACGGCGCCATCGACGCGATCTGCACGGATCATGCGCCCCACGCTTCCTTTGAGAAAGAGGTGGAGTTTATTGCTGCTCCCTTTGGCATTATCGGACTTGAAACCGCCTGGGGGCTTATCGTCAGGGAACTGGTGGCGCCTGGAGTTCTCACGCTTGCGGAGGCTGTGCGAAAGATCACTGTTGAGCCGAGGCGTATTCTGCGCATTCCTGTCCCCAAAGTTGCCGAGGGAGAACCGGCCTGCTTAACGATCTTTGATACGTCCACCCGCTGGACCTTTGAGAAGAAACATATACAGTCTAAGAGCCACAATACCCCGTTCGTCGGAGCCAACCTCGTCGGCAAAGCATGGGGCATCTACAACAAGGGGCAGTTGGTGCGTGCGGACCAGCCTTGACCTGGGACTTGGATGCATGAGCAATTTATTACCAGCCTCCTTGCAGGCGCGCAGCGAGCCGGGAAGGCAACCCTGCCTCTAGTATTCTGGAGACTGTACGGTCAATGTTGTAGGGCAGCCGTATCAGTTCATAGCTATAAGTATCCGTATCAAACACACCGAAGGAGAGTCGCGGGTTGTGGTCTCGTGGTTGCCCGATGCTGCCGACGTTTATCAGATACCGGTTGCCCTTTCTGACGCGGAGGACCCCTAACCGGTCAGACATCACAGCGGGGATATGTGTATGCCCTGTGAAGCAGATGCTGGTATCGAAATGGCTGAATTGCTCTTGTGCAAGGGTGTAAGAGTCAATTCGTTTCCAGAAGTGCGGCTGATCGGGTGTGGCATGGACAAAAGTGCTCTCATGCGCCGTAGTTATCAGCGGAAGATTGTCAAGGTAAGCCCGCTGTTCAGCGGAAAGTTGCTTGTGGTTGTGCAATGCGGCCTCTTGTCCGTCGCGCGGCAGCATTTGAAATCCCTTGCCGGTTGCAACGGCATCGTCGTGGTTGCCTCGGACGACGGCTGTACACGAGGCCCGTACCAGATCGATACAGGCTGCCGGATCAGGGCCATAACCAACCACGTCTCCGAGGCAAAAAATCTCCTTGATACCCCAATCCCCAATCGCTTTTAGCGCTGTGGAAAGAGCCTCCAGATTAGCGTGTATGTCGGAGATGACGGCAATCTTCACAAAGCGGGAGAGCGGTAAGTGTGAAAAATTCGCAGCACCGCACGTAAGATACGTGCAGTAGCCGTTGTCGCCGTTGCATATTATGTGAACTGTATGCACGAGGACCAGGCGCTGTGCCTGATGCCGGCAGGCCGGCTCTGATCGCATTTTCCATAGTTCACCGCTGCCTGATCTAACGTCAAACCGGGTTTTTTATGATAAATGTGGGTGTTGTTTTCGGCGGGGTATCTCCTGAACATGAGGTATCCATTATTTCATCCCTTCAGGCTGCCGCAGCGCTGGACAAAACCCGTTACCGGGCAATTCCCATTTACATTGCTAAAGATGGGACGTGGTATACCGGAGAGGGCTTGCTGGATGTGAAAGCCTACCAGGATCTCGATGCGCTTCGCCGGAATGCCGTTCGCGTGACCATTGACCCTGGCTCTTTTGGAACCATCGATCTGGTGGATAGCCGCTCACGAAGCACATTCTTTGGCTCTGCACAGAGATACCAGATCGATGTCATGTTTCTGGGCTTGCATGGAGGGGAAGGAGAGAACGGGAGCTTGCAAGGTCTTTGTGAGACGTTCAATGTGCCTTACACGGGCAGCAGTGTGATGGGGTCGGCCATTGGGATGGATAAGGTGCTCTCGAAGATGCTGTGCCGGGATCAAGGAATCCCCGTTGTCCGCTTTGTTTCGTTTCGCGAGTTGGAATGGGCCTATCATGAAGAAAAATGGCTTGACCAGTGTGAACGTGAATTGGGATATCCGGTCGTCGTCAAGCCATCCCGCCTGGGGTCATCCATTGGGATAGCGAAGGTGGATAACAGAGCAGAACTGGATGCTGCCATTGAAGAGGCTATGCGCTATGATGACAAGATTATTGTGGAGTACGGGGTTCGGGATCTTCGAGAAATAAACTGCTCGGTTCTGGGAGACCCCGGCGAGGCCATGTCCAGTATGCTGGAAGAGCCTGTCCGGTCGAAGGGGGAGGAGATGTTGACATTTCAGGAAAAGTATATGCGGGGAGAGAATGGATCGAGCGGTTCAAAAACCAGACGCAGGGGCGCAAAGGCGGCAGATCGTCCCGGCGGGATGGCTTCCCTCGACCGAATCATTCCAGCGCTGCTTTCAGAGAGTCGCACCCGCGAGATTCAGCAACTGGGTGTAAGGGTGTTTCAACTCTTTGAATGCGCAGGCGTGGCGCGTATCGATTTTATGATTGATGGGTCGGATAATCAGGTCTATTTCAACGAGATCAATACGATTCCAGGTTCTTTTTCATTCTATCTGTGGGAGCCGATTGGAATTCCGTTTGACGATCTCACCCATCGTATGATTGAACTGGCACGGAAGCGTCACCGCGAGAAGAACGGGCGCGTCCGTTTTTACGACACGAATCTCCTGTCTCTTCACAGCCTGAAAGGAATGAAAGGCGCAAAGACGCAGCCGTGAATCTCTTGCACATGAGGCGCAGGCGAGTTTGCACTTTTTCTCATAAAGCCGGCTCTGTAGCCGGCTTTTTTATTGAGGCCAAAATCCAGGTTCATATCGCAACTGTAAAGCTGATAACAAACTATAGCGGAAGCGTTTCCATCATGCATTTTCTGCTCTGCCTCAATAAATAAGGCTAAACGTCTCTGGAGTGCATCCGACCGGAGTATATTTCGTGAGTAAATCCTATATTAGAACAGGAAAGCGACGAAATAAATTGCATATGTGAGGGAGTAAATATGGCTTAAAAAACATGCGTTCATGATTAATAATTATAGATAATAATTTCGCTAAAAGAGGAATTTGAATTCAAACCTGATTCACATAAAAACGCTTCTTGGGGCTTTCGGAGCGCGTTTTATAACGGTATTATTATTCTCAGAACACAGGATCGCCTTGAAATTAATCAAGGAAAAAATACAATAAAAAAGAGGATTTATGTCCTCGGTTTAAGATTTTAGGACAAAGGTGATGAGCATGAAAAAGTTCATTGGTATCCTTGCCGTATGTTCGCTTTGTTTTGCAGGTATAGCTGCCGCAAATCCGGCTTTGAAAGTAAGGCTGATTACTGAAAAGCCACATATGTCGCAGGTGAAGTGGGAGGCGTTCAGTAATAATCTGGTCAAGGCGCTTGCCTCAAATCATAAGGGGCTTCAGCAGTCCGCCATGCGCCTGATTATTCAATATGACAAGCAAGTAAATGTGGATCGAGCTGTTTTTGATGTAATCCGAATCTACCGGGATAGTGAAGACGAGTGTATGCGGCGCATGGCCGTGGTAGCGCTGGGCAAAATGGAGAATGCCTGGGCTAATGATTTTCTGAAAAGGTCTGTTCGGTTTGAGAGATCTCCGGTGGTTCGCTCACAGATTCGCGCTGTCCTAACTGCGCAGCAGGGCCGGCATGTGCCTGGTTGAAACGTTTTGACTATCCGGCTAGCAGGCTTCTTTTGCAGATGGGCGTGTGCTTCTTCGAGGCACACGCCTTTCTTTTAAAACGCTTTGCCTTTATGATGCCCGAAGTTGAAAGAAACAACCCGGCTCTGCGAAGTATTAACCGAGAGTATACAGGGGCTTTAATATCTTGGGGACGAAAATCCGTAGTGCTTTACAGACACCTGCGGGGATTATAATTTCTGCGTTTCTGCCTGTCATTCACCGACGCTCACCCTTGTTTTTCTAAACATGCGCTTCAAGTTGTGGCCGTTTCTCTGTCTTCTCTTGAGCATCGCAGCAGGCTGTGAGTCCTTCAGGGGTCAGGAGGCAGGAGCATCCACAGATTCTACCCGTGCAAGCGGAGAGGGGGGTGCTTCGGATGAGACGGCAACAGCATATCGAGCTTTCCTTACCGGCGCGGTCACAGATACCCTGCGAGGCAATGCCTGGTTCGGAAATGTGGTCAACCCGGAAACAGGGAAAGACCAGACGGTCATCAAGTTGCAGACGGGCATTGAATTTACCGGAGGCATATTTATTACGCGGGGGGATGCGGAACCGTTACAGGCGGGCAGGTATTCACTCGCCGATGTATCGGAAAGTCAGGGCGCTGCAACCGACGGAGCGTTCGTGATACTTTATCGGGAAGGGTTGAGCAGGAAGCTTGCGTCGGTAAGCGGCAACCTTTTGCTGGAGACCATATCAGATACTCTCATTCAGGGAAGTTTCGAGGCCAACTTGAGCGGTCTGATTTCTATAGGAGGCAGGTCGCCTGCACGCGGCGAGGTAAGAGCAAGAGGCGAGTTTAGCGCCAGAGCTGGAACGGTAGGCTACATCATTGGCCTGTAACCGGCCCCGCTGCGCCAGCAGCGTCGAACCTTTGCGATGCGCTCGCGTTAAGAAAAGGCCATATGAAGGTTGATAAATTAATGATACAGCAGATTCTTGCGTCCCTACTCGAAGGCTCCCGGTTTGTCATCACCACACACATTCGTCCGGATGGAGATGCACTTGGGTCAGAGATAGCCCTCGGACAATTCCTGGGTGCGCTTGGCAAGCAGGTTACCATGATTAATGCCGAAGCGCCGCCCTATAACCTCTACTGGCTGCCCGGCGTCGATGAAGTGGAGGTCTTCGACGGATCTCTCAACCAGCGGGAGCGGATCGCATCTGCAGACGCGGTTATCGTAGTCGATACGAATGCGCGAGAGCGATTAGGCAGGCTGGCTAGTCCAATTCGGAACAGCGCCGCCCGGAAGTTGCTCATCGATCATCATACCAGCCCGGAAGGTTGGTTCGACCTGGCCTGGGTGCGCGATACGGCATCTTCTACCGGAGAGATGATCTATGAACTCATTGCGGCATATGACGCCGGAATGATCGATACCTCGATTGCAACCGCCCTGTATACAGCGATTATGACGGATACGGGTTCGTTTCGCTACAGCAGCGTAACGCCTGCCGTACATCGTATCGTGGCTGACTTGCTGGAACGAGGCGACATCGCCCCGGCTCCCATCCATGCTTCGCTGTTCGACACCAGATCAATGGAGGGTCTCCGGTTGCTCGGTCTTGCCCTTGAGAGTGTTACGCTGCGGTATGAGGGGCAGGTCGGTTATATGGTTGTCTCACAGCGTATGGTCCGTGACACCGGTTCGAGTCTGGATGAGACAGAGGGATTTGTCAATTATGTTCTCTCGATTGAAGGAGTGAAGGCAGCCCTCATTTTTTCCGAGACGGATAGCGGGACAAAAGTTAGCTTTCGGTCAAAAGGAGAGACCTACGTCAACGAATGGGCGCGCGCCCTCGGCGGCGGAGGGCACCGCAACGCCTCCGGCGCTTATCTGAAGCGACCGCTGGAGGTGGTGGTTGACGAAGTGATGGCAATGGCGCCCCGGTACCTGGATCTTGAGGAAGGTGCGGAACAGGAAACCGGGGATGCCCTTTCACCGGAAGACGCTTCGTATCTTTCCTCACTGCTGCGTATGAAGGCTCAGGGCCAGTGATCTGCACAAACGGATGGTATAAGGTTACTTTTCTCTCGGAATCTGCTGAAAAGCTGTCGTAATGCAGGCAGTTTCCAGGATCAGCACTGCACACAGGTCAATAGAATCCCGGTAGATCTCAGTTATGAAAGTTTCGGTAACAGGCATTGCCCTTTCTGATTTAGACGTTGATCTTTTACTTCTTCCACTTTCCGAAGAAGAGGTCGCGCCGGTTGTTGGAGCATTGTCGGGGATGTTAGGAGAAGCATTCAAACGCGCTGCCGGCGATTTTGAAGGCAAGGCTGATGAAGTTGTCGTTGCGTATCCGGATCGGGCGCGGGCGCGTCGGGTTGCGCTTCTTGGCATGGGAGCCGCCTCGAAAGTTGACGCAGAGCGGCTCCGCCGTGCGACGGCGGCGGGCGCTTCGATTGCCTCACAGCGTAAGGCGCGAACCGTGGCGCTTCGCGTTCCAGATACCAACCTGGATGTCGAAGCAGCAAGCCAGGCTCTGGTTGAGGGCTTTATGCTGGCCTCCTATCGCTTTCTTCGCTACAAGACGCCGGAAGAGCACACGTTTGAAGGGACCGAGCGGCTGGTGCTTCATGCAGAGCGCGACGAGAAGGTGAGCCGCAGGGGCGCGGAAAGGGGACGTGTGGTGGCGGAATCGGTATTTACGGCGCGTGATCTCGTCAATCTGTCTCCTGATGAAAAGACGCCTGCCTTGCTGGCAAAAGCCATAGAGAAATCGGCAAAGCGGTATGGCTACAGCGCTGATATATGGAACAAGCAGTTGATAGAAGAAGAGAAGATGGGAGGGTTGCTGGCCGTCAATCGGGGAAGCATCGAGCCGCCCGTTTTCGTGGTGTTAACCTGGCAACCCGACAATGCGGTGAATGAACGGCCTGTCGTTCTGGTTGGCAAGGGTGTCGTGTTCGATACCGGAGGATTGTCCCTTAAGCCGACCAAAGAGTCTATGGATTTTATGAAATCCGACATGGCTGGCGCCGCTGCTGTGGTAGGCGCGATGGAAGCCGTGACGCGCCTGGAACTGCCGTTGCACGTGGTAGGATTGATTCCGGTAACGGACAACCGTCCGGGCGAGAATGCTTACGTGCCCGGCGATGTCATTCGTATGCATTCCGGGAAAACAGTTGAAGTGTTAAACACGGATGCCGAAGGACGGCTGATTCTGGCAGATGCACTCTCTTATGCCCGAACGTATAAGCCGGAGCTTGTAATTGATCTGGCTACGCTGACCGGGGCCGCCGTCATCGCGCTGGGAACGGAAGTGGCTGCGGTAATGACGAATAGCCAGGACGGCGCGCTGGACCGTCTTGAATCTATTGAAGCAGCAGGACTCCGAAGCGGGGAGCGCGTGCATCGTTTGCCCATGTACGAAGAATATGGCAGGCTGCTCGAAAGCGATGTGGCAGACATCAAGAATGTGGGAGGGCGCGAAGCAGGCACGATCACCGCAGCCAAGTTTCTGGAGCATTTTGTCGACTATCCCTGGATCCACGTAGACATAGCGGGTCCTGCCTTTTTGCACCAGGCCAAGCCTTACAGGCCCAAGGGAGGGTCGGGTTTCGGTGTGAAGCTTCTTGTGGAGTTGTTGCGCGATCATGCAAGTCCCAAGCGCAGACGCTAACGCTTCGGCAAGGGGTCTGCGGCAAAACAGTATAGCTTGTCGGAATTGATGCGTGTTGATAGACAAGGGGGCCGTTGGCAATGCCTCCGTACAGGCATAGTCCTGTCTCTGATCCTTTGTTTCCCCATTCTGGTTCAGGCTCAGGATGCATACACGAAACTGTTCCATATCTATGACCGGCCCAATATTTACCATGAAGCTTTTGCCCTGCCGGATGCACATGCTGCAGCGCTGGTAATTGCCTTTCGCATTCCTAATCCGTTGCTCGCTTTCGTCAAGAACCGGGCGGTTACAGACGATCAAGGATTCACTGCGAATGCCGAAGTGACCGTTCAACTGCTGCGGGCCGGCAAGTTGCTTGAAGAGAAGATATGGCGGCAACGTCAGACTGCTTCAACCTTTGAAGAAACGCAGAGCAATAGCAATGATCTGCAAGGTATGATTCATTTTAGCGTGCAGCCAGGGATTTATGGTTACCGGATCACGCTTTACGACCCCAATGCCGATGGAGCACGCAGGTCTGCCGAAAGGCTTGTGAAGGTTCCGGATTTTCAGGAGCTTGCAGCCGGAGAAGCGCTTGTCAGTCAGTCTATCACCGCAGTAGGTGATAGTATGGAACTGAAACTCGCCGGTCTGGGGGGAGACGTTCCTTACGGAAAACCGGTTCGGATCTTTGTTCCTGTCGGATACAGGGCTGGAAGTTCAGGAATAAATTTCAGGCTCCGCAAGTTGACGGCTGATCCGGAAAGCAAAGACGATCGTTTCCGCCGGGCGCGGCCAGGCAGTACTGAGCAGGCAACCGGCAGGAACGCGATCGATCCAGAGTTGCCGGACATGGAGCGGCCTGTTGCGGCAACCGAAGGGACCGTCATTGCTGAAGGTGAGGTTCCGCAAGACTCGCTGGTTCCCCTTCCGGAAGCTGCTGATATTTTAATGAACCAGGGGACGCTCCAGTGGTCGCGCAGGGCTGCTCGCCCGGCAGGGTATCTGGCGCCTGTAGATGTCGGAAGCGCAGCATTGCAGGCTGGGTATTACGTTCTTGACGTAGCGCTTTCTGCTCATGGACAGTCTGCCGCTGCGCAAGTGCAATTTCAGACCCACTGGCGCAATATGCCCATTTCGCTGTATGACCTGGTGGTTGCTATAAAAAACCTTCGCTTCATTGAAGACCGGAAATTGGTGCAGGAAATGTTGAAGGGATCGAGGGAACAGCGCGAAGCCCATTTTCAGGATTACTGGAAACGCCGGGATCCCACGCCGGAAACCATGTTCAACGAATTGATGGACGAGTACTATCGGCGCGTCGATTATGCAGCTACGACATTTCGCACAGGAAAAGTCGCGGCGCCGGACGGGCTTCGGACAGATCAGGCGCGGATTTTCATCGTCAATGGACCGCCCTCTGCCGTTGAACGCTCGTTCCCTGAGTCCGGAGGTGTGGAAGAGCGATGGAACTACCCGAAAGGTCGTTTTTATGTGTTTCGGGCAGCTTCCAGTCTCGATCCTTTTGCGCTGACGGAAGCCTCGTCTCAATGAACGAACGATAGGCTGCCCCTCGAAATCTGGAGCAGGCATAGCTCCAAGACAGGAGGGAAGAGGATCAATTGGCAGCTTTGTGTTTTCTGAGTTGTTCAAGAACTGTGCCGAGGCGGTTCTGCTCGCGCTCCCGTCTCGTTAGGTCATCCGCAGTCATCCGCCCGCGAGACCCCCACTTGTGATCGGGACCTTTCTTAAAAGATGCCGATACGGACAGATACTCTGACCTGAGGTTCTGAGCGTGCTGGTAGAAATTCCCGACCACGTGTAAGGCGTTGTGCGCGCCCTGCCCCCAATACTGACTACGGAAGGTCACTTTCGGACTTCTGAAGCCTACCCAGGCCCCGGCAACCAGACGGGGATGAAGCAGCATGAACCATCCATCTGCGCCGTTCTGGGTGGTTCCGGTTTTGCCTGCGAGGTCCCCCTTTGCTCCAAACATACTCCGCAGTCGCACCGCCGTGCCGTAATCGATCCCGCCGCGCATCATATCGAGTACGGCATAAGCGGTATGAGCGGGCAGCGCCTGCTCTTTGGGAGAAGAGAACGTAGCCAGAACACGACCATTGCGATCCTCAATGCGAGTGACCAGAATGGGGTCGTAATGGGCGCCCAGGTTTGCAAATGATCCGTAAGCGCCGGCAAGCTCCAGGAGAGAAACCTCACTGGTTCCCAGGCCGAGCGAGGGGACGGCCTGAAGCGTGCTCTGGATCCCCATGTTACGGGCGATATTAACTACCTTGTCGGGGCCTATGTCTGTGATCAGTTGGGCGGTAATGGTGTTCTTCGACAAGGCGAGACCTTGCCGCAATGTCATAAGTCGTCCGCTGACGCCGCCGAAGTTTCTGGGCGTCCAGCGCACCCCTGTATAGGGGTCTACATAGTTTCTAACCTGATCTGCCACTAGGCTGCTGGGCGCGTACCCGTTTTCCAGGGCAGCCGCATAAACAAAAGGCTTGAACGTGGATCCCGGCTGGCGTTTTGCCAGCGCCACATGGTCGTATTCCCGTTCCTTGAACTCGCGCCCTCCTACCCATGCTTTTACCTCACCGTTGGTCGGATCAAGTGCGACGAATCCGGTTTCCAGGCGCTGATAAGCTTGCTTTAGCGAATCGGTAAGCACTGTGTCTTGCAATACGAGCGCGAGCGCGCTGTCCCTGGACATGCCATCTGCAATGAACCGGCGGTATTGGTCGCTTTCCTGTACGGCTTCCCGGAGTAGAGGAACGTTCGTTTGCCAGAAGTAGCTAAAAGGCTCAATCTTTTCGTGCTCCGGCGTATAGGCGCTCGCGTTCTGTGAGGCAAATGGATTCCGGGAGCTCCAGTCAACGTCAACCACCCGCTGCAACTCATCCATGACTTCAGCCACAGCCAGTTCTGCAGCGGACTGAAGGCGTGAATCAAGCGTCGTATGGATCCGGAGACCGTCGGTATAAAGGTTATGGCCGGTTTCCTCGGCCCATTCGTCGAGCCACTGGCGTACATACTCCGCAAAGTACGGCGCTCTGTTGGCATGGCGCGTCATCCTTCTGAAGTTCAGTTCCGTTTCCTGCTCGCGTAGCGACTCGTACGCAGCCTGCGTCAGGTAGCCGTGCCTGACCATCTGCTGCAGCACCGTATTGCGTCTGACATGAGACCGGTCGGGGTATCGGACAGGGTTATAGTAGTACGTTGCCTTCAACATGCCGACAAGGGTGGCGCCTTCAAGCAAGTTGAGCTGAGATGCAGGTTTCTGGAAATAGGTGCGCGCCGCTGCCTCGATGCCGACTGCTTCGTACATAAACGGCACGGCATTCAGATACATTTCCAGGATTTCATCTTTGGAGTAGTTGTCCTCCAGGCGAACGGCAGTAAGCCATTCCTTGATTTTGCGGGAGAGGATCCAGTCGTTGCGGATGCCGGGGTATATGTTGCGAGCCAACTGCATCGTGATCGTAGAGCCTCCCTGTGGGTCTCCTCCGGCTGTACCCATGATAGCTCCGAAGATACGCGCCACGTCTACCCCCGCATGACGCAAAAAACGGTGGTCTTCGGTTGCGATCAGTGCATCCAGAACGGGGCGGGCGATGCTGTCGAGGGGTACAGGGGTCCTGTTCTCGATATGATAGCGTGTAAGCTCAAGACCGTCCGCCGTGTAGGCAATGCTTGCTTCGGAGAAATGGGTATCCTCCAGTTCTCCAACCGCAGGAATTTGCGCAACCAGAGCCGTCCAGTAAAGCAGAAGCATCGTGAGCATTCCGGCAAAGACGACCAGGATCAAGGAGCCAGGTTTCGTATCCCGTTCGCGCAGGCTTCTCAAAAGCCGTTCAGAAATAAGGCGAAAGTACGGGCGCGGCGCACGAAAGATATCTCGAATCTCAGGCAACGGACCTGAATCCATTCCGGTTTTGATCTCACCCTGCATCTATTTCCCTGCCAACCATGTACGGAATGCACTAGCCTGTTTCTGCCGAATTGTTGTTCCGGCAAGGCATTTTGTTATTATTTTTCCCGTAAACGCCCTACTTGAGACCGGGTTCAATGCAGGATGGGGGCAGCGCTCCATGCGTCCGCACAGGAAACATTGTAACGGGGCTTTCAAACCAACAGGTATGGTTGTCCAAAGCTCAATAGATAAACTCGCGAATGTCGTAGGCAGCAATTTTGGGACCGGCGCTGCGGCGCATTCCGTTTCGGATGGTTTCGACCTGTGCGGAGACAGCCTCCAAACTCAGGGAGCGAATGCCCTCGGCCCGCGCTCTTTCCGCATAGCGCGAGCCGGGCGTGTCGATATGTCTCGAAAGATAGAGCAGGTCGTCAGGGCCGAGGTCCAGGCTGTTCAGCAGCGCCAGCGTATCAGCAATATGCCCGGTCTCGAACCGGTCCCCGCCGATGCCTAGCATG
>CBDUBU010000008.1:0-31903 GCA_965365465.1 uncultured Rhodothermaceae bacterium
GTGATCGGCGGCGGGAAGCGCCGGTGCGGATCGAGGTTATACAGGCCCTGCCGCGTGTACGGCGAATGGGGGTCGATGACGGCGGCCGTTTCGGAAACCACGCGGTCGCCCTCGCGGAAGTGCGCCACGCGGCGGCCCGTCTGCGCCACGATGCCGCCGAACTCATGCCCGAGGATGCACGGGTAGTTTACGGGCCAGCTATGGCTGCCCATCCACTGATGCAAGTCGCTGCCGCAGACCCCGACAGCCTTCGTTTCCAGCAGCACATCCTCTTCTCCGATTTCAGGAAGATCCACTTCTCTCAAGTCGACGCTGCCTGGCTCAGGAGCGTAATTCACTACAGCAGGTATTTTATGATGCATGTTGGTTTCTCTCCTTGCCCATAGCCACATCGCCGCAGGCATGAACGCGCGTACAAATCTGACGGAGCACAGCCTCTACATCGCCTGAAGCTGCCTGGAAAGCATGAGAATCAATGGCGAGCGGCGCTCCAATAACGACGAGCGGCGCGCCATACTCCGGGGTCCGAACCGCCTGCTCGATTGTCAGCCCCCCTACCGCCTGCACCGGCACATCCACTGCTTCCACGACTGCCCTCAACTGGTCCAGCGGCGACGGGTACGGACGGCCGCGCTCATGCAGCAGCGTGCGATAGTCATAACCAATATGGTGGATGATATAGTCACACCCCAGATCAGCCAGGTATTTAGCCCCGCTAACAGGATCAGGCATCGCCATATTATCCCCCATAACCTCTACACCGAGGTCCCGTCCTGCTCGCACGACCAGTTCCACGGTTTCCCGGTGCGCCTGACCCATGACCACGACATGCGTTGCGCCGGCCCTGGCCATGATTTCCGCCTCAAGCCAACCTCCATCCATCGTCTTCAGATCCGCGACGATAGGCGTATCCGGAAAACGCTCGCGCAAGGCGCGCACGCCATTCATCCCTTCCGCAATGATCAGCGGCGTCCCGGCCTCCAACCAATCCACTCCGGCTCGCAAGGCTGTCTCCGCCATAGAAACAGCCTCCGGGATACTGGTAAGATCGAGAGATATCTGTATGATTGGTTTCATGTACTGTCGAGATCCTTTGTCGGGATGCTGCATTAACTGTAGCATGGACAGGCGGCAAGGCGCCCGGAAGGCAGCAGCCTCCGTGTCCGGGCGTCTCCACGCAATCCTGCTATTTAACCATCAACCTTGCCTTTATGCAAGCTCACAACCCACTTTATTAGTCGGGGCCTGCTACAACCGGGCGGCGGCATAAATGATTACCGTGGAAAACGAACCTTTAACCTCAGATGCTCTGGAAACCCTTCGCACCCACTTTCCAGCCCTTCCGGAAAAAACCATTTTCCTGGATGGCAGCGAGATCACCCTTGAACAGGTCAGGCAGTTTCTGATCGAGCAGATCTCGGTGCTGCTTGATCGGAATCCCGCGCTCCTTATGAGCATTCTGTATCGTATAGACGTTGCTGAGAGAGATGTCATGCAGGCGCTTACAGCTTCTCCACCAGAGGCTATTCCCGGTAAGCTTGCGGAACTCATGCTCGCGCGGCAACTTCAGAAGCAGGCTATTCGCCGCGCCTATAAGGACGGAGATCCGTAATCGCTCACCAACCCCATCGGCTGTCTCGCAATGGCTCCACAAACACCAACAAGGTTCACTTTTTTCTGCCTCCTGGCATCCCTGGCTGTCCTCCTGATCTCCTGCCGGGGCGAGCCGGATCCCCAGGAAATTGTGGAGGCGGCTATCGAGGCGCACGGCGGCCCACATCTGGACCATGCCATCGTCACATTCGATTTCCGTGGCAAACACTTCACGATAAGACGAGATGGCGGGCTGTTTTCGTACGAGCGCGCCTACACGGATTCCACAGGAAATATCCGCGAAGTGCTGAGCAACGATTCACTCTACCGGGAACGCGATGGGATTCGCGTCCCGCTGTCGGAAAGACAACGCCTCTCTCTTGAAGAAGCCATAAACTCGGTAGTATACTTCTCGCTGCTTCCGATTCCCCTCGATGATCCGGCTGTGCAGAAGGAATACCTGGGGCAGGCGGCGGTGAACGGCGAGCTTTATGACCAGGTCGGGGTCACATTCAGAGAAGAAGGCGGAGGCAGAGACTATCAGGATCGTTTCGTGTACTGGTTCCACGCCGACCGGCGCACGATGGATTACTTCGTGTACACATTCGACAACAATGGCGGCGGCACGCGCTTCCGTGAGGCTGTAAACCCGCGCATAATCAACGGAGTGCGTTTTGCCGACTACATGAATTACTCCTCCGATTTAATCGGAGATGACATCGAAAACTATGACCAGCTTGTTGCTACAGGAAATCTGGAGCTTGTTTCGACGATAGAGATGCATAACATTACTGTCGCGCCGCTGCCTCAGTAACGAGGCGATATATTCGAATATCCTGTCGCTTCCGGTTAACGCTGCCACAGGTGCTTTACCGGAGCAATGCTTACTTCCGAACCGTTCTGTTGCCGGAATTGCATCAGAATTACGATAAACGCTTGAGGACCGACTTGAACCATATCAGCCTAGAGGCAAAACAGACTGGACTCTCCGACTCACTATCCAACCAGATTGGGATCCTGGGCGCTATTCTCGGTCAGGCTGTAAAGCAGGAGGCAGGCAGCGAAATTCTCCAACTTGCAGATGATCTTTACGACCTTAGCCGGCGAGCGGAGCAGGAAGATCATCAGCGCTTGCGCTCCCAACTTACCGAGCGGATACAATCTCTTGAGGAAGATCAGATAAAATGGCTGCTCCGCACCTATACGGCGCTTTTTCACCTTATAAACCAGGCTGAACAACAGGAGATCACCAGAATCAACCGCGAGCGAGCACGTGCGAGCACGGCTGAGACGCCTCGGGCTGAATCCATTGACCAGGCGATTCACTTGCTGCATCAATCCGGCTTCTCGCTCGACCAGGCTATTGCCCTCATCTCCAGGCTGGACATTCAGCCTACCCTGACGGCTCACCCTACAGAGGCTCGCCGGCGAAGCATCCTCTTCAAGCAACAGCAAATTGCGTCTACCCTCTCGAACCTGCGTCAGTGTGAGAAAACGCCGGAGGAAACCGAAGAAGCTTTTGCCACCATTCAAAACCACATCTCTCTGCTGCTCCTGACGGACGAAGTCAGGTCTGAGCGACTGACCGTCAGGGACGAAGTGGAACATGGCTTATACTTTGTAAGCAATAGCATCTGGGACACCATCCCGCGAATCCATTTCGACGTTCGGAGAGCACTGGAGCGCCACTACGGGGAAGCTCCTGACCTTCCTGTTTTTCTTCGATACAGAACCTGGATCGGAGGAGACCGGGACGGCAATCCCTTCGTCACCCCGCAGGTCACGTGGCAAACCTTTCTCAGGCAGCGGGAGGTTGCGCTTCAACGCTATATAGAAGAGCTGCACCAGCTTCGCCGGGAACTCAGTATATCAGATCGCCAGATGACGCTGCCGGCCTCTCTGCTCGCTTCTCTTGAAGAAGAAGCGCAAACGATCTCCCTCCCTCCCCAGATGCACCGACAATTTCAGCACGAGCCTTACCGCCTCAAGATCAGCTACATGATGGCCCGGCTGGAACGCGCCCTTGCACAGAAACCTGACGACTATGCAGCCGCGATTCAACGCGACCCTTCCGGGTATGACAGCGTCCGTTTTCTTGAAGATCTGGAGATGATCCAGCAGAGCCTGAAAGCCGGCGGCCTTACAGATCTCGCTCATCAGGGTCGTATGGGCCGCCTGCTGGTTCTGGCCAGAACCTTCGGATTCCATCTCATGTCCATCGATGTCCGGCAACATAGCCAGGTGCATGAACAAACGGTTGCCTCGATCCTTCAACTGGCCGGAGTGACAGATGACTACCTGTCGTGCTCGGAAGAAGAACGGATGCACTTCCTTAGCGCAGAGCTATCCAACCCGCGCCCTTTGATTCCCAGGGATGCAGACCTTTCGGATAGCGCGCAAAGTGTAATGCATACTTTCGCCGTCCTGCGGGCGATGCACGCCCTTGAACCCGCCGCGCCGGGCAGCTACATCATAAGCATGACCCATTCCGCAAGCAATCTGCTGGAGGTCATGCTGCTTGCAAAAGAGGCCGGACTATGGATCTTCCGAGATGGTAAAGTGCAGTGCCCGCTCGATTTCGTACCGCTATTCGAGACCATCGAAGACCTTCACGAAGCAGACCGGCGTATGCAGGATCTGTTCGACCATCCGATTTATCAGAAGCACCTCGCCTCCCGGAATAACTTTCAGGAAATCATGCTGGGGTATTCGGACAGCAACAAGGACGGAGGTTACTGGATGGCTAACTGGGCTTTGCACCAGGCCCAGGAAAAGCTTGCGCACCTTTGCAATGAACGCGGCGTGGACCACCGGTTGTTTCACGGTCGTGGAGGAACTGTCGGTCGCGGGGGCGGCCGGGCAGGGCAGGCTATTCTCGGAATGCCTTCAGGCGTTCACAACGGTCGCATCCGTTTCACAGAGCAAGGCGAAGTGATTTCCTTTCGCTACGCGCTTCCGGATATAGCGAGGCGTCACTTGGAGCAGATCGTTCATGCAATGATCCGGTCATCCAGCCACACGTCAACCTCCAATGGCGCATCCCACAGCGAACCTACATCGGAGCAGCACCGGATCATGTCTCAGATCGCGGAGCAATCCCTGCAAGCTTACCGGGCGCTTATCGACAATGAAGGGCTATGGCTCTGGTACACGCAAATAACGCCAATCGAGCAAATCAGCCGCCTGCCGATTGCCTCACGCCCCGTATCAAGAAAATCTGCAAAGGAAGTCGATTTCCAGACGCTGCGTGCTATTCCCTGGGTTTTTGCCTGGACGCAAACGAGGTTCATGCTGCCGGGCTGGTTCGGAATCGGTCAGGCTCTCCAAAGTTTCATCCATGAAGACCCTGCCAATGCCGGCATCCTTCAACGCTGGTACCATGAATGGCGCATCTTCCGGACTATTGTTGACAATGCGCAGCGAGAGATGGCGCGTTCACGGTTGCCCATTGCCCGCTTTTATGCTAGCCTGGCTGCCGAGCCATCCGATGCGTCGTTTTTTACCCGCATTGCAGACGACTTCAGGATGGCGGAGGAAGCTATCCTTGTGATAACAAAGCAGCAAAAGATGCTTGACAACAATCCGGTTATCCAGAAATCTATCCAGTTCCGCAACCCCTACACAGATGTTTTGAACCTCATTCAGGTAGAACTGCTCAAACGCTTTCGGAAAAGAGATTCGGGCGAACATGATGTGCTGCGACAGTTGCTCTTCCTCAGCATCAACGGAATAGCCGCAGCCGTGCAGAGCACCGGCTAAAACAGTTCTGCCGCTATAACCGGCATAGCCGCCTACCCTTCAATTTCCGTGACAAGCTGGATCTCGCGAAGAATGGCTTGCACCCTGAAGCATTCTTCAAAAGCGCCCTCGTACACGGCCGCCTTGCCCTGTAGATGCGCCTGCCACGCATATGCTTCGGCCTGAGACGTAGAGCATCCCGTAGCCTTTATGAGTTGCAGGATCACTTCATCGAAAGAGTGAATGGAATCGTTGTACAGAATGACACGCCAGGGGTCATTGTGTTTCTTTTTGACCTCATCCTCTACCTCCTCTGCAACCTCTATGTCCGGCGAAGCGGATGGTGCGGAAAGCCTGATGGCTTCATCCACAGCCTCGTGGGCAAAAGCGAGCATCATCCTCCGGATCAGGTTATGAGGTTCTTGCGTTACCGGCAATCTGCTGATAACCATCAGACAGGGCGGCGGCCTTCGAGCGAAAACAGGACTTCGCCGAAATCTATCAAGCGTTTTGCGGCTCCGTGCGCTCCAGTTGAATAGAGAAGTCTTCTATCACTTCGTTGGCAAGGAGCTTTCGGCATACCTCTCGTGCAACCTGAGCAGCCGCATCCTCAGCCTTCTCGTCGATCCACAATTCTATGTATTTACCCATCCGAACGTGCTCGACGGAAGAAAAACCCAGGTTTCCCAGCGCCCGTTGCGTTGCTTTTCCCTGAGGATCAAGAATCGATGGCCTGAGCGTAATCAGAATATTGGCTTTGTACATAAATCTTTTCCAGCGTGTTGAGCGCGTAATAACAAAGGGGAACCTGCTAACCTGAAGATAAGGAGAAGCCAGACCGTTTCTCAAACGAAAGAGCCGCTATGCCTGACATTACTACTTTTCCGCCGTTTCCCCTTCAGCGGGCGTATTTAACACAGCCTGAACAAGCGTGTAGACAGCCCTGCCGATGCCATAAAGCAGATAAGCGCCGAGCGCAATGAGCAGACCAATCTGCTGAAGAACGATAATAAGAAACAAACCCAGGCTGTAAGCGAGAAACTTCTTTGGTTGCGTCTTGATGTAACGAGGTGTGGGCTTGGGTATGGCGTCGAAGGGAACCGTTGAAACCATCAAGAAAGAAAGCAGGATGACAATGGGCATCAGAAACGAGAGATCGTTCAGACTGCCGGGGTCAAACCAGTCAACATGATTGAAATTAAGAACCAGTGCAACCAGAATGATGGCCTGCCCGGGAATGGGCAACCCGACGAAGTAGTCCTTTTTTTCACCGTCAAAATTGACGTTGAACCGCGCCAAGCGGACTGCTCCGCAGATGGCGGGAAGCGATGAAACGACGAGACCAAGCATCCCGAACTCACGGAGTCCGAATGCATACACGAGGTAGGCCGGCGCTACTCCGAAGGAAACCACATCGCTGAGCGAGTCCAACTCCACGCCAAAGCGACTGTTGCTGTTTGTCAGGCGGGCCATCATCCCGTCAAGCACATCAAAAAAACTGGCCAGCACAATAAGCCAGCCCGCATAAAGAAACCGGCCTTCGCTGATCTGCGTCAGGGCGAGAAAGCCGCTGAACAGATTCATCAGGGTAAAAAACGACGGGACGGCTTCGCGCGGAAGCTGTCTTCGGGGACGAGAAGCACGGTAGGCGCTCAACCGCTCCCGGAAGCGTCGTTGTTTGCCTCCGGGATGATGCTTTCGCGGGCGCGGAATGCGAGGGGGCGGATTGGAAGCCATCAGGTTGAGGGAATATGACCCGTCTCGGACTTTGCAGGCAGTCTCTGGTCGGCATCGTCAAAGTGTCCTATGATCGTTCGTCCGGCAGCTACCTTGTCTCCCACGTGAACATCTATCACCGCGTGCAGCGGAACAAGAACGTCCATACGGGAACCGAACTTGACAATCCCGAATCGCTGCCCTGCCGTTACGTGGTCTCCCACTTTCAGATGAAAAACAATGCGCCGCGCTACGGCTCCGGCAATTTGCTTGAAGAGGATTCTGGCTCCGCTCGGATGAACCATTCCTATTTCGGAGCGCTCATTTTTTTCGCTGGCTTTCGGATGCCACGCTACCAGATATTCACCGGCCACATAGTTCACGTACTCGATCACGCCGGTTGCCGGCGCCCGGTTCACATGAACATTGAGCGGCGAAAGAAATATCGATACCTGCCGGGCCGGGCCTTTGATGTAGAGCGGCTCCTCCTCTATCTCCTGAACCACCACCACCTTGCCGTCGGCAGGCGCAAGAATCAGATTACCGGAAGCCGCCTCGTCAGGCGGCACGCGGTGTGGATCCCGGAAGAAATAAAGTGTGAAACCTGCGACCAGGGCAGCGAGAACAAATAGCAGCAATCGCCAGCCGAAGGGCATATAATACCCGACGACACCGAGAATTACAGCAAGGACAAAGGCAATGCCGATGATGAGAAAACCTTCGCGGGCAAACACCGTTCAGTCACCGGTTGATTCGGGAAGTTGTCGAAGATAGGTATTTCGCAGCAGAGCCGCACGGTTATCCTGTTTCCTTTTTGCCGACGGAGCGATCCGAAGAAAGCAAAGCTGCGGGATCCTGCGACGAACAAGATCGTCTTCTTGATCCTGAAAGCAAGCAACGATTCAGTTTATCATGCCCTGCGTTTCCTTTTATACTCTGGGTTGCAAGCTCAACGTTTCCGAGACCGGCGCCATCCAGCGCGATTTTGAGCAACATGCTTATGACATCGTGCCTTTCGGAACGCCGGCCGACGTGGTAGTGATCAATACCTGTACGGTGACGGCAGAAGCGGATCGGAAGTGCCGCCAGATTATCCGACGCGCCTTGAAGATCAATCCCGATGCCTTGATCGCTGTTACCGGGTGTTACGCTCAACTGCGGCCTGAAGAAATTGCCGGCATTCCGGGCGTTGACGTAGTAGTGGGCGCCAACGAGAAGTCGCGCTTGTTTAAGTACATCAACGCATTGCCCAGGCAGGAGAAAACGCAGGTGTTTGTCTCTTGCATCGACGAGATCTCCTCTTTCGGGGCTGCCTTTTCCTCCTCCGATCGCACCAGAGCATTTCTGAAAATCCAGGACGGCTGCGACTACACGTGCTCTTTCTGTACGATTCCGCTAGCGCGAGGCCGAAGCCGCTCCCAGACCCTGGACACTGCGCTCGTGCAGGCGCGGCAGATTGCTGAAATGGGATACCGTGAAATCGTCCTCAGCGGAGTGAACATCGGACTTTTCGGGCAAGATCATGGGGTTACCCTGCTTGATCTCCTGCAAGCCCTGGACAAGGTTGATGGGATCGCACGCTACCGGATCTCCTCCATTGAGCCGAATCTGCTTTCGGACGAGATCATCGACTTTGTGGCAGTTTCCGACAAGTTTCAACCGCACGTCCACTTGCCGCTGCAAAGCGGCGACAACGATGTGCTGGCAAAAATGCGCCGGCGCTATCGCCGGGAACAGTATGAAAACCGCGTATTGCGTGTCAAAGCACGGATGCCGGATGCTTCCATCGGCGCAGATGTGATCGTGGGCTTTCCTACGGAGAATGGCGCAAGATTTGAGAATACTTACAGATTCCTGGCTGACCTGCCCGTTTCGTATCTGCACGCCTTTACCTATTCCGAGCGCCGTCAAACCGTTGCAGTAGACCAGATCGACCACATGAACGGGCGCCCGGTTCCGCAACGGGAACGATCCCGGCGCAACCGGATGCTGCGCATCCTCTCCGGAAAGAAAGAACATAGCTTCTACCAGGAACACCAGGGATCCGTGCGTCCTGTTTTGTGGGAACATGCAAGCGACGGCGACCCTGTGTACGGCTATACGGATAACTATATCCGGGTCCAGCGCCCCCCTCATTCCGTTCATACAGGCGTGATCGAAGCGGTGCGTCTTGGAGATTTCGCGCTGGATGGAAGCCTGATGGCTGAGGACACAGCTTTTATTGCCTTGTCTGGTCCGGCAAGCTAACCGTTGAACCGGTAACCCTGTCCATATATCGTCTCGATGATGGTGGGGTGCGCCGCATCCGACTCGATTTTCTTTCGCAGCGATGCAATGTGACGATCCACTGTGCGCGTAACAACATCGTCGCTGATTCCCCATACCTCGCGCAAGAGTTGATCGCGCGTCAGGGTGCGCCCCTGGCTATGCACCAGATATCGAAGCAACTCATACTCTTGCCTCGTCATAGCCACGCGCGCGCCGTTGCGGAAAGCTTCGTGCGTGCTGAAGTTGACTTCTACCTCTCTGCAGTGCCATACATCCATGGGAGCCTCGGAAGGAGGCGCAGTACGCCGCAGAATGGCCCTGACTCTCGCCAGGAGTACATCAGGATTGAACGGCTTCACGACGTAATCTTCTGCGCCCAGTTCAAAGCCTGTCAGTATGTTTTTCTCGCCGCCGTACGCCGTCAACATCAATATCGGGGTTCGGATTCCGAGCGACCTGGCTGTACGGAGAAGATCAAACCCATTTTTTTCGGGAAGCATTATGTCGAGCAGCGCAATGTCGTATTCCGGTCGTTGCCGTATGCGCCGTAAGCCCTCATCGCCATCTGATGCGACTGATACCTTATAGCCTTCCATCTCAAAAAGACTCTGGAGTCCGTCTCTCACCTCCGGGTCGTCTTCCACTACGAGCATTTTGTAAGATGCCTTATGCATTTCCGGCGCGAACCGTTGTCAGACTTGTTTTGAGCGTGTCCAAACCTGTTGGTAACGTTTTATGATCTGAAATTCGTTGCGGCTACAGGAAACCGCCCTTTGACGCACCAGACCGTGAGGAGGCCGCTTATTTATTTCTTCTTTTGCCTTGCTCTTCCGGGTGGTTTGCTCCGGAAGTCAAGGTAGGCTATAGCGGGCAGGCAGAACAGGTTATTCCGGCAACCTGCCCGGTTTGTGATGCGCAGGGGCGATTGTTGGACGGCAAGAACGACTGTTCACCAGAGGGGTTCGTCATAGCGTCTTGACAGACGGTCTCCTAGTTCAGATAGGGAACCACCTTCAGGTATGTGAATCCCAGGCTGCCTTCCAACATCACCGGAAGAACAGCCTCTGGCGCCTTTTTGCTGCGCAACCCACGCGCATCCAGCTCCCCATCTATCACTTCGAGCGCTTCGACAATCTGTAGCCTCAGCCTTTGAGAAGCAGGCGTTTGAATATGCACCAGCCCTGAGAGCGTTTCGTGATATTGAGAAATCGTTTTCAGAAGCACGTAATCACTGATCAGGGATAACCCGGGCGGGATAAAATCGTTGTTCCTCATCTCGAATCCCTCTAGAAAAGGATATGGGTTTGGCGAGGATGATACATGGAATCCGCCTGCGAAGCCATCCTCCTTGACCCGTTCAGGGCATAGGGGGATCCCCGGTTGCGGCTCAAACGATATGGTCTGCCCGGAGGCGCGCAGACAGAAGATCAGTTTTTTCTCCGAATCATGTCCAGCAAAACCGCTCCGAGAATAACCATTCCGAGCACGACTTTCTGCGCGTAGCTTTCAACGCCTGTAAGGTTCATGCCGTTCTGAATAACGCCGATGATAAGTGCACCGATGAGCGTACCCATGACTTTCCCTTGCCCTCCGGAAAGGCTGGTTCCTCCCACAACAGCCGCCGCGATGACATAGAGTTCGTACATCAACCCATAGGTAGGCGCGCCGCTTTTCAGTTGCGAGGCCAGAATAACCCCTCCCAGCCCCGCCGAGATGCCACTGATCGTATACACAAAGAGGAGCACCCCCTTCACGCGAACCCCAGACAGGCGCGCTGCCTCCTGATTTCCGCCTACCGCGTAGATATAACGTCCCAGAGTCGTGCGCGACATGAGCAGGTGCGCAGCGAGATACAGAAAAACCATGAGAATGACGGCATTGGGAATCGAAAACAGCGCCGCCCCACGACCAAGCCACACGAAGGAATCCGGTATCTGATAGACGGATGCCCCGCTTGAGATGATGTAGGCCAGGCCGCTTGCAACCTGCATCACACCCAGCGTTGCGATGAATGGCGGCATCCGAAACGCCGTGATCATTACGCCGGAGAACAAGCCTACTGCACCGCACAGTAGAATGGCGAGCAGCGAGGCGACTATCATCGCGCCGGTTGCGGCGCTGGTCCCACCCATTTCTGCTATGAGCGTGCCTGCCGCCACTGCTGCAAAGGCCACCAGACTGCCTACCGAAAGGTCTATGCCTCCGGTAATGATAACCATGGTCATGCCGATAGCCATGATCGCAATCACGACTATCTGGTTAGCCACATTGATGAGGTTATCGGTTCGCAAAAAGGTAGGCCACCGGTAGCGTTCAGGGGAAACGACTGCCGCCGCGCCTAGGCCCGATATGCTTTGCGCTATGTTTCCGACAACACCTGAGAATGAGGTCGTCGTTGCAATCACGTCCACATGCTCTCCCGAAGCCGCAAGTTCTTCCAGGGTGCGACGCACCGATGCCGGATCGCCGCTTACCCGCGCAACTACGGGATACCGATGCAGCGCCAGGTCTTCTTCCAACGCCGCTACAAAGGCCCGGTCGTCCGCCCCCTCACGCGCTACGATGACAATCCGAGATCCTTCTTCAAAGCGCGAGGCTATGTCGCTGTACACGATGCGGCCCGCTGTATTGCCCACAGGTTGCTGATCTTCGAGTGTAACCACTGAGTAGTACACCACAAGCGCCAGCAACACAGCCAGCATTCCGTAGTCGGAGAAGAACGCTCCCAACGCACTTCGCACCCGGTGTGCAGTGCGTTGGGAAGGTTCCCTGACCAGAAAGTTGGTTGCCATCAGGAAAACCAGGTGATAAATGTGTAAGGGTTGGCGCTATGAGCGGCTTGCCTCGTGGTTCACGTTCTGCCCTACGGCCAGCATCATGATCTGCGCCTGCGTGGCCTGATGAACGTCGGTGATTTCACCGCTGATGGAGCCTTCATGCATGACCAGAATCCGGTCGCTCATGCCCAGCACTTCCGGCAGTTCAGATGATATCATAACAATGGCCTTACCCTGCTCTGCCAGACGATTCATAAGCAGGTAGATCTCGTACTTGGCGCCTACGTCGATTCCGCGCGTCGGCTCGTCGAAGATAATCACGTCTGAGTCAGATTCGAGCCATTTTGCCAGCACTACTTTTTGCTGGTTGCCGCCGGAGAGGTTTCCGGCTCGTTGTTCAGGCCCCGAAACCTTGATTCGCAGATCCCGGATGTATTGCAAGAATGCGGTTCGCTCGTCCCGCCGCCGGACGACTCCGCCTCTGGACCAGCGTTTCAGGTTGGGAAGCGCAAAGTTCTCCCGAGCGGACAGACCCAGCACCAGACCCTGCGCTTTTCGGTCTTCGGTAAGCAGGCAGATGCCGTTCCGAATGGCGTCACGCGGCGAACGGATATCCACCTCCTTTCCGTTCACAGCTATTTTCCCGCCATCGCGCCTGTCAGCGCCGAATATAAGCCGTGCTGTCTCCGTGCGACCGGCGCCTACGAGACCCGTCAAGCCCAGTATTTCTCCGGCGCGCACCTGAAACGACACATTCCGGACGACATCTCCTCGCTGAAGCCCGGTCACTTCCAGGCGCGGCGCTCCTTGCCTTGCCGGCGCCTTCGGAAACTCGTTTTCCAATTTTCTGCCGACCATGGCTTCGATAAGGCTTTTGCGAGAGAAAGCGTTTGCAGGGCGCGTTTCTATCGTTTCGCCATCACGCATCACCGTGATCCGGTCGGCGATGCGGAACACCTCTTCCAGCCGGTGGCTTACATAGACGATTCCGATGCCCTGCTCCTTCAGTTCCGCAATAACCTTAAAGAGGTTCTCCACCTCCTGGACCGTCAGGGCAGCGCTCGGCTCGTCCATGACGATAATGCGCGCATCAAGAGACAGCGCTTTCGCTATTTCGACGATTTGCTGCTGGGCTACCGGAAGGTTGGAAACCAACGTATCAGGCTTAATCTTTACCCCGATTCGTGCAAAAAGCGCATTTGCCCGTTCACGCTCTTCACGGCGCGAGAAAAACCCTAGCCTGGCGCGCTCCTGCCCGAGAAAAATATTCTCCCGCGCCGTCAGGGTAGGAACCAGGTTGAATTCCTGGTAGATCACAGCCACCCCGTGACGCTGCGCATCTTGCGGCGTGTTGATGGAAGCGGGCTTGCCGTTGATGTGTATAGACCCGGCATCCGGACGGTAGGCCCCCGAAAGCGTCTTTACGAGCGTGCTCTTTCCTGCGCCGTTTTCTCCCATCAGCGCAAGCACTTCACCGGATTGTAATTCCAGCTTTGCGCGATGCAGGGCGCGCACACCAGGAAAAGCCTTGTCAACATTCTCCATGCGGAGAAGCAAAGGCTGTTGATCCGGCGTATCGATCATGTCGCGGAAGCCCGAATTTACCCGGGATTTTACTGTCGTTAGTCGCTGCGCTCGTTTACTATCGTTAGTCGCTGCGCTCGTTTACTGTCGTTAGTCGCTCTGCTCGTTTACTGAGATGCTGCGCTTGACTGGCTGAGATCTGAATCGTTCTGCGCATCAGCCTGCCGGTAGATGCTGGTCGGAATCAGAATCTGCTCGGACACTTCGCGTCCGTTCATGTAGTCGATAATCACCTGAACGGTTTTCTGTCCAATCTGGTCGGGGCGCTGCAACACATCCGCGAATATCTTGCCGTCCTTTACTGCCTGCCGGCCTTCCGGCATACCGTCGATACTGATTACCTGGACGCGGCCATTCCGCCCGGCCTTCTCGATGGCTGCCACAGCGCCGAGCGCAGAGGGATCGTTAATCGCAAAGATGCCTGCGAGATCCGGGTGCGCCTGCAACATGTCTTCCACTGCCTTGAAAGAGCGATCCCTCGTACCGCTTCCCGGAAGCCGGGAGACTACTTCGAGTGCAACGTTGTTTTCCGTGCGCTGCTTTTCGAGTTCATCCATGAACCCTTTCGTCCGCATAATCACCGACTCGACCTCGGGATGGTCTATGATCCCAACCTTGCCTTCTCCCCCCGTTGCCTCAATGAGAGCCTGCGCAGCCATTTTGCCGGCCTGGTAGTTGTCCGTCGCAACGTGGGAAATAACCTCGACGCCTTCGGCGGTCGTAGCAATGTCGGCTGTAAACACAGGGATGCCTGCCTGATTAGCCTCTGCAATCGAGGCGCCTATCGACCTCGAATCGATGGGAGTCAGAACGATGGCAGCCACATCCTTTACGATGAAGTCCGAGACCTGATTTTTCTGTTTCCCGATATCCAGATCGCCTGCCGTGATAAGCACATCATAACCGTTCTTTTCTGCCTCAGCCCGAATAGCCTCTCCCATTTCATAAAAGAAAGGATTTGTGGTGGTAAGCAAGGACACCCCGATCAATGGTCTTTGCGCTTCACTGGTCTTCTCGTTGCCTCCGCAACCAACAGCCAGCACAACAAACCCTGCAAAGAATACGATCCATCTTTTCATTATCTACCCCTTAGTTGAGCGCTACTGCTTTTCAGCCTTGAATGGCGGATTCAGAATGTTGTCGATGCGGACCAGCACATCCTCAAGATGAAGCTGCGTAAGCCGGTCTCGTGTGCGCGGGCGCGCCTTTTTGACATCGCGCTTCAGGCTTTCCAGCTCGCCGCGTACGTAGGCGCGCAGATCGGACTGTTCCACGTTCACCGGGGTATACCCCATAAAACTCCGGGCGGCGGCGGGCGGCGGCGTGACCTCCTCCGTCATAAGGCTTTCCAGTTGCTCCAGATAGCCACGTTGCAGGCCGCGCCTGTAGACGTCAATTGCCGTGCGCTGTTGCAATTCACTCCAGATGCCCTGCCGCAAATCCTCCAGCATTTTCTCCGGAGCGTAAACGCCGGCCCCTGACACGGCTTGCGCCTCGATCATGCGGGCCAGGCGCTGAGGCTCCAGAACCGTCTCCAGCACACTCATTTGCTGGCTTCGCATACGCTCCACGGCGCCGGCGTGCTCGATCCGCCGCAGAACGTCCGGATCCAGCAGCCATTGCGGTGTCTGGAAAGCATTCTCAACCAGAAAGTCCATGGCAGCGCGCTGCTTGGGCTCAGGGACAGGCTCGTAGATGACGCCTTGCTGCTCATATGTTTTATAGGTCTCATAAACGCCGCCAATGTTACGGGCTACGTGCCCCATATAACGACCCCACTGCGTGACGACCTCTCCGTAAAGCTCTTTGAGGTTGTCATAATTTTTCCCTTCTTCTGACGTCCATGCGATCAGTTGCGGCATGAGGCGCTTCAGGTTTGCCAGACCGTATGCGCTTGCTTTTACTGCGTCGTCTCCGAGGTCTTCATTCTGCGCCCTCGGATCAATCTTGTTTCCAGTCTGACGACCATAGAAATACATCGGATCGCCCTCATGGGTCCGGATCCACTGGTTCAAAACAGACCGCTCTTCATCCGGAGAAGCCGCCTCGGGGACAGGGCGGTACCCCCATCGGATTGCGTAGCGGTCGTAGGGGCCGACGCCCGGCAGAAATGCCACGCCTTCATCCTCGGGCTGCGCCACATAGTTAAACCGAGCGTAGTCCATGATGGCAGGGGCCGTCCCGTATACACGGGTAAAGGTGGGCGAGCGCAAAGAGTCTACGGGATAGGCAGCGCTGGATCCCCAGTTGTGCGGAAGCCCCAGGGTGTGTCCTACTTCATGGGCTGCAACAAAACGGATCAGCTTGCCCATTACTTCGTCGTCGAACGCGGGCTTTCGGGCCTCCGGATTGGCAGCCGAGGTCTGGATAAAATACCAGTTCCGCAGAAGGTTCATCACGTTGTGATACCAGCCGATATCAGACTCCAGAATCTCGCCGGATCGAGGGTCATGCACGTGCGGGCCATAGGCATTCTGCGTCTCGGAAGGGAAATAGCGAATAACCGAGTAACGAACGTCCTCTGGACTGAACTCTGGATCCTCTTCAGGCGTCGGAGGATCTTTCGCTATGATGGCATTTTTGAATCCGGCTTCCTCGAACGCACTATTCCAGTCTTCCACACCTTGTTTGAGGTAAGGACGCCATTTCTCCGGGGTCGCCGGATCGATGTAGTAAACAATGGGTTTTTGAGGCGTCACCAGTTCGCCCCGTTGGAACGCTTCCATGTCGGAGGGTTCGAGCCGCCACCGTGTGATGTAACGGCGTTTTTCTGCTCGCTGCGCATCGAGTCCGTAATCTGTCTGTATGACACTAAAAAACCCTACACGCTCGTCGTAGAGACGGGCCTGCATGGGCGTCTCAGGAAGCAACACCATGGAGTGATTCATCTCGACAGAGATAGAACCTGTAGCGCTGTTCGAAGGTGGGGCCGCTGCGACATACGTTAGTATGGCGCGAACCTCGATGTTGCGCGGAAAACTTCTGGCCGAGTTGATGAAGGAGCGGCTTCGATCCAGGCTGCGAACCTTATAGGTCTCGCGCCGGGCAGACTCAAGCCCCAGCAAAGGCACATCGTCCGTATAAAGATCGGTAACATCGATGACCAGAGCCGATGAATCCTTGCTGTATGCTTCGATTTTGAAGGCCCTGATGATAGGTTCAAAATTGGCGTTCCGCACCGCCTCGTAAATGGGCTTCCCTTCGTCGGCTACATTCTCATATGTAACCACACGCAGCAGAACATTTTTTTCGTGCTGTTGCCACCGCACCACCTGTGTGCCTGTTTCCTCGCCGCCATAACCGATGTTATTGGCGGTGCGTGCGATGCGGCTCACCAGCAGCATCTCCTTGCCGAGCAGGGAGTCCGGAATTTCAAAGAGCACCTTATCGTCTATGCGATGCACCTTGAACAGTCCTTCATCCGTGCGAGCCTTACTGGTGACAACCTTATCGTAGGCTCTTACCCCCACAGCAGCCTTTCCTGCTCGTGTCGCAGAACTATCGGCAACTTCTTCCGGCTGAACAGCGCGGTGCGTAACCGTACAGCCGGCGGCTGTCAGAACAAAAAACAAGACAAATGGAATGGATCCCCCTTTCATGATGCGTTGATCTGTGTTGCTGACATGGAAAGCGTGTTCACCGAAAGGCAGGTTCTGCCGCAGAAATGAAATTAAACCCACAGGTTCTTCTAAACCATGTATTTTGCGCAAAGGGAATACCGGGACGCAGGCCGAAAAGGGAGCGGCTGTTATCCCTACCGCCTCCCTCATCCTGCGTCAATTGGTTTGAATCGTTCTTCCAACGGACAGGAGTCGGTCTGTGTTGAGACGGATGTCGTCGAAATAGACGAGCGCGGTGTAGGAATGCCGATCCGACGGCGGCGCGGTATTCAAAATCCTTCGCAGGTTTCGATCCGGCGAAAAATAACGGTATTCGTACTGTCCTTGCTTGAGCAGAATATTGCCTTCGTAGCGACTGCGTTCCGCGACCCACTCTAGTTTGTTGGCAGGGTCGTACCGCCAATCGCTGAAACTACCCGTTACGATCAGTTCCCCTTCGAGCGGGCTTTCTTCAGGAGGAACAAAGCTAAAGCCCACCAGCACATACTCGGCGCCCAGATCCGGTTGCGCGGTATCCCGCACGGCCCCTGACACAACCGATTGCCCATTCAAGGAGGGAGCCAGTATGCTGCCGGGAAATCGCGCATAATCAGGTTCCAGGGTAATCCGGTAAGGCGAGGTTGAAAGGTCGGTCCCTTCGATCCTGTCTCCGACGTGCAGGTTGCCCAGATCCAGAAAGTAATCTGCAGCCTGCGACTCGAAAGCAAACTCAGGCTCCAGATAGAACTGCAATCCCGGAGGAGATGCAAGGGAAGGACGATCCGTACACCGAGCCGACTCAAAGCGCCCATTGCGCACGAAGCACACCTGATAATCGAAAACGTTGCCGGCGAAGGCTTCCGGAGGCTCAAACCGCACGATAGGCAAGGTAGACGGGAAAGCACCTCCACTTATCAAAACGCTCTCGGCGCCCATCTCAAGGGGCACGGCCTGCTCGGTCAGAAAAAAGGCGCGCTCGAACAGAACTTCGTCTTCCCGGCCCTGCTCTGTTATCCGGAGAATGTAGTTTCCGCTGACAAGGAACCGAATATTGTCGTTGGGGAAGCGGTATGTATAGTGCATGTACCGCAACTCCGTTGCCTGTGAGGGCGAATAATCCAGCAAATCATCACGCTGAAAGGAGGACAGATACTCGGCGGGCGAAAGGTCGCGCTTCCACTGACGGTCTGCATGATAGAAATAGGCGGATAGGGGCCGGCCTCTATCTCCCATCAGGTCAAATTCAAGCGTCAGCGGCTCGCCGGATCGCATCGGAAGAATGGGAAGCTGCTGCTCATCGTTGCCCAGATATAGCTGAACAGTCCGCACAACGTCGCTCGACCCAGCGAGGCTCATGTCCATATAGCCACCGGGGGCCTCTGACATTCGGGATTTTCCCGGCCGCTCGCTCTTCTCCTGCCCGGACTCTTTAGGTCCGGCACAGCCCGTCCACAACAGCATTGCTAACAAAAGAACTGAACTGTTGCGCAACACAACCTCTTCCATCGACTTATGCTCCGTATTGGCAAGCTGGTTTCATAAAAGCAGGCCGCCGTTCTCTTTGCGATCTGCCACTATTGCGTTCTCTGATCCATCGATTGCTGCAGCCAGATCATTTTGCGGGCAAAATCATCCATTTCGGCAGCCCTGTTGAGGTCGCCGTTCTCAAGAAAACTCTGGGACGACTGATTCCCCCAAAAAGCAGCGCCGGCAAGATCGCCGCTTCTGTGATAAAACCGGCCAAGCCACACGAGCCGTTGCTGGATCAGACTCAACTTTTGTGAAGGCGGCAGCAGAGCAGCCTCTACCGGCGCCTTCTGCAACGCATCGGCTGCCTCCCGGCGCCTGCCCGCTTCAGCCAGCTTGAGCGCATAGAGCATTTTTACCGCCGGACTGCCTTGCGCAAAAGGAGCAAGCGCCTGTGCCTGGTCTTCAAACGAAGCGCCCGACACTAAGATTCGACTTATCTCTGATCGGTCGGCGACCAGAAGTCGCAGCGCTACCCGGCTGCGCGCATCACAGGCATACAACGGCAACGCATCGATTGCTGCTTCGTAATGTGCGCGAGCGGAGTCCGGCCTGCCGAGCACCGCGAAGGCATCTCCGAGCGTTGCCTCGATCGCGGCGGATGGGAAGTCATACTCAAGTGTGTCAAGCCTCGCAATAACCTCTTCGGGGCATTGCCGTGCAAGTTTTATCTGCCCCCATGCCGAGAGCGCAGCTATAAAGCGAGGCTGCAACCGCAGAGCCGAATCAAACCGCTTGAGTGCTTTGCTGGTGTCTCCCTTTGCCAGATCCTCCATTCCAGCTTCATAACTGCGGACAAACCGAGGCACGTAGTGGGGGCATCTTTTTTCAAAAAGCGATAATGCTGAAAAACGGCGGTTGACCAGTTCCCCGGTGGCGCGAGCTATAATTGGCTGCGCGAACAAAAAAGCCTGCCACGCTTCAGCAAGCCGGGCTACCGGCTTACCGTACACATGCTGAAAGTCTCCGAGTGCATATACACGCTTCAGAGGTTCCGGCCCATAGGTGTCCAGCAGAAACTTGATAAAGGATCCCATCGTCGTGTAGGAAACTGCGCCCCGACCTGTCCAGAATCCTGACGGAGATAGCGTGGCCGCCAGATCCGATGCCAGATCGATCTGCTCGCGGTTTTCATATCCGACCCCTGCAAGCGCCGCTGCCGCCACCTGCTCATGCGCCGAGGGCAATCCATCCGGTGGCTCCAGCGCCACGGCAAGACCCTCAACCAATCCGACCTGAAGGGAAGCCTTCAGAAGCGGCAAGCCAAATTCCCGAGAGAACACATGCGCCAGTTCGTGCGGGAAAACATTTTCGTAGGCAGCAAGAAGCACGTGAGACTGAGGCGTCTTGAGCCAGACCGGAGCAACATTCGTGTATCTGGACCCCGTCAGGCGCGCTCTGGCATCCGGATCCGGATAGAGATAGCTTTCGATCCGGGAGCCGACGCGCAGGCGCAACTGCCCAGCAAGACGCGCATACTGGTATTCGTGGTCCTCTGCAATAAACTGAAGGTCCGACGCCGACAGCGTAGCCGGATGGTAGTAGATATCGAAGTTTTCTGTCCGGTAGACTGCGCCTAACTCCCGCTGTATGTACCAGGCAGGGGTATTGATACCCAGAGGGGCAGCAAACAAGTAACAGGACCCTATCAGCAACGCACACACAGCAGGTAGACGAGGATCTCCAAGCCACCCGGCAGAAGCATTCCCAGCGCCTCCCCTGCCGCCGGAAGATCTCAGGCGAAGTCTCGTTCCGAGGGCAAAGCAAAGCAGCGCCCAGAGGAGCGTTAGCGCTCTGAACCACAACAGCCCCGGTCGAACAGAAAGTTGTTCATCATAAATAGGTCCGAGCACGCCCCCGAATACATGGTTGTAAACATAAAACTGCGGATGCAACCCGAGGTCATAAAGCGGCGCCAGCAAAACGATGCCCGCCCCGATTCCTGCAAACAGCGTCTTCTTCCATCGCCACCTGAACGCGCCGACCAGGTAAGCGACGCCAACGCCAAAGACAACGCTGACAATCGGAAACAACAGGAAAAAGAACAGTCCCTGCAAATATCCGCAGTTGGGCGTCCAGAGCAACGTAACCGTCAGCATGGACCAGGGAAGGAGAAGGGCGCTAACCTGGCTTCCAAGAATCCTGCCTGGAGTTGCAGATAAGATCGGGGACTGGAGCGCGGATAGCCCGGCAGCGAAGAATCCTGTCAACGCAACCGCCGCCGCAGATTCGACGTGGAGGATGTTGAAGACCGGAAACATCCATAGCACGAACCCGAGCGCACAGTACACCAGCAACGACCTTCCCGGCGCCCCTGGCTTTGCAGAGAACGCCCTCACGTTAGCGCACAGCTTGCGCGCCCTACTGAAGGATTGCTTCACATGCCGGAGAACGAAACCCATTCCGGGTGATTATTAAGCGCCGCTATTCTGCCTGGAAAAGCCTGACCGCAAGCATCGTTTCCAGGACTTTCTTTAAGAAACCCTCTGGCGCCCAGGAGCCGGATGCAAGCGGCCCGGCAGAAGGAAAGCCGGAAAGGGAGCGCCTGCCCGGCTGGCCAGACCATTTCTAAAAATCAGATGATAACGATCGACACACCAAGCGAAAAAACTTCCTTCAATTGCATACGCTTACTGAGGTCGCGGTCGTACAGGGCTTCCAGTTGAAAGTTAACTCCCAGCCACGAGTTAACCTTCATAATCACGCTATTCTCCCACAGCAAGTCCGGCAAATCCGTTTTGTTAAATGCCGTAAACAGGCCCAGAGACGACTTTACCTGCACGTTCTCCAGGACTTCTTTATCGAATTGCGTTCTCGATTCAACGCCCAGTTCAAATTGCACAGCATTATCATCGTTGCCATACAGTTCACGAAAACGGTCGATGAGTACCACTGTTTCCTTGGCGCCGATGCCTATACGCTGCGTGATCCATGCTGCGGGATCGTACGTAAGGCCAAGTGATTGCGTGAAAGTTGCAGGTGAGAAAAGATCCGAAACCTTGACAGGAACCTTCAGGCCGCCGAGGGGATGTTGAGGAATCTTTGCAAAAGGATTGTTTTTGTAGTTAAATCCCGGCGCAAACTGTGTCCGAATCTGGGAAGCAGCCGTCGGGTTGAAATACTTGAAGAAACCATCGCCCATATACTGCAAAGATGAGTTCACCTGAATGACATCATCTGCTTTGCGAAAGTCGAGCGTGTCCTGTTTGACCAGTCCAAAGGCGAGCTTCATTTCGTGTTTTTGCTCCCATCCGTCATGCACATAACTGGTTTTCCCTTCAAGGGTGGTCGCCACGGCCAGCGTGTTGACGCCGCCTTTGGTCCAGTTCTGGTATCCCGCCTGTGAGGCCGACACTTTGGCCACAAGATCTGTCGATGATTTTTTCTCGTTCTCCGAAGGTTCTTGCTGGGCAAAAGCAGCGGGCGCATTGACAACCAGGAACACTACTGTCAGGACGAACAAAAAGGCGCGTTTTTTCCTTGTCATATTAGAATATAAAAAGGGCTATGCTCACCGCATAGCCCTTTACAATCAGCTATGTCACACACGTACTCAGGCAGCGTTTTTCTTGTCCTGAACCTCAGTCCGAATATCCTGGGCCATCTGCTTGAGATCCTGCATTGCTTTACGAACGCGCGTTCCGGCAGCTTTATTGTTTTTGTCATAAAACTGATTGAAATCACGTTCGAGTCCAGCGACGAAATTCTTCAGATCATCATACCTACTCATAGCGCACCTCCTGTTTGGGGATCGTGGTATTTGTGAGCGAGAGAAATGCTCATTGTCCTTCGTATTGCTCGTAAAACTTAATGCACTCCCTACCGGGTGTCAATAAGAAAGGGCGTTCTAATGACCAAAATAGCCATTTTTTTGTTACGGATTGACCATTTATTTACCTTTCAGAACAATTATAGGCGCCGAAAAACGTGCGAGCGTCGATAACAAGGGTTTGCACCTCCTTCCCCGATGCCTCCTGAAGCGCCGCAGCATCGGGTATGTCACCTCCTCTGGGGTCCCTGTTTTCCATGCCGCCGCCGCTGGAAGCCTCTCCCTTGCGCGTCAAAAACACAACGGTTGGCCGGCCCTCCTGCGATTCAGCCAACGCAATCATAGCCTGTACGGGATCTACTTCTCTTATCTCTGAACCATCCTGGCTGCACGCCAGCGCAGAAATTACAGGCACGACTCCCTGCGCAGTCAGATCTCCCAGCCATGATGCTTTTTCAGCGGAAACCAGTTCTCCCCCCTTCCACCGGAGCAAGCGGCGATCCGATCCCTGAAGGCCTACGGCAGGCACTTGCGCATCCGTAAGGATACTAACGATCCGTTTGTTGACTTCGCGCATCGCCTGCTCAACAATGAAGGCTTCCTCTCTGGATTGCGCAATCAGCACCCTGCCATTTCGTTTCGGGAATAACCCTTCAGCTTCCAGGCGCCGCTCGGCAAACGCACCGCCGCTGTGAACAAATGCGCAGCGTGGCAGGGACGACCGGTTACGGCCCATCATACCGGCGATTGACTGAACGGCAAGCGCATCGTCAAGGTGGTAAGGATCGAGATAAATAAAAAATAGCGGGTTATCCATCAAAGCAAATGCGATCTTGAAGGCGTTCAGGCTGTGAATTGCAAGCAGTGTCGAGCCATGCTTGCAGGCTCATAGATATCCACACACCTTGATTACACACCTGTTGTGTGCTTTGTTTAACAAGTCGTCCGGGCGCTTTATAAGCAGACAGAGAGATTCTGGACCTGTGGCGCCTTGCTGCCGCTAAAAGAGACCGAACATACTCACCCTAAGCCGCAATCCAAAACGCATGTGCGATTTCAGTCATCTGCATTGCCACACACAATACTCCTTACTGGATGGAGCAGCCCGCATCAAGACGCTTATCGGCCGGGCTTCGGAGATGCAGATGCACGCGCTGGCTATAACGGACCACGGCAATCTTTTCGGCGTTCCCGAGTTCTATACGACGGCCCAGAAGCATGGGATCCGGCCTATCATCGGCTGCGAATTTTATGTCACGCCCTCCGGAATGCAAGACCGGAGCGACCGTATACGCTACCACCAGGTGTTGCTTGCCCGCAGCGAAGAAGGGTATCGTAACCTCATCCGTTTGTCTTCTCTTTCCTACACCGACGGATACTATTACAAACCCCGTATTGACCGCAACACCCTCCGCAGGCACAGCAAAGGTCTGATTGCGACTACCTGCTGCCTGCAAGGAGAAGTGCCTCAGTCGATTCTGAAGAAGGGTGAAGAAGCAGCCCGCGCCGCCTTCGAAGCTTACCTGGACATTTTCGGAGAAGACTATTACATCGAGATTCAGGACCACGGCATCGAAGATCAGAAGAAGGTAAATGCCGTTCTCTTGGGCTGGGCAAAGGAATACAACGTAAAAATCATCGCAACAAACGATGTGCATTATGTCGAACGCGATGATGCTCCCGCGCAGGACGTGCTCCTTTGCTTGCAGACCGGAAAAGATCTTTCTGATCCGACCCGGATGCGATTTGAGAACAACCATTTTTACCTGAAAAACATCGAGGAAATGCGGGCGGCCTTCGCGGAGCTTGATGCCGTTCGACGCGATGAAGCGCTCGACACGACACGCGAGGTTGCAGACAAATGCACCTTTGAACTGCCGATGGGGAAACTTCTAATGCCCCACTTCCCGATCCCGGCGGAGTTCAACAACGACATCGACGCTTACCTGAAGCACCTGGTCTTTGAACGCGCCCGGCAGCGGTACCCGGAGCTTTCCCAGGTTATCGTAGATCGCCTTAACTACGAGCTTGGCGTCATCAAGGCCATGGGGTTCGCCGGCTATTTTCTCATCGTGCAGGATTTCACTACCGCAGCACGCAACCTGGGTGTCAGCGTCGGGCCGGGGCGCGGTTCGGCGGCGGGCAGCGCGGTCGCCTACTGCCTCGGCGTCACCAACCTGGATCCGCTGAAATACGATCTCCTCTTCGAGCGTTTTCTCAACCCCCGAACGCATCTCCATGCCTGACATCGACATTGATTTCGATGACAGGGGACGCGGCAAAGTGATCGACTACGTCGTCCAGAAGTACGGGCGTGAAAACGTCTGCCAGATCATCACGTTCGGCACCATGGGTCCCCGTTCAGTTATCCGGGACGTTGCGCGGGTTCTCGGCGTGCCGCTTTCGGAGGCCGACCGGATCGCCAAGCTTATTCCCGAAGGTCCAAAGGTTACCCTGGATTCGGCGCTCGACGAGGTTCCCGATTTTCGCGGGTTATTAAAGAACGAAAACCCGCAGATCCGAAACTTGATGCACTATGCCAAGGTGCTGGAGGGTTCGGCGCGGCACACGGGTGTTCATGCTGCCGGGGTCATCATTGCGCCGGGAAATGTCAGCGAATACGTCCCGGTAGCGGTTTCCAAGAGCAAGACCGCAGGCGAAGATGTGGTCACCACACAGTATGACGGCAAGTGGGTCGAATCCTTTGGCCTGCTCAAGATGGACTTCCTCGGCCTTAAAACGCTGACGGTGCTGAATGATGCGCTGGCGCTAATCAAGGAAAATCACAGCATCGAAATAGACCTGGACCATATCCCCCTCGACGACAAGAAAACCTTCGAGTTGTTCCAGCGCGGCGAGACGGTTGCCATTTTCCAGTTTGAATCGACGGGAATGCGCGAGTGGATGCGCAAGCTGAAGCCTACCTGTATCGACGATCTTATCGCGATGAACGCCTTGTACCGGCCCGGGCCGATGGAACACATTCCCAAGTACATCGACTGCAAGCACGGCAAGGATCCTGTGCAGTATCCCCATCCGATGCTCGAACCTATCCTGGAGTCAACCTACGGGATTCCCGTTTATCAGGAGCAGGTCATGCAGATGGCGCAGGTGATGGGCGGCTACACGCTGGGAGGTGCCGATCTTCTCAGGCGGGCGATGGGCAAGAAGAAGAAGGAGGAGATGGAGAAGCAGCGCGCCATCTTCGTAGAGGGCGCAGGCGCAAAGGGGGTAGCCAAAACAACTGCAAACACAGTCTTCGATTTGATGGCCGCCTTTGCCGGGTACGGCTTCAACAAGTCGCACGCTGCCGCCTACAGTGTCGTTGCATACCAGACGGCCTATCTGAAGGCAAACTTTACGCCTGAGTTCATGGCCGCTGCCATGACGAACGAAATGAACGATACCAGCAAGCTAGCTGTCGTTCTCGAGGAAGCGCGTCACCTGGGGATTGAGATGCTTCCTCCATCCATCAACTACAGCCAGGCGCATTTTACGGTTGAGAATGGCAAAATTCGCTTTGGCCTGGGCGCCATCAAGGGTGTAGGTATAGGCGCTATCGAAACCATGATCCGGGCGCGTGAAAAGCAGGGTCCCAGCACTACGTTGTTTGCCCTTACCAAATCGCTTGACTTGAAGACCGTAAACAAGAAAGCCGTTGAGAGCCTGGCCCGTGCAGGCGCTCTGGACGATCTGGAGGGCCATCGCGCACAGCTCGTTGCCGCGATTGACCTCGCATTTCAATACGCCCAGAAAGTACAGGCAGATAAGGCCGCAGGTCAGAACTCTCTTTTTGGCGGGCTGCAGAACGGCGCAACCATGATGGAACCCAACCTTCCTATCATTGAACCGTGGCCGCGTGCGAAACTTCTGAAAGAAGAGCGCGATTTGATGGGTGTCTACATCTCCGGCCATCCGCTCGAAGCCTACGCTGCCGAGGCCAGAGCTTTCTCAACCGCGCGGTTGGGAGACATCGACCGGCTGGAACAGGAGATGCTGGCGCACCAGGAGCGAAACGGAAACACGAACGGCTTCGGTCAGAGCAGAGGACCTACCCACCGTTTCTGCTGCATCATTACGGAAATCCAGCGACGAACAACTAGAACGGGCAAACCTATTGTGTTCGCTTCGGTAGAGGATTTCTCCGGACAGGGAGAAATGGTCTGTTTTGCAGCGCAATACGACCGCGTCCAGAACTACGTGAAAGTGGACGAGGTCGTCCTGGTCAAGGGCGAAGTCGAAGTGCGAGGAGGAAGCGTCAAAATAGTCGCTTCGGACGTACTGCCTATGTGGAAGGTGCGCGAACAGCTCATCCAGTCCATCGTGCTCCGAATACATATTGACAACACCAAGCTTCAGCAGATCGAAGAATTCCGCACGCTCTGCGATACGAATCGGGGAAAGTGCAAGCTCTTCTTTGACCTCGTGGATGATGCACTGCCTGAAAGAACGCAACGCATCCGCAGTCGGAAGTTCGTCGTTGATCCGACGCCGGAATTGATGCAGGGGATGGCGCGCCTTTTCGGAAAGGACAACGTCCTGCTGGAAGGCGAGGCTTGACACGCGATCCACTTTGAAGCAGCGCGTCATACCAGCGACTAGAGCGGCTTTACCCTTGTTTGCCTTATGCCTTCTCCCTCTCTACAGGATAATGGTAAAACGGTGACACTCGACCTTCATGGAACTGCCGTCGATCTAGCCAGAGACCTGGTGCTGCGAGTGGTGCGGGAAGCGGCGCGGCGCGGGCGCGCCTCTGTAAAGATCATTCATGGGTCGTCCACCAGCAGCACCCTGCATCAAAACCGGACCATCAAGCACGAGATTTACAGCCTGCTGGATGCAGGCTCCCTGGCTCCCTACGTTTCCAGCGCCTTACGCCAGGACGACGTGTTGCTTCTGTCTTTGAGCATCACAGCACGCGCAACAGCACAGCGGATGTTTCTACGCGATGTGCTGCCGTGACCGGCGCCGTTGCGGTTCATCAATGCCTTGCGGCCCCCTGCCGGTTCAGGGCGCTCTGATGTTCCCTGCACTCCCCTCTCCTGCTTCGCCGGCATCGGGCGATTGAAGCAACTGATCGGCTCAATCGAAGCCGGGAATTCCGGTCGTTTTCTCAAGTTCGGATGCTTGCCACATCTTTTGATCCGGCGTCGCCGCACGGACGGCAGCAACTTCCTCCGGAAGGACGGCCTCTGCATCGTTGCCGAAGTTTCGGCGAATGAACGTCAACACTTCAGCAATTTCTTCATCACTTAGAAAGCGGCCAGGCGTCATGACATTGTTATAGCGCTCTCCGTTGACGTACATCTCCCCGGTCATGCCATGCAGAACCAGACGAATCAGACGGCCCTTGTCTCCTTCAACCCAATCGGTTTGACTCAGAGGGGGATATAGCCCTCCAACCCCCCTGCCGTTGGCTTGATGACAGGCCATGCAATAAGAGGTGTAAGTCTGCTGCCCAGCCTCTGCCACAGGAGTCGCTTCCTGCGGCGCGGACTCCGATCCCCCGTCTTCACTACTGCCGCCGCACCCGGCTGTCAGAACGAGTATGAATGCAAAAAACAATACGCTGAATAGGTGAACAAGCTTCATAGGTCTGGAGCAAAAACTGCACACGTGATTGCGACACCCTGGTAACGCCGAAGCCATCTTGCAACAAGCAAGTTAACCTGCCGGATAGAGGGAATCCTGCGGGCCGCCGCCGGCGTGCATCTACAGGACGAGTCAAGAAGGCAATCATGCGCACAGCGCAGTTTATATAGATAGAGGTGCTTATGAACACGAAGAATGAATCAGCATACAAAAGCACGGATGACCAGACGTTACGCTGGAGTATGCGCCTGCTCGGCATCATTGTGGCGCTAGGCTCAATCGTCTTACTCACGCACGATATTTTTCAGAGCACAATGGCTATCAGTTTCCTCGGCGCGAGCGCCGGAGTCGGACTGATAACGCTCGTTGCCAGTTGGATGCCGGATCATGAAAAAGAAAGCCTGAAAGAGTCTGTAGTGATGCAGTCGCGGTCAAACAGTTAGGGGGGAGCAATCTGCAGGTAAACCGTTTACGCCCTGCCCGGCTCAGCGCCGGGCAGGGTTTTTTTATATGAGATCCCAGGGTGGAACCCACATGTCTGTGGCGCTTTCTTCCGCCAGATGCATGAGCAATTCCTGGAATCCTATCTCCTCGGCTTTCTTTCGGGGAATACGCTGCACATAGCGTCCGTCCGGGTGCAAATCCCAAGCGGATCGTTGGTCGTCCAGCGCATACCGGAGCACCCGTACCAGACGATCCCGCAGGGCAGGATCCTTTACGCCAACGACAGCTTCTACACGGTCATCCAGATTTCTGCGCTGCCAATCTGCACTGCCGATGTAGACCAGAGGGTCCCCGTTGTTGGAGAAATAATAGATACGACTGTGTTCCAGAAATCTACCGATGATACTGATAACGCGAACGTTCTCGCTGAAGCCTTTTAAACCCGGTCGCAGGCGGCAGTGCCCGCGCACGACAAGGTCAATCTGAACCCCTGCCTGCGATGCGCGATAGAGTTGCTGGATCATCTCCCCGTCATCCAGGGCATTCATCTTTGCGATGATGTGACCATTTCCGGATGTTTTATGGTGCGCCATCTCCTGCTCAACAAGACTTATAAAAGTCCGCCGCATGTCGCGGGGGGCCACGAGAAGATCCTGGTAGTGCTGTTCAGGAGCGTACCCGGTGAGATAATGAAAGAGGTTAACCACATCGGAGCCGACCCTGGAAGCGCAGGTGAGTAAACCCAGATCGGTATACAGCTTCGCCGTTTTGTTGTTATAATTTCCTGTACCGATGTGACAATACGTCTGGATGCCGTCGTGTTCCTCCCGGACAACCAGGGTAACTTTGGTGTGCGTCTTTAGCCCTACAAGGCCATACGTCACATGCACCCCGGCCTTTTCAAGCATCTGGCCCCATTCTATATTGTTCTCCTCATCAAATCTCGCCTTGACCTCTACCAGCACCGACACCTGTTTTCCACGTTCCGCCGCCCGCATAAGCGCTTCGACAATGGGTGAATCCTCAGAAGTCCGGTACAGCGTCAGTTTGATGGCAAGCACATCAGGGTCGCCGGCAGCCTCTTCTATGAAACGCTGAACGCGGGCGGTGAATGACTCGTAGGGATGATGCACCAGGATGTCTCCCGCCTTGATTGCATCGAAAATGCTGAACTGCTCCTTGCCTTCACTGTCACGTAAAAAACAGGGCGGGACTACAGGCTCCCACGGCGAATATTTATGGGCGGGAAAGTCCAGGTTTGCAATTTCATGCAGATTTGAGTAGTCGATAAGCCCCTGGCTCTCATAAACATCCTCCGGTTGCAGCGACAACTCGCGCATGAGCAGTTCGCGCACATTTTCAGGCATCGACTGCTCTACCTCCAACCGGACGACAGGAGCAAACCGGCGCTCGCGAAGCTCCTCGGAAATCATCTCCAGCAGATCGTCTGCTTCTTCTTCGTCCCGGCGCAGGTCCGCATTGCGCGTAATCCGAAACGCATGTACGCTGACGATCTTCATGCCTCGAAACAAGTCGTCCAGGTTGTGCGCTATTACTTGTTCCAGGGGGACGAAATGATGCGGTTTTTCCAGAGGCATCCATCGACCCCGGCTGGTCGGGACCTTCAAACGAGCGAAGTGTTCTGTGTCACGGGTGGGATGACGGAGCACAACCGCCAGTGAGAGACTCAGATTAGATATGAACGGGAACGGATGTCCGGGGTCAACAGCAAGGGGCGTAAGTATGGGAAAGATGTTTGCATGAAAACGGGCTTGCAGCGCTTTTTTCTGCGTAGCGCTCAAGGATTCATAATCATGAACATGAAGTCCCAGTTGGCTTTGCAACTCCGGTTTGAGAATGTTTTCCCAGGTTTCTATAATCGTCCGGTACATAGGACCCACGGCAGTCTGGATAAGACGCAACTGCTCTGCAGGCGTTCTGCCATCCGGGGAGAGCGCTCTCACACCGGCAGCCTGTTGGCGCTTGAGACCGCCGACGCGCTTCCGAAAAAACTCGTCTACGTTGCTGCCGGCTATAGCGAGAAAACGCACGCGCTCGAGCAGCGGAGACCGTTCATCAAGCGCCTGGTAAACTACGCGCCAGTTGAAATCCAGCCAGCTCAATTCACGATTAAAGTAGAGCGCCGGATGATCCACTGATGCACGCCTGGGAACGGAGCGCGGCGCAGTAGCTCTCGCCACAGCAAAACCAGCGACAGAGGCAGGCGATCCGTTTTTATTCTTTGTTTCAATGGCATCACTCCCTTCTGCAAGTGCAACTTCTTTTTCCACTTTTTCCGCCATGAGTCTTTCCAGTATGATTCAGGTTGCGTAGCTGTATGCCTTTTCCGGTGCAAGGGCTACTCCGATCAGTCGTTTGGACGGTTTATAAACTCCTGCTGTTCGATACGCTTTCGCAATTTATATAACTCCATCATCTCTTCCTGTAACGACCGCACCTCTGCGCCCTCCTGAGAAGCGCGAAACATCTTCTGACGATGCTGTTCGAGCGCTTCATTGACACGATCTATTTTCAGGAGCGTCATAGCGCTCGTGGCGGCCTTAAAGGGTTCCTCGTTGATCCTCGGCACGCTGATCTGCCGTTTGATCTCCCAGTTCTCGGATGGTTCGTGCTGGTCCATTAACACTTCTGCAGCAAAACGATGAAGGTCTGCCCCGAAACCCCCTTCCAGAAAATGCCGGGCATCGACGGCGCCTGCTTCGTACAACTGAAGGATTGCCTCTACCGCGTTACGAGGCGCACCTTCCGTAAATTCCTCAAGGCCCATATTTCCAAGAACAAACTCCACCATTGGTTCGCCTTTTTCCAGCATCAACCGGACAAGCGTCTTTTCCTCCGGCAGAGGTTCCGGAGCGGATACTTCCTTGCTTTCCAGGGTTTGCTCCTGCGCTGCCTGCGAAGCGCTTGATGTTTCTTCCTCCCGTTCGTCCTCCGCCTGCGATCTGGCATCATGGTAATAAGCCTCCCGCGAAGCCTTTTGCCGCCGTTCCTGCAGCATACCTTCCAGGACTTCATACAGACGGATGTCCGGCACTCCGAGGACCGCGCCGGCCCGGCGCATATAGGTTTCCTGCATGAGCGGATCCGGCATACAGGCAATGGATTCCACTACGGAGCGCATAGCGCCTGCCTGCCCTTCAGGCGTATCGAACTGGCCGGATCGCTGCGCCTGCGCGTACTTGAACGAAACGAAGTCGTGCCTGTTTTCTTCCAGATAGGCTCGAAAAGCATTTCCGCCTTCCCGCTGAACGTATGAATCAGGATCCTCCCCGGCA
>CBDUBU010000009.1:0-31389 GCA_965365465.1 uncultured Rhodothermaceae bacterium
GGCGGTAGGGCCGAAACCTGCCGGGCGTGGAGAAGGAATGTGCTGCCGGAGCAAAAGCGCCGGGGGAGAGGAGGCGCACCAGGAACAGCCCCGTGCGATCCAGACTGCGCGGGAGCGTCAGCGGGTTGTGCCCGCCGCCGGGATACAGGTAATGCTCGAAGTCTGGCGCCGTGCGATTCTGCGCCTGCATTGCATCGATGAGCGCCTGCGCCTGTGTTACCGAGACGACATCGTCCGCCGTGCCGTGATGCACCTGCACCATCGGAAGCCGATTCGCAAAAAAGACGGCAGAGCGCCGGATCAATTCCGGGCGCACCTGCTCCACGGTGACATTTCCTTGCCTGAGCGGCTGAATAAAGGCCGTATTCAGATAGTCTACGCCGGGCAGGCTGCGCGGGCGGCCCTGAAGCGCCCCCCGCACGATGTCTTGCACGTACACGCCCGTGAAATCCGTCGGACCAAAGAATTCCACGACCTGGTCGATGCGGGGGTCGCGGATAGCCATGAGCAGCCCGACGCCCGCGCCGCGACTGAGTCCGATGACGCCAATGCGTTCCGGGTTTGCCGCCGGGGTCGTTTCCAGCGCCGCATTCAGCAGCGCCAGCGCATCATCTACATCGTAGTCCCAGGGGCTGGGCGCTCCGGTCGAAACATACCGGTTTTGTCCAAAGGTAAGCGGTTCCGAACGAAACGAGGGAACCACCACGGCAAAACTGTTCTGTGCTCCGGGCAGCCCGGCCCCCAGATACAGCAGCGCCTCGTCGACGTTAACCCCGTCCGCCCCGCCGTGTGCGTAGACGAGGACCGGCAGGCTGCGCGGCAGGGCGCCTTCCGGCGTGAGTATGGCGCCGTAGTGACGCGCCTCGCCGACCGTATGTGAAATGATCCGGGCCTGCACGGCCCGTCCGCCGAAGCCAAGCCTGGCGTCGTACTCCTCCATGTATCCCTGCACCGATACATCCCGTTGCTGCCACCCTTCGAGAATAGCAGCAATCTCCGAGGGTTCAGGCTCGGCAAACAATTGCGTGAGGTTCACCCCCTCCACGATCTCATCTTTTTCTCCGGCATCCGGGGCTGCATCACACGACGACAACAAAAACATACCTGCTGCAATCAGGGATAAACGAAAGGGAGTAAACAGTTTACACATGGTTCGGAGCGGCGCGCGGGCTAAAAAAGGGGCGTGGAAGCTGGAAAAGTTCCACGCCGAGGATTGATTCCTGCCTTCACGTTATATAGATTTAGTCTAAATAAGGTAGTTGCTGATGGTGTTTTTCACACTCCGGGTGGGGGAGAAGGTTTCTGAATATGAATCGAAGGCAATTTATCATGCGCAGCAGCCAGGCTGCCTGTGCTGTGGCGCTGGCCGGCTCCCCCTTTGCTACCCTCAGGGCAGGGTCCTGGCATCGGGACGTTTCCTTTGTGGAGCGTGTATACCTCTCGATGGGCACGCTAGTTCGGTTTCAGGTATACCACCCGGACAGGCGCGCGGCAAAGGCGGCCATTGGGGAAGCCGCAAGCTTGATCCAGCGCATCCATAGCCTGATGAGCGTGCAGGAAACGGGTTCGGAACTTTCCCGCTGGAACCGCAGCCTGCGCGGGTTGGACGCCCCGTTTGATACATTGACTGCCGCTGCCCTCGACGAGGCGCTCCGCTTTCGGGATCTCACGGAAGGGCGCTTCGACCCCACGGTAGGCGCTGCCATCCAGGCAGTGCAAGCGGGCAAGGCGCCTGCGCCGCAGCAAGACCGCCGGGGCGAGTGGGACGCCGCCAACCGCCGGTATCGCAAGGCCGCTCCGGAAGTCTCGCTGGATCTGGGCGGTTCGGCCAAAGGCTGGGCCGTGGACCGGGCTATCGACGTGTTGGAAGAAAACGGGGTTCAGGCGGCGCTCGTCAATGCAGGCGGTGACTTGCGTGTTCTTGGAGCGCCGCCCGGCGAACCAGCGTGGCGCATCGGGATTCGGGACCCGCGCCGGCCTGACGGGCTGCTGGGGGTGGTCTCGCTGCGAGAGGAAGCCGTTGCCACCAGCGGCGACTATGAGGAGGCCGGGTCCACGCTGGTCGATCCGCGCGACCTGACTCCGGCGCCGCTTCATGGCAGCGTGTCGGTGATTGCGCCCACCTGCGGCGCGGCTGATTGTCTTTCCACCGCCCTGAGTATCAGCCCGAACCTGAACCGGCTCCTGCCGGGGACGCGGGCGATCCTGGCGCTCGACCGGGATGATGTTTTTACCCTTTCCACCTCGCCCGGCCTGCTTCTGGAACCGGGCGATCTTTTGTCTGACCAATAACCTTTTTTTACAATCCTTCAAATGCAACGACTTCATATACGACAGGGACTTCTTCTGCTGATCTTTCTTCCGGCGCTCTTCGCGCTTTTTGACATAGACGCGGCGCACGCTCAGGAACAGGAGGGGGGTAAACGCGCAGGCGTGCCGCAGGGCATTCTCGACAAGCCCTACATCGCCCGCATCGGCGGTGGCACACGGGTCGGTGGGTACATGGATCATGAACTGCTCAACCGTTTCGACAAAGACATCGATCTGACACAGAGCACCTTCCGGCAGCACCGTTTCATCCCTTTTCTGTATTCCGAGATTACGGATCGGCTGCATATGGCTGCCGAAATCGAATTTGAGTACGGCGGCGATGTGGAGAAGGGCGGCGAGATCAAGGTGGAGTACGCCGCGATGGACTTTCTCCTGCGCGAGTGGCTGGTTTTCCGGGGCGGCATCATCCTGAGCCCGCTCGGCTACTTCAACCTCGTGCATGACAGCCCCTGGAATGACCTGACGGAACGCCCGCTCGTCGATCAGCAGATCATCCCGACGACGCTCTCGGAGTCAGGGATGGGCTTTACCGGCACGCTGTATCCCGGCGAGATGAGCGTGGTGCACTACGAGTTGTATGTCGTCAACGGCTTTACCGATGCCCTGCTTGCCGATACGGATGACAACGGGCGCCCGGATCGGGTGCGCATCCGGAGCGGGCGCGGCAACCAGCGCGCCGACAACACCCGGAGCAAGGCCGTGACCGGGCGCCTCTCGTGGAGTCCGCGCCTGGGCGTGCAACTCGGCGCTTCGGCTCATACCGGCGCCTACAGCGAAACAGATAACCTCTCGATCTTCGCCGGGGACCTCACGCTGAACCGGGGACCTTTCCAGTTTCTCGGTGAGTACGCCTGGGCCCGCACCAGCCTGGATGCGTTTGATCTGGACCCGCAGGCGCAGCACGGATTCTACGCGCAGGGCAATTACCATATCATCGCTGACCGCTTGCTTCAGGGCAGCGTCTTCACGCTCGTGGCCCGCTACGATTACGTAGACTTTGCGCTTTCAGGAGACCTCGATGACGCGGTGCAGGACAGGATTACCCTGGGCGTCAACTTCCGCCCGGTCGAGGACACGGTTTTCAAACTGGACTGGGGCTTCAACTGGGAAACGCCCTCCGGAGGCGCCCGCGCCCGTCAGGGCAGCCTGCTTGCCTTCAGCGTGGCAACCTATTTCTAGTGGGAGCCGGCTGCCTCGCGCAGTGCAATGATCATAAAGAATGGGTATGGGCAGCAAAGGAAAATACATCCGCTATTGGTTCGCTGCGATGCTCCTGCTTGCAGCGTCGGCCCGGCCCGGCGTGGCTCGGGCGCAGACAGAGCACGACGTTCAGGTGTACCTTTCCGTAGAGGAAGCCCTGAAAGAAGTCTTTCCCCGGTCGGAGCAATACATCACCGAGACGGTTCGCCTCAGCGCGCCGGCGCAGGAGCAGGCAAAGCGCGTCCTGGGGCGCCGGGACCTGGAAACGGCGTACGAGGTTGTCCTGTGCTACGACGCGGCAGGGAAGTTTTCAGGTTATGCCGTTATCACGGAAGAACTGGGAAAGTATCAGCCGATCACGTTCATCGTGGGGGTGAAGCCGGATTTTTCGGTGGAAAAGGCAGCCGTCATGGTTTACCGGGAGAGCCGGGGCGGCGAGGTGCGCACCCCTCGCTTCCTTTACCAGTACCGGGGCAAAACCTACGAAGACCCCATTCGTATCAACCGCGACATCATCAACATCAGCGGAGCCACGATCTCCGTACGGGCGCTCAACGCCGGGGTCAAAAAGGTGCTTTACGTAGTTACGAACCGGTACCGGCAGGATGCGCCGGCGCTCACCTATGAGGCGGAAAAGGCTACGCTGCGCTGATCTTCAACCATGGATCCTCTTCCCTTTACCTTGCGCGAGCTGCGGGGCGCTGCGCGCCTTTTCGTTACGGCTTTTCTCGTCACCGTCACGATCGGTTACCTGACGGGCATCTACTTTGTCGCCTTCACGACACATGGCACGCCCGCCGGAACGGTGCATCAGTTTCGGGGCAACGAAGAGGAGCCGCTGGAAGAAATCGAGGAGATCAAATACGAGAAGGGATCGCTGGAGATGCTAAACATCATCCACACGCACGTCACCTCGTTCGCGCTGATCTTCTTCGCCGTCGGAGGTGTGTTTCTGTTCAGTTCGGCGCCTCCCGGCCTCAAGGCGGCGCTGGCTGTCGAGCCGTTCGCGGCAACGCTGCTCCTGTTCGGCGGGATGGCGGGGATGCGTTACCTCGGAGAAGGCATGGCGCTGCCCCTGGCCCTGGTGATGATGCTGGCGGGCCTGTCCACGTTTGTGTGCGTGATTGCCATGACCTCGATGGCCCTCTGGGAGATGTGGAAATGATTTTCTCTCTTTTGCGAAAAGCAGCGTTCGCCGGACAGCAGGGCATCTCAACCCTGGAAAGTCGGCCCTTCCCCCGGAACTGCGCTTTATGTTGATGCGGCGTTGACGTTCTTGTAACCCTTCTCTGTAAAACACCGTACGGGGTTGAACGAGCGCGGTTTGCGTAAGTACACTCGTCACCTCAACAACGCCAAGAACTAACTTTCAAGAGGATTCTTATGAGGAAAATCGCATTGCTGGCGGGAATGATTGCCGTATTGGGCATGGGAGCAGGACAGGCGCAGGCGCAGAACAGCATCGAGATCGGGCCCCGCATCGGGATCGACCTGGGCGACGTAGAGGAACTGTTCGTAGGGGCTGACCTGCGTTTCTCCACGCCCGCCCTGCCCATCAAGATCAATCCGGGCTTCGACTATTACATGGTTGATGGCGATGTCTCGTTATGGACCATCGATGTGAACGCACTCTATGAGTTCGGCGTGAACAACCAGATGTTCACCCCCTACGTGGGAGCCGGCTTTGTCTATTCGCGCGCTTCAGTGGATACCGGCACGGATCTGCTCGGGGACGTGAGCGACTCAGAGGTGGGCCTCGGCATCGTGGGCGGCGCCACGTTCAGCGCCGGATCGCTCAAGCCATTCGTGCAGGCAAAGTTCAAGCTTGGGGGCGACACCGATTTGTTCTCGGTTGGCGGCGGGTTGCTTTTCAGTTTCTAGGAGATGAGAAGGGTGGGGGCGCCAACCTCTGAAAGCAACCGCCTCCCCCCCCGCGCCTGTTATCCTGAGCGGACGCGAAGGATCCCCGAAGCCCGGAACCGCATGAATGCTCCTGCCGACGCCTTCACCTTTCAGCCGGCTGGAACGACGGAGATCATGCGGGAGCATCAAGGTTGGCAGGCCGGCTCCGCCGTGAACGCCTGCCAACCTTGCAGCGCCGGACAGTTTCTCAGCCTGCCTGAATGCCTGGATCGAGGGCGCAGCGCAGGTCATGTCAACGTTGGGCGTGTTTTGCTGACTTGCAGCGCTCCTCCGGATGCGGCGCCGGGCAGGCTGCTTATAAATTTTGTGACAAGTCGCAACTTTCGGGAGAGGGCATCGAACAAGAAAATCTCTACCTATGTGTTCCCAAGCTGGAGGTTTTTTGCTATGCGTTTCGTGCAACGGCTCTTCACAGCCAACGTTTCTTGTTTTCTCGCGCTTTTGATTTTTGCGCCTGCGCTCCTGCCCGCGCCCGTCGCGGCGCAGTCCGCGCCGAAGTTGCAGGGAGAGTGGAAAGTGACTTATCTGCGCTACACGGCGCCCGGCGAGGACTGGACGGTTGATACGCCCGCGCCGGTCCTGGCGATCTTCGGCAAGAACCGGTACAGCGCCAACGGCGTGCCGGAACCCGGTCGTCCGGACAACCTGTTGCCGTTTCTCGGCACGGCGGGGACCTACAAGACCGAAGGGGCAAAGCTGATCCTGCACCCTGAAATCACCCGTGGGGCCGCCGTCGCCGCAGGCGAAACGACGTACACGGCGGCCTTGCGTGAGGTAAACGGCAACCTGTTTGCAACCTTTACCGAGGGCGACGCTTCCCTCACCGTCCGCATGACAAAGCTCGACTGATACAAAAAAGCGGTTTCGAGGAGAAAAGCGCTCCGGCCCACACCGGGGCGCTTGCTCTATGTGATCCCATCAGACATCTAGAGCAAGCCGGATCGTTGGGAAATCGTTGCATCCGCATCCGCACCGGAAAGGTGGAAAGCGGTACAATGCATGGAAGCGGCAGCGGCAATTCTACCCGGCGATACGTATGGACCAAAGAGACGCAGGCAATGCAGCGGCGGGTAAGCCCGATCCCTTTACTCGCAAAACCCTCATCGTGGTAGGCATCACCGTTTCGGTGATCCTGGTGTTGCTGTTTCTCAGGGAGGTCGCCGGCATTCTCCTCATCATCTTTGCCGGCGTTCTGCTCGCCGTGATCCTGAGCGGGCTGGCAAGGCGGTTGAGCGAGCGGACCCCGCTTGCCTACGGATGGTCGCTGCTGGTGGTCGTGATCCTGCTGGTGGGAGTGCTCGGCCTGGCAGGATGGCTGATCGCTCCGAGCGTGGCGGCGCAGATGGATCAACTCGGCGATACGCTGCCGGCCTCGCTGGATCAGTTCGAGCAGCAGATCTCGCAATACAAATGGGGCGCCTATCTGGTAGAGCGGGTTCCCGCCCCCTCAGAAATGATGGGGGGAGGCGGTCGCCTCCTATCGCGTGTTACGGGCTTCTTCTCGACAGCCCTGGGTGTTCTGGCGAATATTCTCCTGATCATTGCCCTCGGCATCTACTTCGCCGTGAATCCGGGCATTTATACGGATGGGATCGTAAAACTCGTGCCGCCCGTAAGCCGCGCCCGCGCCCGGCAGGTATTGCAGGATACAGGCAACGCGCTCTGGGGATGGCTGACGGCGCAGCTCATCTCGATGACCATTATCGGCATTCTTACCTGGCTGGGCCTGATGCTGCTCGGCATTCCGCTGGCGCTCTCCCTCGGTTTCATAGCAGGCATTCTGGAGTTCATTCCCCTGCTGGGGCCTTTTCTGTCCGCTGTGCCTGCCATCCTGTTTGCCTTTACGATCGGACCAACGCAGGCGCTCTACGTCGCGTTGCTTTATCTGGGCATCCAGCAACTCGAAAGCAACGCCGTCATGCCGCTCGTCATGAAGCAGGTGGTAGAACTGCCTCCTGCCCTCACGCTGACGGCTGCGGTGCTAGCAGGGGCGCTGCTGGGCGTGCCTGGCGTCCTGCTCGCCACGCCTCTGCTTGTCGTGGTCGTCACGCTGGTCGAAAAGCTGTACGTAGAAGACGTGCTCGGCGACGCCTCCGGTGACAAGAACGCTTCATAGATTGCCCCTTTCCCGTATCCGCTCACGGACGGGCAGCAACGATCTGCAAACTGACGACCGCAGTTCCCTTCTTCAGTTCCCGTGCAATCTCGTTGCGGAGTTCAGCCGTAACCCATTCGAGGATGCTCTCTCCGGAGACGGCCGACAGGTAATCGGTTTCCTGAACTATTTGTATGTCCGCAAACCCGGCCTGCTCGATGAGACCCAGGTAATCTTCTTTTAGCTCTGCTCCGGCGATGCAGCCGGCATAGGCCGCCATACTCTCGCGGATAGCATCAGGCAACGGCCGGGCGAGCGCCAGGTCGGAAATCAGGAGCCGCCCTCCCGGCTTGAGCACCCGGTATGCCTCGGCGAAAACCCGGCGCTTCTCCGGAGAGAGGTTGATGACGCAGTTGGAGATGACAACGTCTACCGAAGCATCGGCAACCGGCAGCGCCTCGATCTCGCCAAGTCTGAACTCCACATTCCGGAAACCGCCCTTCCCGGCGTTCGCCCGCGCCCGGTTGAGCATCTCCGGCGTCATGTCCACGCCGATCACGTATCCATGCGGGCCTACCTGCCGCGCCGCGAGAAAGCAGTCGAACCCGGCTCCGGAACCCAGGTCGAGTACGGTGGCGCCCTCCGGAATGGAGGCCATGCCCGTCGGATTGCCGCAGCCTAATCCGAGATTGGCTCCATCGGGGACCGCGTTAAGCTCCTCCTCGGAATAACCGACTGCCGCGCTGATCCGGTTTGAACGGTTCGGCTCACCGCGCCGCGCGCCGCAGCACGAGGACCCGGCAGCGGCGCGTTCTGCGTAATAATTTCTTACGCCTTCCTTGATCCGATGCGCTTCGGCGGGAGCCGCTTCGATAGTCATTTCAGTATGCGCCTCCGCGACATCAGGAGCGCAGCATGAACTGTCGCAGCAAGTCGCTTCGGAAGACAGGACATTTTCAGATTCCATAGGGGTCGAAGGTTGAATATGCATGGTGATGTTCTCGTTAATCTGTGTGAAAAGAAGTTTCAGGATGTGTTATATCGACAAGTATCAATGTAATAGGGCAAAAAAAGGGATTATCCCAGGGTTTCGAGGTGACGCCGCACGAAGGCCAGCATTTCGGGCAGAATCCGGTAGTGCATATACAGCCCCCGTTGTTCAGCCTCTACCAGTCCGGCCTCCCGCAGGGTGCGCAGGTGGTGGGAAATAGTTGGCTGTTTGATGTCGAAATGCCGTTCGATATCACAGACGCATACCTCTCCGCTCATATGGGAAAGAATATGCATCATCTGGATGCGCACCGGGTGACCGAGCGCCTTGAGCGCGTTCCCCAGCCGTTCGGCCACTTGCTCCGGCAGCATTGAAGCGCCTCTTGGGTTGCAGCAGCCCGTCCCGTTCCTGCGTTCTGGTAGTATGTGTGCGTCTGCGTTCACAAAGCAAACTTATGGGATACATCGATGATTGTCAATATGGATCATAAATTATATTGATAATCTTCAATACGGAAGAAGCCGGGCTACCTGTCCGGCTTCTTCTCGGCTCTCTTCGGTAGAGAGCGATTACTGTGGACGGCAGGGTAGGGAGGCGCTTCCGAAAAGCAGTTTTTCCGGCAGCAGCCCCGCGCCCCTGTATTTATCACGCTCCTAAACGTTCGCTGGAATGCGGATCTGCTGGCCTGGGTAGATCATATCGGGGTCTTCAATGACCTCTTTGTTGGCATCGAAAAGCGCGCGCCACTTGCTGGCATCGCCGTACTTTTCCTGCGCGATTTTTGAAAGGGTATCGCCTTTCTCAATCGTGTAGAAGTTTGCCTTTTGCATGGGAGCCGGGCCGCTGGAGGCAGAAGCTTGCCGGTTCACCTTCACATTGTCGTCATTGACACGCTCGACGCCCTTGTAGTTGCCGGCGATCAGCACCGCTTTTTCCCGTGCGGAGTCAGAATCGGCAGTACCGTACAGGGTTACCGTGCCGTCCTGCAGCGAGACGCGCGGTTCCTGGAAATGCCCTTTCAGCGTGTCGCGCAGCTTGACGCGGATTTCCTCGGCTAGTTCTTGCTGCTCTTTGGCGTCGCGTCCGCTGTTTTTCAAAAAATCAAAAATACCCATATCATGCCTCTGATAGTTAATTTCGAATAATGAAGTCCTGAGTGACGAGTTTCCTACACCGAGCGCCTGAAGGAGGTGCCTTTCTTTCTGGAAAGATCTTGGAATAAACGTTCAAATCGCCCCGTGCGATGCTTTCAGGAACCCCTTCCACCGGCGGCGTTTCAGTTTTTAACTCCTTTTCTGCATGGCTCCACGCTGACTTTCCCTTCCTGACATGGCTGAAAAACCCAATTTGAATCTGCGCGGTGCGCTTTCACGCCGCAACTTTCTGAAGACCGCCACGGTGGCCTCCTCCGTGCTGATCGTGCCCCGGCATGTGCTGGGCGGCCCCGGCTTCACGGCCCCCAGCGACAAGCTGAACATTGCTGCCATCGGCGCCGGAGGCCGCGCCATCGAGGACATCGAGGGGGTCAGCAGCGAAAACATAGCTGTCCTCTGCGACGTGGACTGGGAGCGCGCCGATGTGATGTTCAGGCGTTACCCGGATGCCGCCCGGTACAAGGATTTCCGGGAAATGCTGGACAAGGAGCAAAACAACATCGATGCCGTGGTGATTGCCATTCCCGACCATGCGCACGCGGTCACGGCTATGGCGGCGATGGCGCACGGAAAGCACGTATACCTTGAAAAACCACTCACGCACACCGTCCATGAGGCGCGGGTGCTGGCCCGCGCGGCAAAAGAAGCAGGCGTAGCGACCCAGATGGGAAACCAGGGCATGGCCTTTGACGGCAACCGGCAGATCAAGGAATGGCTGGCGGACGGCGCCATCGGCCAGGTGCAGGAGGTGCATGTCTGGTCGGATCGGCCCACACACAGCGGGAAGCTGCCCCTGTGGTGGCCGCAGGGCGTCGAGCGCCCCACCGACACCCCGCCCGTCCCGGAAACCCTCGACTGGGATCTCTGGCTCGGCCCGGCGCCTTACCGTCCCTACCATCCGGCCTACGTGCCTTTCCGGTGGCGGGGCTGGTGGGATTTCGGCGAAGGCGGCCTCGGCGACATGGGCATTCACAACCTGGCTCCTGTGTTTTCCGCGTTAGATCTTGGTCCGCCGGAGGAAATCTATGCTTCCTCGACCCCGGTGTATCCGGAGAGCGTGCCGGTAGCTTCGCGGGTGCATTACCGCTTCGGCGCACGCGAGGGTATGCCGCCCGTCATGCTGCACTGGTACGACGGCGGCATCCTGCCGGCCAGGCCGGAGGCGCTGGAGCCGGGCGTTGCGCTCAACCCCGAAGACGGCATCCTCTTCGTCGGGGACAAGGGGACGATGCTGGTCGAAGGGTGGGGCGGCGAGCGCCCGCGCCTGATCCCGGAGCGCCGCAATCAGGAATATCAGCGTCCGCCCGAAACCCTGCCCCGCTCGATCGGACATTATGAGGAATGGATCCGCGCCTGCAAGGAAGGGACCCCTACCGAATCAAACTTCGGGTTTGCCGGCCCGCTTACCGAAGCGGTGCTGCTCGGAACGATAGCCGTTCATGCCGGGGCAGGAATGCCCATCACGTGGGACAGCAAGGCTATGCAGATCACGAACAACCCGGAGGCCAACGCCCTGCTCCACTACGAGTACCGGCAAGGGTGGTCGCTCGGAGGGTAGCAGCGGGTTTGCCCGGAGGGGAGTATTTGTGGGTTGCCCGGCGGTCCTGCCCCCGTTACCTTTGCAAGGAAAGCCCTTCTGAAAGCTGCCGTAGAGATTGTCATGAACCTGAAAATCGTGCAGACCTGCCGGCTCTTCCTGATTTTTATGCTGTCGGCATCGGGCCTGCATTGCAACCTCCTGGGCGATGAGAACGGTTCCACGTTTTCCCATGCCTACTATTTCCCCTCCTGCGGCCCGACCGACGGCCCGGCCTTTGAAGTCTACCTGACCGTGCAGCCGACGAGTTGTGAGGCGCTCCAACAGGCGCTGGAGCAGCGCTATCTCCGGCTTTACGTCGTGGGCGTCTCCGCGCCGGTCGTTCCCTCTGTGCTCCGCGTGGACCCGGCGAGCAGCAGCATGGAAGGCGTCTGGGCGGAAAAATGCGACCGGGCAGGCGTGTGCGCAGCAGCGCGAGGCGGCTCGATCCGTTTCAATGAGGGGCTGGATGAGGGCGCGGCAACCATTTCCCTTGATCTCCAGTTCGAGGACGGAACGGAATCGGGGCAGTTCCCCCTCCATGCCTGCGAACGACCGTTTCTCTGCGGCTGAGGGCGCAGGAGCAGGGCGCACGGCAAAACGAAATGCCGCATGGGTCCGGAGGCCGGCCAGATCACGACCGGCGGCATGGATAGGGAAACGGTGAATGCTTCCTGCCGAAAAAAACCTGTAAGGCCATGATCGTACGCACGGAAGCGGTTGTCTTGCGAAGCATGAAGTATGGTGAAACGAGCCGCATTGCCACGCTTTTCACGCGCGAGAAGGGCAAGATCTCGGTGCTGGCAAAAGGCGCACGCCTGACGAAAAGCAGGTTCGGATCGACGCTCCAGCCGCTTTCGTACACACAGGTCGTCTTTTACTACAAGCCGACGCGCAGTTTGCAAACGCTGAGTGACAGCGCCCACGTGCAACCCTTCTACCGAATCGCCCGCGACCTGGAGCGCATTGCCATCGGCCTGCGGATCGTCGAACTGGTGGGGGCGCTCTTGCACGAGGAGGAGCAAAACCCCCTCGTTTTCAACCTGCTGCTGCAATCGCTGCACCGGCTGGATGATGCGGAGGTGCGCTTCGCCAACGTGCTTCCCTATTTTCAACTTCGTCTGGCGGCAGCCCTGGGATTTTTCGCCGGCTTCGACCGCGAGACGGTCCAGAACCTCCCGCCAGAGGGGGGCGTGCTGCTGCTGGACAGCGGGCAGGTAGCGCCCGGGCAGGCGCCCACAGGTTCAGCGCGGGCAGGCTCACGGGCGGCGCTCCGCGCTTTCGCCATCTGCGCCCGCGCCGACCTGGATACCGTCCTTCGTATGCGCCTCGAAGCAGATGTCTACCGGGAACTGGAGGCGCTCGTAGAGGACTATCTTCGCTTTCACGTGGGCGACTCCTACCCTTCCCGAACCAGCAAAGTCATCCACCAGATTCGCGACGACAGCCTGGGATAAGACATGAAAAAAGCCCGTCTCCAATCAAGGAAACGGGCCTTCTCTGGTGCCCGGGACTGGACTCGAACCAGCATGCCCTTTCGAGCGCCACCCCCTCAAGATGGTGCGTCTACCAATTTCGCCACCCGGGCAGGAAAAACGGCGGGCCGTAACATACGCACGCCAACGCCTAAAATCCAGAGGCGGCCTTTGAACTGTTGCATAAGGCCGCTTCGTTCCCGAAAAAACGTTGTCCTCACGGGTTTTTCATCTGCGGGCGCTCACTTCCTCGTCACGGTCACCTGTGTGTCCGGCTGGGTGGTGGTGATTTCAACGAGGTAGCGCCCGTAAGCGAGAGCGCCGGTATCCACACGGCTGCGCACAGAGGCTGGGGCCTGCACCGCCGGCTCGCCCAGTTCAGCGTTCCAGCGCACGCGATGGACGCCTGGCGCTCCGTTGACGAACGTAAGCGCCTCTCCTTCAACCCGCGCATCCTTGAGCCAACTCGTCGAGGAGACGATCCCTGCGTCGAGGTCGCCTCCGGGGATGAAAAAGGCTTCGCGGGTGTCGTCCGGTATCACGAAATAAAACGGCAGGGTAACCGACGCCGAATCGGTGGTATAGGCATTGCGCAGCACAGCCATCAGGTTGTCGGTGTTGGCAGGAACCCGGTGCTCGTAGCGAAGCGCAGCCCCGCTGAACCCGATCACCTGACCTTCCGCCGTTGCTGGGTCAACATAGGTATAGATCTCCGGCGAACTGCCGACCGAACCAAACACCTGCGGGCGCAGGGCGGCTACACGGTCGATGACGCGCTTTGCAATGGCTACTTCCTCGCCCACCCGCGCCCGGTCTTCGGCGCTCATGGCCGTCAAGTCGCCCCAGAAACCCAGCCCACCGAGCAGCGACGTATTGACGGCATAACGTTGCGCATGGTACAGCGGATCATTGTGGGGGTAGTTGGCTGCGCTCTGCAAGACGGGTGGAATGAGGTCGTGGTAGAGGTTCGGGACCATCCGCATGGACTTGACGCGGAACCGGGTGCGGTCGCCGTACCAGGAGGCGCCGTTGTTCATCCAGTAATACTTGGCTTCGCTGAGAATGGCAAGCCCGATGCTCCGGCCCGGCTCGGTAGCGTCGAACTCGACCACCACGTCCGGGTTGTGCGCCTTTAGTTCCTGAATCGCGCGGGTGATGTAGCGGACGAATTCATACCGGTAACGGGTTTCCCTCTCTTCGCGGGAAGGCTGCGCCGCGCCGTAGTCTTGGTTCTGCAGTTCGCACCAGGTCTGCTCGTCGTAGTTGTAGTGCTCGTCCACGCCATCCCACTTAAAAACGCGGACACCCTGATCGATGAACCGTTTGGACGTTTCGATCAGATAATCTAGGTAGTCCCCGGTGAGGCAGAAGACGTTGCGGTCCCACCGGGCCTTGATCGGCTCACCGGTCTCCGTGCGGATGAGCCAGTCCGGGTGCTGTTTTACGATGTCGGCATCCAGATCGGCGTGCATCGGCGCCATCCAGAGGCCGAAGATGATGCCGCGCTGCTCCAGTTCGCGCCGGAGTGGTTCCAGACCGTCGGGGAAGCGATCCGGGTGCGGCCTCCAGTCGCCGAAATGCTGCTGCCAGCCGTCGTCGAGGACGAACAGGTCGATGCCCAGTTCGTCGGCGAGGGCCAGTTCCTGCAGCGTGCGTTCGAGCGTCAGCACCCCGTGAACATCGCGGCTCTTGCGCTGCTCATCCCGTTGCATCCCCCAGGTGTTGTAATAGACGAGCGGCTCTCGGGAGGCGGGTTCGTCGGTGATCCAGAAAAAGAGATACTTCCAGAACAGGGCTTCTCCGGCATCCACCGTTTCGCCTTCAAAAAGAGCGACCTCCGACCAGAGCGTGGTAAAAGGCTGGGCGGCAGTGACAGGCTCCCCGTCCACATACGCGCCGCGCTGCACACGCACGGCATTCACCGTAACGCCTGGCAGGGCTTCCTGCTGCAACACGACAAAGGCTTCCTCCGGGGACCGATCCGGCGTGCCGTGCTCGTAGGTAAGGATCCAGCCGTATGCCTCCTGCGGCAGCCGGTTCAGAAGCAAGGGGCCGACGAAGCGCTGCTGCTCTCCGGCAGACACGGTCAGGTCGCGGCGGTTCGGGTGGTACATATAGTTCTGCCCGAGGTTGGCGCCCTCGCGCCAGCCTTCGCCCCGGCCGCGCTCTTCGTAGCTAGGCTCGTCGCCTTCCACGTCAAGCAATTCGTCGATCCAGCCGGCCAGTCGGACCTCGCGCGTCTCAGGCTGTGCCCCGGCAGGATGGGCGAAGGCGTAGCGTGGAAATATGACGTGAACCCCTCCGTCATGATAATTCAGCGTAAAGGTCGCCCCCTCTGCCGCTTCGAGTTGCAAGCGCTCCCGAAAAACGGTGGTGGACGGATACGCCTGCACGGTGTAGACGAGTCGCAAGCCTTGAACCGGCCCTTCGGCGGCCCTGAACCGCGCGTTCACTTCGATGCCGCCGTGTTTCATCTCGTCCACCGTGTGCCTCTCGAAGAGCCATACGGGATCAAGAGCGGTTACGGGAGTTCCATTCAGGACAAACTCAAACCAGGCAGGCGCCTCTGCTGCAAGCGTTTCGCGGTTTCCTGCCGCCCATTTGATCGAAGTTGAAACAATGGACGAAGGCTGCCCCGTCGTGTTGAAAGCGAGCGTCCGTTCCATTTCCAGGTTCCGGATCACCAGTCCCTCCTCTGTCACCGATGCCATGACGCCATCCTGTGCGAATGCTGCCGTTACGGATCCGCTGAAAAGCAGGAACAGGAGTGCAAAGGCTTTTCCGGCGCAGATGCCCGGTTTTCGAGGACGGGAAACCGTTAGAGATTGGAGCATAACCGGCAATGTAAGGTAGGAGGGTGTTGCCTTTTGCACGAACCTTTAGCCTGCGAGTTTCCAACGAGCGCTGGAGGGAAAGCGCGTTCAGCAACCGGTTTCTCCGATTTTTACGCCTGCTTTTGGTATCTTGACGAATGGATCCCCGGCTCGGATGGTTCTTACAAGCACCCAACTTATGCTCTTGTCATGGCTACGCGAACGCTCGAACTATCGGATAAACTTTACCAGTATATGCTGGCTGCCTCTCTGCGCGAGCCGGATATTCTGCGGCGGCTTCGTGAGGAAACGGCCCGTCACCCTTCGTCGGACATGCAGATTGCGCCGGAGCAAGGGCAGTTCATGGCGATGCTCGTGCGGCTCATCGGAGCCAGGAAAACCCTGGAGGTGGGCGTGTTCACCGGCTACAGCTCCCTGGTCGTAGCCCTTGCCCTGCCGTCGGACGGGAAGGTTGTCGCCTGCGACATCAACGAGGAATACACCGCTGTGGCCCGGCGCTACTGGCGTGATGCCGGGGTTGCGGATAAGATCGACCTGCGGATCGCGCCGGCGGTTGAAACGCTGGATGCGCTCCTGGCGGAAGGCCAGGGGGGAACGTTCGATTTCGCCTTTATCGACGCAGACAAGGTCCGCTACGATGCCTACTACGAGCGGGCGCTGAAACTGCTGCGGCCCGGCGGGCTAGTCGCCATCGATAACGTACTTCGGCGCGGGCGCGTGGCGGACGCCTCGGTGAAAGATGAGGATACGCAGGCCATGCGCGTGCTTAACGCCAAGTTGCTGCACGACGACCGGATTTATCTGAGCCTGGTGCCCATCGCGGACGGGGTCACGCTGGCGCTGAAACGGGACGGCTAGCGTGGGGGTTCATGGAACCAGATGAAATGCTCTTTACGGGCTTCTGAAGGAAGGGAGCGGGCACACGATAAAAAATGAACGTATCGCCCCTGGAGGTCTCCCGTTTCCGGTATGTCAGCCTTTGAAGGGGTGAAGATTACCGCACCGGCCGCGTTCGCAGATGTGTTTTCGTAAAATCAGCCGCCGAGCCGCCTCCGGCGCGTCCAGGGAGAAAGAGCGCCTGCCGTTTCGTTTGCGGCAGCGGCGGTAGGGACGGCGCGACCCTGCGTTGCCTTGAAGAGGACGGCGGCCAGCACGGCCAGGCGTTCTGCTTCCGGATCTGCATGGAGTTTCTCCGGGGCGAAGTGATTGCTGATGAAGTGCGTCGAAAAGTTGCCGCTTCGGAATGCTTCATGGGCCATTACGAACCTGCAGAACGGAATGGTCGTGGGCATCCCGGCAATCTCGTATTCGGCGAGCGCACGCTGCATTCTGCGAATGGCCTCCTCCCGCGTGCGTCCCCAGGCCGTGAGCTTGGAGATGAGGGGGTCGTAATGGATCTGCACCACCTCGCCCTGTTCAACCCCTGCGTCTACCCGTACACCATGGCCGGCAGGAGGCGCGTGGCGGATCAGCGTTCCAGGGTCAGGGAGAAAGTTGTTTTCCGGGTCTTCCGCGTAAACACGGCACTCCAGCGCGTGCCCCCGAATCGACAGATCGGACTGCGTGTACCCGAGAGGCTGCCCTCCGGCAATACGGAGTTGCTCGGCCACCAGGTCCATGCCGGTAATCCACTCGGTAACTGGATGCTCGACCTGCAAGCGCGTATTCATCTCCATGAAGTAGAAGTTCAGATCCTTGTCTACCAGAAACTCGACGGTTCCGGCGTTGACGTAGCCGCAGGAAACCGCGACGCGGATTGCAGCCTCTCCCATACGCGCACGCAGTTCCGGCGTCAGGACGGAAGAAGGGGCTTCCTCGATGATCTTCTGATGGCGGCGCTGGATGGAACACTCGCGCTCGAACAGGTGAACGCAGTTGCCATAGGCGTCGGCGAGAACCTGGAACTCGATATGGCGTGGTTCGACGAGGTACTTTTCGATAAAAAGACGTCCGTCACCGAAGGAAGAAGCGGCTTCGCTGCGGGCCGCAGCCAGCGCCTGTTCGAGTTCAGCAGCATTTTCCACCCGGCGCATCCCCTTGCCGCCGCCGCCTGCCGCCGCCTTGATGAGGACCGGATAACCGATCTCCCGGGATATCTGTTTTGCCTCTTCCATGCTTTCGACAGCGCCGGCCGTGCCGGGCGCCATCGGGACGCCGGCTTGCTGCATCAAAAGGCGCGCTGCCGTTTTATCGCCCATCAAGCGGATCGCATCGGCAGGCGGCCCGATGAAAACCAGTCCTGCTTCGGCGCACGCCTGGGCAAAGCCTGCGTTTTCCGAAAGGAAGCCGTAGCCGGGATGCACCGCGTCGGCGCCACTCCGCAGGGCAGCCTCGATCAGGCGCTCTGCTCGCAGGTATGACCTGGCGGCAGGCGCCGGGCCGATCCGATAAGCTTCGTCCGCCATCCGCACGTGTAAGGCATGGCGATCCGGCTCGCTGTAGACGGCTGCCGTTCTGATACCCCGTTCCTTGCAGGTGCGAATCACCCGTACTGCGATTTCGCCCCGGTTTGCTACCAATACCTTCCGGATGGGTGTGTCTGACATTATTTCTTGCTTTTCTGTGGCGGCATAAAATCTGCAAGGAAAGGGTAGTATATATTGTGCCTGACGCTGCAGCAGGCTGTGCAACTTCGGCGTAACAATGACCGTTTATTTCGTATGGCAGAGAATAAAGACTACTATAAAATCCTCGGCGTAGGCAAGAAAGCGACGGCGGAGGAGATCAAGAAAAAATACCGGAAACTCGCGCGCGAGTACCACCCTGACCGCAATCCCGACAAGCCGGGCGCGGAAGATCGCTTCAAGGAGATTCAGGAAGCCTATGACGCGCTTTCCGATCCGGAGAAGCGCAAGCAGTATGACGCGATGCGGGACAATCCGTTCGGCGGTTTTGGAGGCTCGTTCAATACGCCGAACGGAGGCCGTTTTTACCGCGCCCCGGATGGCACATACATCCGCGTGGACTCCTCCGGGCAACCGGGCGGGGCAGGCGGCTTCGGCGACGTTTTCGGAGGCGAGGGCGGCGGTGGCGCCGGCGGTTTCGGGGACTTTTTCAGCCGCATTTTCGGAGGCGCTGAACCCGGTCCTGCGCCCTCCGGTTCGGCTCGCCGAAGTCCGTCACGCGGCCAGCGCATAGATACCACCCTCAGACTGTCTTTCGAGCAGGCGCTGCAAGGAGGGAAAACCGAAGTAACGATCCCTAGGGGAGAAACGATTCGCATCAACATTCCGAAGGGGGTGCGTCCGGGGTTCAGGATTCGGCTGAAGGGACATGGCGGCCCTGCCCCCATGCCGGGCGGCCATCGCGGCGACCTCTATGTAACCTTTGAAGTAGATCCTCACCCGCGCTTCCGGCGCGAGAACGACGACCTGTACACGCCCGTAAAGGTCAGCGCTTTCGAGGCCATGCTCGGCGCCTCGCGCAGCATCGAGAACCCCTACGGCAAGCGCATCAAGGTAAGCATTCCATCGGGCACGCAGCCGGGCGAAAAGTTTCGCCTGAAAGGTCAGGGCATCGAGACGGACAAGGCCGTAGGCGACCTGTACGTGGAAGTGGAAGTGACGATTCCGCGCAAGCTCAGCGAAGAGCAGCAGAAAGTGATCCGTGAGGCAGCTCGGAAAGCCGGACTCGAATAGGGAGCTAGTCGTCGTCCAGGCCGAGCGCCCGTGCTGCTTCCTCGTACGTCTTGAACCGCAAATCCGGAGCGCGTTTGCCCGGCATCCCGGCTACCAGCACGATCTTGCAGGCGCCGCTCGTGATGCTGGTGACCCGGCGTCCCTGAACCTCGAAGAACAGGCTGAAAGCGCCCACATCGTAGGCATAGGAGTACTCCCAGGCAAAGTCGATGAAGCCGTCATTGTCGTCATCGACGCCGAAGGTGTACGGGATGGCAAACCAGCTCGAATTCTGTGTCTGCATGAACGCCAGGACCGCGCCGTTCTCTACGATATCTGCCGAGAGTGCAGGGATCTCGACAGGGATACGCGCCAGGTCGTTCTCAAAGACCGCATCGCCGTTGTCGAAGTTGAACGTAAAGGTGCGTACGTTCGCGTTGCCGGGCGGCCCCTGCACCCCTGGCCCGCCTGAAGGGCCGGGCGGTCCCGGAGGCCCTACCGGTCCCTCTGCTCCTTCACACGCCGCCAGTAAGAGCAGAAACAGGGGGATGCTGTGAAAGAGGCGTTTCATAGGAGAGGCTCCGGCCAGAGAGAGAAACGGGAAACTACTCGTTCCGGTCGGACAGATCCTTCCGTTGCCGGAGGGGAACCGTAAGGCCGGAACGAGCAGGGGTTACTGCTTCCGCAGGGTAATCGCAAAGGTCGGGATGCTCGCCCCCGTCACGTTGCCCGCAATCTGCCTGCCGTCGCCGGCCATCAGGCCCTTGAAGTTGAGTTGCTCGCCCAGGTTGTCCCGGATGGTGAGCGAGATGTCCGGGTAGTTGTGCGTTCCGTTGACATCCACGGAGAACGCCGTGCCCACGTTGAAGCTGCCGGTGCCCGTCACGATGCGGCTGTTCTCCACCATCGTCAGGTCGAGCGAGATGGGAACGGCGTTCACGATGGTGGAACCCGTCCAACTACCGTCTGCCGTCGGGTCCTTTTCTTCTTCGTTCGAGTCGCACCCCATGAGGGCTGCCGGGAGCGCGATCAAAGCCAGAAGCAGGACGGTGCGAAGTAAACGTTGTGCCGTGTTCATTTTCTTTCCTCCAGTGTAGGGATTTAGGAAACAGATATCGCCGTGCAGGTCAAACTCATCCATTCAATCTCACATGCGCGAAAATCGGGAAAAGTGGATCATGCCAGACCGGAGATTTCCGAAAGAGGTCGCAATATATGCTTTTTGAAGATCTTGCCAAGAAGCCGGTCGGCGCAAAAGTGGCCGGATCGCTGCTCCGAAAAAGCAGCCTGTGATTAGCCATTGCTTTATGCTTTGCGCGTCAGGCAGTTATTTCACGAGCAATTGCTTATTTTTGACCCGGTTCTCTGTGCTATCCGGATCCGTCTCATTGCCTCAGCCTCACGGTTTCATGTCTGGTTTCCAGCCCAACGTTCGTCTTTTCCTGCTCGGCCTCTTTCTGGCCGCTCTCGTTGCCGGATGCGGGCCTGCTCCCGGCGATGAGCCGTCCGGCGACTCTCCTCAACCCCTCGATGTGATTGCCTTTGGCTCGTGCGCACGGCAGGATCAGCCGCAGCCCGTCTGGGACCGGATCATTGCGGAGCAGCCGGACCTGTTTCTCTTTATCGGGGATAACATCTACGGCGATACCGAGGACATGGCGGTCATGCGGGAGAAGTACACACAGCTCGCCGAAAAACCCGGCTACCAGCGGTTGCAGCAAGTGTGCCCGGTGCTGGCTACCTGGGACGATCACGACTACGGGGTGAACGACGGGGGTGTGGAGTACCCGGCGAAGGTTGCGTCGCAGCAGGAATTCCTGCGCTTTTTCCGGGAGCCGGAGGATTCTCCACGGCGGCGGGAGGGGATCTACGATGCGCGCCTGTTCGGGCCGGAAGGAAAGCGCGTTCAGGTGATCTTGCTGGACACGCGGTACTTCCGCAGTCCGCTGCAACCGTGGCCGGAGGGCGAGCGCAAGACGAGAGGGCCTTACCGGCCCAGCGATGATCCGGACGCGACGGTGCTGGGCGCGGCGCAATGGGAATGGCTCGAAACGCAGCTCCGGCAGACTGCGCAACTGCGTATCATCGCCTCCAGCATCCAGGTGATCCCGGAAGAACACGGCTGGGAAGGATGGGCCAATTTTCCCCGCGAGCGCGAGCGTCTCTTTGCGCTGATCCGCGATATAGGAGCCAACGGGGTCGTGTTCATCAGCGGGGATCGGCATCATGGGGAAATCTCGCGGCTGGCGGCGGATGAGGCCAGAGGCATCGGCTACCCGCTCTATGACATCACCTCAAGCGGTCTCAACCAGTCGTCCACGGGCGAGGTGGATGAACCCAACCGCCACCGCGTCAGCCCGGCAGCCGCCCGCGGCACGAATTATGGTATTCTCGCCGTGGATTGGTCGCAGGACGACCCGGCGCTGCGTTTGCAGGTGCATGATGGGGAAGGCAAGGTGCTTTTCGAGGAAAAAACGCTCCTTAGTACACTCACATGGTAGCCTGGCCACCGGCGCGGCGAACCAATCCCGGCGGCTCTCGTACCAGTTCTGCGTTTTCAATCCACACGATCTACTTCTTTTATGGCAAATACCCCCCGCATTCTCTGGGCGGATGACGAAATCGATCTGCTGCGCCCGCATGTCCTCTTTCTAGAGAACAAAGGCTACGACGTTACGAGCGTGTCGAATGGCGCGGATGCCGTGGCAAAGGTGCGGGAGCAGCAATATGACGTGGTGCTGCTAGATGAGCAGATGCCTGGCATGGATGGCCTGCAAGCACTCTCGGAGATCAAGGAGATTTCGCCCGAAGTGCCGGTCGTCATGGTGACGAAGAGCGAAGAAGAACATCTCATGGAGGAGGCCCTCGGCGGCCGGATCAGCGACTACCTGACCAAGCCGGTCAACCCGAGCCAGATCCTGCTGACGTGCAAGCGCCTGCTGGAACGCTCGCGGCTGCGCAACGAGCGGGCTTCCCAGAACTACCTCCAGAGCTTCAACCAGATTACCTCGACCATCACGGACTCGCTCTCGCACAGCGAATGGGTGGACCTGTACCTGCGGCTCGTTCGTTTCGACATCGAACTGGAAGGTGATGAAGGCGCCCGGCAGATCCTGGAGGACCAGTACGTGGAGGCGAACCGGGCCTTCGGGCGATTTGTCGAAGAGAACTACCGCAGGTGGATCAAGTACGCCTATGAAGCGCCCAGCGACGACCGCCCGTTGCTTTCTCACGAGGTCATCCCGCATTACGTATTGCCCGACATGGAAGAGGGCCGTCCTGTGCTCTTTTTCCTGATCGACTGTATGCGCTACGACCAGTGGCTCGAATTCGAGCGGCTGCTCTACCCTCTGTTCAACCTCGAAAAGTCGTTCTATTACTCCATCCTGCCGACGGCCACCCCCTACTCGCGCAATGCCATCTTCAGCGGCCTGCTGCCGCGCGAGATCAAAAAACGATTCTCCCAGGTATGGTCGGAGTCGGAGGAGGATGAGTTCAGCCGGAACCGCAACGAGGAGGAGTTCCTGCAAGACCTGTTCGCACGGAACCGGATGAACAGCCGGGTGCGCTACGAGAAACTCGTCGGCTCGCATGACGGGCGCGCGTTCGCGCAAAACATCATGGACTATACGCAGAACGACCTGAGCGCCATCGTCGTCAACTTTGTGGACATTCTGGCGCACAGTCGTTCCGATTCCGACGTGCTCAAGGAAATTGCGCCGGATGAGCGCGCCTATCGCGCCCTTACCCGCACCTGGTTCGAGCATTCGTGGCTCTACCAGGCTTTTCAGGATCTGGCACGAACCGATGCCACCATCGTGCTCACGACCGACCACGGAGTGATTCGCAGCCTGCATCCTACGAAGGTCATCGGGGATCGGGAAACCTCTACCGCGCTGCGATACAAGTACGGGCGGAGCCTCAAATGCGACGAACGGCACGCGATCTTCGTCAAGGACCCGCTGGAGTTCGGCCTGCCTGCCGATAACTTCAACACCAATTACATCCTGGCTAAAGAGGACTACTATTTCGTCTATCCGACCAACTACCACCACTACGTCAACCTGTACCGGGACACCATGCAGCACGGCGGGGCCTCCCTACAAGAGATGATCCTCCCGGTAGTAAGAATGCGCCCGAAACAGTGATTTTTTCTCTTTTTTCCTGCGACGAAATCTGCACGTTGTCAGGCCGAGATTTTTCACAGGTTGCTAATGATACAGAGGTAAGGACGCAGCGCTTTCTCTCCGATGCTTCATCCTGAGGGGCATCACCGCCGCCTGCCTCTTTGCCGCAACCTCGGAGGCGAGCCGCGGCAACTCTTTACGTTTCGGCATTTCAGGGCCGTATCTCCGGGCTGACAAGTCCGAAGGGGCCCGCCGCCTGTGAAGCAATCATGTCATGCTGAAGGCAGGCGCTCCCTGTTTTCTCGTGTCCGGGCTGCGCCCGGCGTCTCCTTACCGAACTGCTGCTGAAATTTGCGTAATTTGCAGCTTCCCTGAAGCATTACGTCTACTCCTTTATGACGCAAGAAGATTTTGAACAACTGCGGCAGGCAGCCGAAGGATTGACTCGCCTGGGTTTGATAAGCAGGACGGTTGCCGACCGGAAGCGAATAGGGGTGTTTTCGCCGATCCGCGAGGGCGAGCGCCGCATCTTTCCCGGAGCAACGGGCCTGCCCCGGCGACGCTGGGACCTGAACCAGCCGGGACGGCGACGGTTCGATCTGCTCGTGGCCTCCAACGTGTTTATGTATGCATCGGACCCGGAACGGTGGTTCCGGCATGTCTTTGCTTCCTGCAAGTACTTCCTCCTGCTCGATCTGGTGGGCCGCCGCCGGGGACCGGACTCGGAGTTCGGCGCGGATGGAGACTGTATGCGCTACCGCATCGGCGATGCCTGCCCACGGGTGGAAGGATTCTTTGACCTGAACACCTTCGGGGACCGGCTTCTCGGCTTCCGCACCTTTACCGGCGGCGCGAACCCGTTCGACGAGGCTCCGCTGCATTTCATGGCGGTTTTCCGCGGCGACCTGGCCGATCCCCTCCTGCGCATTGACGACTACCCGACCGGCATCCGGCCCATCTTGCCTGACCTGACGCCGCTGCACGATGTTCTGCGCAAGGTGGAGGCGCGGGGCTTGCAGTATCACCTGGGCATTGTTCCGGCGCTGCTGAACCGGGAGATGCTCGGTTTTCTGAACAGCCTGGAATACATGGTTCCGGCGGCGCACGGCTATGACCATGCCTACCCGAAATATGCCCCCCTGCTGGAAGCAGCCGGAGATCCGTACAACCAGCGGACAGTAGGCGTTTTCAATGAGTTCAAGGGACAACCCTATGCGCGCATTCTTTCCAGGCTTTCCGAGGGGCGCAAGATCCTGGAGGATGAACTGGGCCGCGCCGTCGAAGGCTATATTCCGCCGTGCAACAAAGCCGGGCGCAGGACGGCCCGCGCTCTGATGGAAGCCGGGTACCGTTATTACCTGTCCGATAAACGCATTCCCGGCTGCCGGCTGCCGTGGTTCCGCACGGATTTCTGCGGACGCTCCGCCGGGTACGACTTTACGAAGCAGCCGGATATCGTCACGTTGCACGCCACCTGGGAGTGGGACCTCGTCCGGCAGGGCGAAACCGGAGCGCTGGACCGCCTTCTGGACCACCTCGCCGAACGTAAACGGGCGGAACGCGAACGTGGGCGGCAGATAGGAGATTTGTTGACGCGGGGCTAGGCGGCGCTGCAGGCAGAAAAACCTCTTTCCGTTGCCGCCCTTCGTGAGCGCCTGCCTTGCCGGAACATGGCAAGCCTCCTTGTCCATCGTATCGCAGCAGGAAAGCGCATTGCTATCTCAACCCATGTCTGAGATTAATTTGAATAAAGGAATACTCCTCTCCGCGCGGCGAAACTGCAAAAATGCGGTATCCGTGTGTGTTCAGCAGGCGAATTGCAGCTTTTGTCTTTTCCACTCCTGCCTTCTCAAAGCGGTGGTGAAACTCGACGAGCAATTGTTGCACCGGCAATCCTGAAGTCGCAAGGTCCTCAATGACACCGTACTCAGCCCCCTCGATATCCATTTTCAGGACATCAATGTGGTCGTGCCCGAGTTTCTGCATGATCGTAGAGAGGCGGAAGACCTCTCCCTTTGCCGGGCGTAGCGCCTCCTGCTCCCCTGAGACCATGGAGAAGGAGACGTGATCCGGGTTTTCCGGCGCGTTGAATGTCGCCGTTCCGTCGAAATCGGCCACGCCGTACGCATGAAACCGGAACCGCTCCGGGACCTGTTTGTCTGTCAGCCATGCGATGGAGCGCGGCGTTGGATCGAAGGCATGTACCGTCATACCATACTGCGCGATCAGGGACAGATCAAACGAGATGTCTTCGCCAACCCCGAAGGAGTAAACAATGCTCTCCGGCGAAAGCGTCTCCGGGCAGATACTCCAGGCTCCATACCCTGCACCGTGCGATTCGGTAGGGAATGCGATCTGGCGGCGCTGGAAAAGGTCGCGGCCTATGATGGCCCTTCCGATGCGGCGGATGTTTCGCAGGAGATCAAGCAAGTTCGGAAGCATACCCTGTCGTGTAGTGATCTGAACGCAGAGGCGTCAACGGTCAGAGAGCAGCGTCGTTCCAGGCATAACGTCGGGGCTTTTGCAGAGCAAGCCGCTGTTGTATACGAAAAGGTGTTTTGCAAGGGAAGGAAAACCGCGAAGAGCGAGCCTTCTGGCGAAATGGCGCAGCAGGCCGGTGCGTTTGTGGAAAAACGCGACTACGGCGCGGGAGTCGTCCGTAAGGATCTGCTCAAGCACCTCGAAACCGCAGGTTTGCAACAGACGCCGTAGTAGGAGCCGCCCACCTCCAACTAGTCAAGCCTTTTCAGGACAGCCCCATTCCCGCAGCCTATGCAGTTCCATCATGCTGAGCGCTCTGGCGCGTATTCAGGATTCCAGTTTTCCGGTTTGGTGACCGCGACACAAATCAGCAGCGGCCGGTACGCCTGGTATGGTTCTCAAAGAGCTATCGGCCTGATGAACCTGGAGTTTTATAAATCGCTTCTGCATATGCGCGATTAAAACCTACTCGGTTGCCTTCTAAAGTGAGCCATGGCCACAGATCCGTGGACAAATCAGGTTTTAGTGCAACCATGCAGAATGAGTTGCACTGCCGCTTTACGAGCTTGGTGGCCACCTTCAGGATGGGGTCAACCATACGGATCACAAGGTACTTGACGTTGCTCTTTTTCATTTGCGCCTGACTGTATGGAAGATTCAATCCATAATAGAACCGGAAGGTGTGATGGCCCACTGGATCATACGACTGAATAGTCTTTTGGAATTCTCTTTCCGTCCACCGATAGATGTAGTTGGGTATTTCGCTATTGTTGACGCCGCCATGAGTAAAACCATTCCCCACTACGGCTTCAAGCTCGTAACTAGGCGTCAAGCCCAGCCGATTAGCAAATCGCATAAGTACGCTGTCCCGTGACTCAAAAACTATCACGCCTTTTTTTGAAACACGATACATCTCAAGTAGGGCGAGATGTGGAGACGCACAATGATGCAGCCCGTCTGAAACAAAGACAAAGTCGAAGGACTTATCAGCGAATGTAAGATTCTGCGCGTCCTGGAAGCTCCAGTCGAACGGAGTGAACTCATTTCCAGTCATTCGCTCGTCAAGGTTAGAAATGGTAACGCAACAGAAACCTAATTCCTGAAACAATTCTTTCTCTACTTCGGCTCCGGCTACAACCAGAAGAGAATCGTCGGGAGTAATGATTTCTTCCTTAATGAGCCGGCCCAGCGTCGATTTAACGAATGAATATCGCATATCAAATTACACCTCCACGCAGTGCCTGTGGCGCTAGGGAAAAGAGACAGAGAACACAACAAGAGTCAACGCTGTGAGCACTGATCATGTCTCCATAGTGCGCAAACCCCAGAGATTATCCGGCAAACATTCCAAAAGGTAAAGGGGCATCGTCTCTGTGGTTGTCACTGACAACGAAAACGCTGTAGATCGCATAAAGCCGGTAGGCCCCGTTAGCGATGGACCGGAAACGGCTGACCAGATGTTCGCGTTTCTCCGGGGGCGCGGCGTTTATGCGTTTCCTTACGTAATCGGTGAACATAAAACAGGCTGGGGCAAGCTGGTGAGACGAGATCAGGTGAACCTTGCAAGGTAACGCGCGCATCCCACCCGCGCCTGCCTGATTCGCGGGTCGCGCTTTCACGCAGGCTATTATCACCCGTAAATTCATTTGCCTGCCCGCCTTGCAGAACCTTCAGGCGAGAAAGGATCTACCGTCGTTCGTCGCTTCGCTCCATCAGTCGGCTGCGCCTCGTGTCTCCTCCCGATGGTCGTCGGGAGGACAAGGGTGAGGCATCGCGCGTTCGGGCGGGCGTTGTGCGATGCCTCACCCTTGTCATGCTTCCCGGCTCATTTGAGCAAGACCATTGCCTGCGTCTGCGAGACGCTTCCGGCTTGCAAGCGGGCCAGGTAGGTTCCGGAAGCCAGTCCGGAAGCATCGAAGGACACCGTATGCGCGCCGGCTGCCATGCGCTCCCGGACGAGCGTAGCCACCCTCCGGCCCATCAGGTCATATACGTGCAGTTCGACTTCCACCGGCGCCGTCAGGTCGAAGCGCAGGGTGGTGGACGGGTTGAAGGGGTTGGGGTAGTTCTCATACAGGCGGACGGAAGCCGGCAGCTCAGCCTGCTCTTCAGTGTCGATGCCCAGTTTGCCGCTCCAGTTGAACCACCGCGTGTTGTGGAACGGCATCGGCAGGTTGATGTAGGTCACGTTCGTAGAATCGCTCACATCGTAGAAGAACATCTTGCTCATGGACGCGCTCGTAAAGATCAGGTAGTCGTCGGTCGGGGAGAATGTGGGGCGCTCGGCGTCCACGATGGCCTGCCCGTCGGCCGTGTAGCGCGGCATCTGGAACGCCCGGACTCCGGAAGGCCCGGCCATTACCACATCCCATGTGCCCTCCTTGTCGATCACGTTGAAGGCCGTAACGTCCGGATCGGTGTTGCTGTAGACGATGTTGCCGATGCTTACGCCCTCCGGCTGCGCCGCGATCAGGTCGTACACCTTGTCGGTTTCAAAGTCGATCTCGTAAATTCCCCAGTATTCGATCTTGTTGAACAGGCCGACCGGCAGCACATTGAAGGCATCGAAGGCGATTTTGGGAACCTTCGGGTTCGGACTCCATGAGACGACATCCGGGTACTGGATGGTCTGGCTCTTGATCCCGTCCTGGCTGGTTTCCGGGTCGAGTTCGATTATCTGCCCGATATTCTGCCCGTCGAAAATGTAGAGGGTAGGGTCTTTTTCGTAAGCCGATACCAGGGCCACATAGTTCTCCCCCGGATCGACGGAAGCGTTCCAGAGATCGCCCTCGCTGTCCTGGAGATACAGGTTCTCGAACACCCCGACCGCGCCGGTTTGCAGTTCGATGTAGGCAAGGCGGAGATCCGGGTTGACGAAATAGATGCGCTCGCCGCTGCGAGGCACGGAAAGCTGCGCCCGGTCGAGCGGGTCCTGCGTGACGCGGGCCACGGCATCCGGGCTGTCGAACATCCGGTAGGGCAGGTTGTTGGGATTGGTCACGTCCAGCACGCCGATGGCGCCGTCGTCAGTCATGAAGGCGATGAGCGACTGCCCACCCGCCACCGGAGGAATGTTGTTATCCGTGCCGCCGCCGCCATTGCTTGCGCCAATGCCCACGGCGTCGAACGCCTGCTGGACGGCCGAGACCTCCCTGGCATTATAAAGATCACGGGCGGCCTGCACGACGGCGTTGCGGCAGTCGATGAACTGGCTGTTGCGAGTCAGGTACATAGACAGCGCCCGGTAGTAGATCCGTTCGGTGACCACGTGTCCGAGTTGCTCGATGATGAGGGCGGCGGCCCGGTTCGGAATGCCGCTGTTGACATGGACGCCCCCGTTATCCTGCTCGGCGGTCAGTTCCCGGTACGTGTTCATGTGGGCAGGCTGCGCGGAAAGCACCTGCGGGTTGTCCGGGTTGAGCAGGTCGCGGAGGGCAATGCCCCTGTTGCGGAGCGTGACATCCTCGCCGAGCAGGTAGTCCTCCCGGTCCATCATGGCGCCGAAAACATCGGCAAAGGACTCGTTGAGCGCGCCGGCCTGGAACTGGTAGATCAGCCCGGCGGTGTGCTGGACGACGCCGTGCGTCATCTCATGGCCCGCCACGTCGGCAGAGCCTGCCATCGGCTTGAAAAGCTGGTCGCCGTCGCCGTAGGCCATGACGCGCCCGTTCCAGAAAGCGTTGTCCATCGGGCGGCCGTTGTCGGTGACATGGACGATGGAGATGATCGAGGCATCCACCCCGTCGATGGCCTTGCGTCCGTGGGTGGTCTGGAAGTAGTTGTAGGCCATTTCCATGTTGACGTGCGCCGAAACCGCCGTCGGTTCGTTGGTCCACATATTGTCAAAGGTGGTGACATGGTAGAGATCGACGCCCTCGGCAAGATCCTGGTTGCGGGCCGAGATGGTGAGCGCGCCGCCCGCCGGGTTATTGGGCAACTGGGAGGCCGGATTCAGGTTCGGCAGGTCCCACAGGAGATAGTAGCCGTCGCTGCCCTGCCAGGTGCGGAAGCTGCGCATCCTGCCGTTCAGGTCCAGCGCATTGGCGCTCAGAAACGTACCTGCGCTTCCCGCAGCCGACTTCGCGGCGGAAGGCAGGTTGACGGGTCCGACGCGCGGCGCACTTTCGGAGGGCATGAGCGAGCAGTAGCGAGCAATCCGGTTCAGGATGCGCCCGTTCTCTGCATCGACGAGATAGGTGAAATGCTCGATCAGGTTAGGGTGGAGGGTTACGTCGTAGGCAAGGCGCACTTCGCCCGATGCATCCGGGTAGAGCACGAGGGTCGTTTGCGGGCCTTCGAGATGCAGCCAGGCCGCCGTCTCTTCCGAAAGCGGCTCCCAGCGTCCGTCAGCTTTCAGGGCTGCCACGACGGTTTGCAGGGCTGTTTCCGCCTTGATCTCCGGCGTCAGGTCGTCCAGCCGGGGCGTCGGCTCGTAGCTGCCGTTGATGAGATAAGCCTGCTGCGCGTCGTCGAAGTGAACGTACAGGTCGCGTCCCCAAACGGGCAGGCCCTCATAGACCTGCTCGAACCGGGCGTGGGTAAAGCCGAGCGCATCCGCGCTCGTGTCAACAGGCCGCAATTCGGCGGCGGGGTCCTCCAGGCGCAGCACACCGGCATAGGCTTGCAGCGCGGCGGCGGCGGCCTGCGTGAACGCCTCGGTGGCGGCGCGTTTTCCGGCGGCAAAGCCCGGCGCCAGTTGCGACGCTGCGCCGAGGTTTCCCTGCATCCAGCGAACCGTTCCGTTCGGGGCGCGCTCCAGGTGGAGATCGCCGGACAGGGAAAGACCTTGCACCCCTTTTGACGAAACGGAAGACACCGCCTTACTGCCACTGACGGTTGCCTGGTCTCTGAGCGGCGCATATCCGACGATCTCTGCGCCTTCCCATACCTTGCGGGGCGGGTGGGCATCCCTGAATGCCTGGATGGAAGGGTAAGCCTTGATCTGCTCCCGGTCCAGCCCCTTGAGTGGGCGAGGATCAGAGGATGCCTTCTGCGCGTGGACAGGGACCGCTGAGGCTGCCGCGACGAGGGATGCGAGCAGGAAAAGGACCCGGAGGTTGGCAACGAGCTTGTGCATAACCATTTCTCTGGTGTTGAGTGCGGGAAGGGAAACAACCCAGGCGCTCCGTGGCGCCTGCAAGCAGCTTTATCTATACAAGCGTAAATCAGAACTGTAAAGGATCACTCGGCTTCTGCTTTTTGCGCCGCCAGGTGCAGCAGGTCGTAGAGTTGCGACAGGGAGGTTTGCAACTCGGGGTCCGGTATCCAGGAAGCCTTATGGCTTTTTCCGTCCGCCGTGACCTCGATGAGCGCCGTCATGTTGCCGACTTCTCGATCATCGAGGGAGAAAAAATCCGCCTTCTGAATTTCAAGCCAGAGGGAGTCAAGTTGCGGGGGCGGGATTTTACCGGCAGGCCGCGCCCCGTCTTCCGCGAACTGCCCGGACCAGTTCAGGACGGCGCCCGAGGCCCCGATGGTATATCCTCCCCACTGTCCGGTAAAACCGCCGCCGCGCCCGACCACGATTTTCAGATCCGGCGGGAGGTTGTTCGGGGTCGCCGCTTCCTGCTCACCGGAAGTGGCGG
>CBDUBU010000010.1:0-30086 GCA_965365465.1 uncultured Rhodothermaceae bacterium
GCTGGAGGAACTGGACATCGCCATCGTCAGGGGCAATGCCGGAGAGATTGGAGCGCTCAGCGGAGCAGGAGGCAAGGTGCGGGGCGTCGAGAGCGTGGAGGCCGGCAAGGACCCGGTTACGCTGGCGCGGGAGGCGGCGCGGGCCTGGGGAGCAGTGGTGGCGATCACCGGCAAGCGCGACATCGTTTCCGACGGAGAGCGGGTCCTGGGCGTAGATAACGGGCACTCCTGGTTGCAAACCCGCACCGGGACGGGTTGCGCCTCGACAGCCGTTACCGCTGCCTTTTCGGCGGTGGAAAAGGATTTCGTCCTGGCCGCCGCGAGCGCCCTGGCGGCGTACGGCCTTGCAGCGGAACGCGCCGCAGCGGAGGCGAAAGGTCCCGCCAGCTTCGGCGTTGCCTTTTTTGATGAGATCTATAACCTCACACCGGAGCGGATCACGGAAGGCGCGCGCATCGTAGAAATCGCCTGACCGGCTCAAGGCGCCGGAGACATCCTGCCTGAAAGGGTGTGCGGCTGCCTCTATGGCCCCCATCCCGATGCCTGTGAAAGCAGGTCGTCATACCCTGCAAGGTATCATAGCGGGACATGAATTTTACTGCCCCGATGCACGCGCGCCCGGAGAGGATGATTGATACAGCCACCGCACAGCCCCGGCAAATCCTGAAGTCGGTTTTCGGCTACGACCAGTTCCGTCCGCAGCAGGAAGAGATCATACGGCGCGTGACGGGAGGGGATCACGCGCTGGTGGTTATGCCGACGGGAGGAGGCAAGTCGCTCTGTTACCAGCTTCCGGCGCTGATCCGCCCGGGCGCAGGCATCATCGTTTCGCCCTTGATCTCGCTGATGCAGGATCAGGTAGAGGCGATGAAGCAACTGGGCGTGCGTGCGGAGTTTCTCAATTCGAGCCTGCGCCCTGCGCAGCAACGCGCCATCGAGGGCAAACTGCGAGCGGGAAAACTGGACCTGCTCTACGTCGCTCCGGAGCGCCTGATGACGCCTGCGTTTCTGGAACTGCTGTCGGAGATCGAGATAGCCCTTTTCGCCGTCGATGAGGCGCATTGCATCTCGCAATGGGGACATGACTTTCGCCCGGAGTATCTCCAGATTGCCGAAGTGCGAGATCGTTTTCCGGAAGCGCCGTGCATCGCGGTAACGGCCACCGCCGATGCCCCAACCCGGCGCGAGATCCTGAAACGCCTCCGGATGCCTCCGGAATGCGCCATCGTGACGGGTTTCGACCGCCCTAACATTGCTTACCGTGTCACCCCGAAGCATAAGCCGAAGCAGCAGTTGCTGCGCTTTATCGAGGAGGAGCATCCGGGAGAAGCCGGAATCGTGTACTGTCAGTCTCGTAAAAGGGTGGAGGAAACGACAGCCCTGCTGGTAGAACACGGCTACCCGGCGGCGGCCTATCACGCGGGCCTTTCGGCAAAGCAGCGGCAGGAAAACCAGGAACGTTTCGTGCGCGAAGAAGGCGTCATCATCGTAGCGACGGTGGCCTTCGGCATGGGAATCGACAAACCGAATGTCCGTTTCGTTGCGCATCTGGATGTGCCCCGGAGCCCGGAGGCGTACTATCAGGAGACGGGCCGCGCCGGGCGTGACGGGCTGCCTGCCGATGCGTGGATGCTTTACGGGATCGGCGACGTGGTCGCCATGCGCCGGATGCTGGACCGTTCCGAGGCAGGCCGGCAACACCGCTGGACGGAGCAGCACAAGCTGAACGCCATCGCCGGGTACTGTGAAACGGCGGGTTGCCGCCGCAAGGTGCTCCTGAACTATTTCGGCGAACCATCCGGCGAGGCGTGCGGCAACTGCGACAACTGCCTGAACCCGGTGGAGACATGGGAGGGCACGGTGGCCGCACAGAAGGCGCTTTCCTGCGTCTATCGTACAGGGCAGCGCTTCGGCGCCGGGCACGTGATCGATGTGCTCGTGGGAAATGACACGGAAAAAGTGCGCCGTTTCGGCCACCACCAGTTGAGCACCTTCGGCGTCGGAACCGAATTGAACGTTGCCGAATGGCGGTCGGTATTCCGGCAACTGATCGCCGCCGACCTGCTGCGGGTGGACATGGATGGTTACGGTTCCATCCGCATGACCGAAGAATGCGCTCCCGTGCTCAAAGGCGAAAGGCCGGTGTTTTTCCGAAAGGATCCGGAGCCGGAGAAAAAGCAGAAGAAAAAACGCACGGCGCGGAAAGGACGGCCCGATACGCCCGCAGGGCAGAGCCTTTTTCAGGCGCTGCGCGAAACACGCCTGGCCCTTGCACGCAACCAGGGCGTCCCACCCTACGTCATCTTTCACGACAGCACCCTGGCCGAGATGGCCGAACATCGTCCTCAAACGATAGAGGCAATGGGGCAGCTTTCGGGGGTAGGAGCCGCCAAGCTCGAACGCTACGGCGACGTGTTCCTCGAAGTCGTTCGCACGCACGCCCCCAATTGAGAGACGTACGCTAGGAGTGCGCCGGCTCGAAGGTGCGGGGGAAGCGAACGATAAACGTTGACCCCGCAGGGCTGCTCTTAACGTCGATAGTCCCGTTCATCGCTTCCACCATGCGGCGCGTGATGGGCAACCCGAGGCCGCTGCCTTCATGGGTGCGTGCAAGACCGGTGGATTCCTGCTGGAAGGGATCAAACAGGCGCGGCAGGAAATCAGGGGCAATCCCTATTCCCGTATCCTGGACGTGGATGTAAACGTGCCGTCTATCTCCGCCAACCCGAACGGCAACTCCGCCCTGATCGGTAAACTTGATCGCGTTGTCTACCAGGTTGCTCAGAACGCGGAAAAGAAACGACCGGTCGGCATGAAGAGAAGGGTTTTCCAGGGTGGTATTGAAGCGCAGGAAAAGACCGCGCTCCCGTGCCCGAGGGGAAAGAAACGCAACCACATCGCGGGCGATTTCTTCCACGTTCAGGTTTTCCGGCTTCGCTCGGGCCGAATCGCTCTGGAACATGGCCCATTCCATCACTGAACCCAGGGTTCGTTGCAAGCGGTTGCCATGCTCCTTGATGATCTGGGCAAACTCTTTGTGTGTGTCGGTGGTCTCCTGAGCGAGCAGGGAAGCATAACCAATGATGCCTGTCAGCGGTGTGCGAAGTTCATGGCTCATGTTGGCAACAAAGGCATCTTGCATACGAGCCAGTTCCTCGGCCCGTTCCTTTGCTTCAATAAGCTGCCGCTCGTAATCCTTTCGCTCGGAAACGTCGTGAATATAGACGGAAAATCCCTGCGGGAAGCGGTAAATGCGCACTTCGAGCCAGTGCCGGGTAGGAGGATAGTACAATTCAACAGGTTCCGGGCTGCCGTTGCGGGCCGCCAGATAGAAACGGCGCACCATGCGGGGGGAAACACGCGCCGCTACGTGTTGCATTACCTTTGCGCCGAGAAGTCGGTCAGAGGGGACCCCGAAGAGTTGCGCCGCCTTTCGGTTCAGATAAGTCACCGCCCCTTCGGAGTCAAGCGCGAAAAAAGCGTCATTGATGCTGGCAAGAATGCCTTCGACCCGCCGGTTGGATGCTTGTAAGGCTTGATGCGCCTTGCTGAGTTCGTAATTGACCTGCCGGAGGTTCCTGAGCGTCTGCCCCTCGTAGAGCCATCCGAGAAACCCGAAAAAGAAGGCAACGGTAGTCCCGTTGAGTAGATAAAAAAGAGAGGTCTGGTCAGAGGTGGAGAAATCAGGAAAAGGATAACCTGTTACCTCCAGAAAGTAAAAAACCCCGATAACGACTCCCGTCAGGCCCGCAAATACGAATCCGAAGGAGGGCCGCACGAGAATGGCGGCCAGCCACGGAATGGCCAGAAGCCACAAAAGGGTCGGGTCGTCCAGACCGGAATCAACGAAAGACTGGTAACTTATCGCAATGAGCACCTCGGTGCAAAGCGCCAGGCCGGCAAGAGCAGTCGAGCCGGACACCCTGATGAGCACAATGTTCGAGAGTGCGACGAGGGCGCACCCGTACATGACCGCCAGGCTGGAAACGGGATAGCTGCCTAAAAGGGTCATCACGACCCCGAAAAACAGGCTGATGAGACAGAAAGCGATAGAAATGGCTACGAGAAGACGCGAACGTCGTTGCAGGTCAGGCTCGGCGGAGCCTATGTCAGGCAGCAGTTCATCAATGAGGGACAGCAGGTAGTCTGGAAAAACGCTCCATCCTCCCTGTTTTGTTTTTTCCCTTGAGGCCGGCAAAGCCATAGCACTGTTCATTCGCTCACCGCGCCGGGTTGCAACCGTGACTGCTCTATGCGACAGGCAAAAACCTGCGAACTCCGGAAATATAAGAAGTCTTGTGCGCCATTTCCCCAATTTGTTTTCGTCAACAGGCAATGGCCGCTCTGCCGATAGTATCGGCAGCGGCGGCAGTGTTCTGAAGGATGTGGAGAAAAATCCGGCAGCCCGGTTTTCACACCTCCAGGTTGCCCCGCCGCTCCCAGGCGCAACCGCATAACCGCGCACGGGTATAATGAGGCCCCTGGTCAAGCTGTTGTGCAAATAACCTGCCGTCGGGCGACGATGGAGCAGTCTGCTGCGTCTTCTACCTTGTTTGATGTCGCACTCTTCGGGAAAGACGACACGCCGCGCATTGTGGACATTTATCCGCTGCGGACAGACTTCGACGGCGGCGAGGCGCTGGTGCGCGTCTACCGGCGCCGGGAGGACGGCAGCGCCGTGCAGGAGGAAGACGTTCCTTTTTACCCCTTTTTTTTCCTCTCCGACATTAACCTGCTGCGCGGCTTCTCACGCGCCCGGTTTCAGTTCATCTCACTGCTGGGCGATAACTTCTACCGCTATCTCGTCGTGTTGAGGTCGTGGAACGATTACTGGGAAGCCGTACGCCACGTCGAGCGGGCTGCAGGAAGCCGCGAAGGTCGATCCGAGGCCCTTTACATGACAGGAAGCCCGGCCCAGCAGTACCTCTTGCAGTCGGGACGCACGTGTTTCAAGGGCATGGCGTTCGATGATCTGCACCGGCTCCAACTAGACATCGAGGTTTATACCGAACACGGATTTCCCCAGGCGGTGCGAGAGGAAGACCAGATCATCATTATCGCGCTCTCGGACAACCGGGGCTGGCGCCGCCTGATCGACGGGCAGGCCCTCTCCGAAAAAACAATGCTGGAGGAGATGGTGCGGGTGATCCGGGAAAAGGATCCGGATGTGTTAGAGGGGCATAATATCTTTGCCTTTGACCTGCCCTATATCATGGCGCGGTGCGAGCGGCGCGGCGTGCCCTTTGCCATAGGCCGCGACGGCTCCGTCCCTCGTTCCTTTCCATCGAGTATGCGCTTTGCCGAACGCACCATCGATTTTCCGGCTGTGGAAATCGCCGGACGGCACGTTGTGGACACGTTCTTCCAGGTCATGGCCTATGACGTGTTCAAGCGCAACCTGCCGGGATATGGCCTGAAAGTGGCCGCCCGTTATTTCGGCCTCTCGCCAAAAGACCGCACGTACGTAGAAGGCGCCGACATCGCACGGGTATGGCGGGAGGAACCCGCTCGCCTGCTGGATTACGCCCTCGATGATGTCATCGAAACGGAACGCCTGGCGCGTCACCTGTCGGGATCCACATTTTACCTGACGCAGATGCTGCCTATGCCCTACGGGCAGGTAGCGCGCACCGGCCCGGCTGCCAAAATTGAGTCGCTCTTTGTCCGGGAATACCTGCGGCAACGCTATGCCCTTCCGAAAAGCGAGTGGGGCAGCCAGGTTGTCGGCGGCTATACCGACGTGTTTGTCACCGGGATCGCCGGGCCTGTCGTCTATGCAGACGTTGAGAGCCTGTATCCGTCGATCATGCTGAACTACAACGTACAGCCAAAAGGCGATACCCTGCGGCTTTTTCCCGAACTGCTGCGCCGCCTCACTGCGCTCCGGTTCGAGGCGAAGCATCAGATGAAAACGGCTGCTACGGAGGAAGCGCGAAGTGAACTCGACGCCCGCCAGTCCTCCTACAAGGTGCTTATCAACTCCTTCTATGGCGTGCTCGGCTTCAGCTTTGCCGCATTCAATGACTTTGCCGAAGCAGATCGGGTGGCGGCGACCGGCCAGGAAATCCTGCGTAAAATCATCGCGCTGATCCGCCGCGACGGAGGACAGGTCATCGAGGTGGATACGGACGGCGTGCTGTTCACACCCCCGGAAACCGTTCGCGGGGAGGAGGCCGAGCGTGCATTTGTGCAGCGGCTGAACGATGAGATGCCCGAAGGCATTCGCATCGCGTATGACGGGCGCTTCCGGAAAATGCTGTCCTATAAGAAGAAGAACTATGCGCTCCTTACCTACGATGACCGCCTGAAGTTCAAAGGTTCCTCGCTCGTTTCCCGTTCCATCGAGCGCTTCGGCAGGCATTTCGTGCGCGAGGCAATCCGGCTGTTGCTCGAAGAGAACATTCAGGGCCTGCACGATCTCTATCTGGAGACGCGAGACCGGATCATAGCCCACGCCTGGGAAAGCGTGGATGACTTTTCACGCACAGAGACTTTGAAAGACACGGTCGAGCAGTACCTGGCAGACGTAGAGGAAGGCAAGCGCACTCGCGCTGCCGCCTACGAACTGGCAATTCGTGAGGGCCGGGAGACAGGCCGAGAGATCCGGAAAGGAGACCGCATCAGCTATTACATTACCGGCTCAGGCGCCGGTGTGACTTCCTTTGAAAACTGTCGGATGGATGCCGCGTGGGATCCGTCCGCGCCCGATGAAAACACGGCCTATTATCTGAAACGCCTGGACGAGTTTGCACGCAAGTTCGAGCCGTTCTTTGCCGAGCACGACTTTCGCCTCATCTTCTCTCCGGAGGACTTGTTCGGCTTTTCTCCGAAGGGCATCCGGGTGCTCTCGCAAGAATGTGCGCCGGGCGAGATGGAGGAGGACGAGGTTCCCTTCTGAACAGGTGGATATGACTGCTGCGGGTTTGGCTTCCGGGCCGCGACGCAGTCGAAACACTGAGGTGTGAAATGCGTTTTCCACCCCTTTAAAGATATTTTCCACAGTTGGATCGTACGGTCTATTGGCAGAAGAAACAAACCTCCATGTCTATTCCGATCCGGCGCTGCCGGTTGCCGAGGCGTCTCCCTTTGATCCGGAGAGTGTGTACCATGTTCAGGCATGGAGCGCCGGTTATTTTTTCGTAAACGAAGAAGGGCACGCGGCGGTGCGGCCCGTCTGGAATGACGACATCTCCGTCGATGTGTATGAGGTGGCGCGGAACCTGCGGTCACGCGGTGTTCAGTTTCCGGCACTGATCCGTTTTCAGGACCTGCTGCAGGCGCGGGTAATCCGCCTGAACGAGTCGTTCCGAAAGGCCATCGCAGAGACGGGATACCAGAACGTGTACCAGGGGGTTTTTCCCATCAAGGTCAATCAGCTTCGGGAGGTAGTTGAAGAGATTCTGGAAGCCGGAGCGCCCTACCGGTACGGGCTGGAGTGCGGCTCGAAGCCGGAGCTTGTCGCTGCGCTGCCCTATCTGGAAAACGACGATATGCTGCTGATCTGCAACGGCAGCAAGGATGCCGTTATGATGCGGCTGATGCTGGAAGGCCGGCAACTGGGCAAAAACATATTGCCGGTGCTGGAGCGTTTCGAGGAGTTCGAGATGCTCCGGGAGATAGCTTCTGAAAGCGAAGTGGAGGCGCAGTTCGGCGTGCGAGTGCGCCTCTCCACGACGGGCGCCGGGCTGTGGTCGGAGTCAGGGGGAGAGAACTCGAAGTTCGGCATTTCTCTGACGGAACTGCTCATGCTGATCGAGCGGCTGCGGGAAGAAGCCGCTCCGCCTGCCTTTCGCCTGGTGCATTTTCACCTCGGCAGCCAGATCGCCGACCTCCACAACGTACAGCAGGCTGTTCAGGAAGGCGCACGCCTGTACGCACGGCTTCGCAAACGCGGATTGCCCGTGGAGTACCTCGACATTGGAGGAGGGCTTGGCGTCAGCTATGAAGCGGGCAACCCCGATGTGGCAGGCTACATCAATTATACGCTGGATGACTATACGCGCACCGTTGTAGAAACCCTGAAGGCCGTTTGCGACGACGAAGGCGTGCCGCATCCGATTCTGGTCTCCGAGAGCGGGCGTGCGATTACGGCGTTTCACTCCGTGCTCGTCTTTGAAGTGGTCGATACGCGGGCCAAAGACTTCATCGAGGCCCAGGCCCCGGAGGGTGCGCCGCATCCGGTCCTGGAGGAGATGGATGCCCTCCTCAGCCGGCTCGTGGCGGAGCGCGGTCAAAAACGCCTGGCGGGCCTGCGTGAGGACTACCAGGCCGTTGAAGCGCTCCGTGCTGAAGTCGTCGAGCTATTCCGGCAAGGAAAGCTTTCGCTCGAGCAGAAGGCCCAGGCCGAACGCCTGTACTGGACCGCCTGCCAGGTCGTGAGCTTGCAGGTGCAGGATCTGCGCCTGCCCATTCTGCCGGACGATCTCGCCGGGCTTCTCCCGCAGCTCGTGGACCATTACCTGTGCAACTTTTCCGTCTTTCGCTCCCTTATCGACTACTGGGCCATCGGGCAGCGGTTTCCCATCATGCCCTTGCATCGCCTGCATGAAGTTCCGACGCGCCGGGGTGTCCTCGTGGATCTTACCTGCGACTCTGATGGCGAGGTCCGGGATTTCGTGGCCCCGGTAGGGGATAAACACGCATTGGAATTGCATACCCTCGAACCGGGATCGCCGTATTATCTCGGCGCTTTTCTCATGGGCGCCTATCAGGACATCATGGGGGATATGCATAACCTGTTCGGACGGGTCACCGAGGCGCACGTCTACGCCGATGCACAGGAGCCAGGCAACTTCTATGTCGAAAAGATCCTTTTCGGAGCCAGGATCGATGAACAACTGGCGCTCGTACAGTATTTCCCGAACGACCTGGAGCGGCGCATGAACGACCTCATTCAGCAGAAGGTCAAGGAAGGGAAAGTGCGCCCTCGAGAAGGAGTGAAACTGCTGGAGTCGTACCGGAAAGCATTTCGCGAATACACCTATATGCGTGTGGACGGCCTGTGAGCCGTTTCTGCAAAGACCGGTAATCATTTTGCAACGACAAGGGCGCCGAGGCAACCTTGTTGTCTGGCGGTGCTAAGAGGAGAAACCCCAAGCTCTGAGAAGCCTATGTCGCGCGGAAAAATTATCGGGATCATACTGCTTGTCGGCCTCGTGCTCCTGCTGCTGGTCGGCTATCGCTCCTGCCGTAGCGGTGTAGAACCACACAATCTGGAGGACACGGGAGAAACGACATCAACCACCGGCAAGCGCCATTGGCATGTCATGCTTCTACAGGCCGGGTCGGGTGAGACGCAGAGCGCGTAGGCCGCAAGGCAGGCTGCGACAATCCGGTGCTGAACGCCTTGGCTTTTTCTTGAATCGTGTCCGTCGCGTTAAGATGCGTGATGAATCGTTAGAAGAAAGAAACAAATTGCATGAATCATATCGGCTTTGCTCAGAATAAAAACAGAGTGCGACGAGCAAAACGAGGGTGACAAGCGATGTTTGAGTTAATTGTGCTGCTGGCAGGCGCTATGCCCTTTCTGGTGGGCATATTTGCCCTTAGAATGATTCGAAAAGGAAAGGACGAAGGCTCCGACGATTCGCCTCCTCCGCCTGATCCGAGGCCCCCGCATCCGGTCATGCCGCCTACCCCCGAACTGCGCCGCCGACAGAGGCCCATGCCCCACAGCATAAGCCGGACCCCTGCCCGGCACGCCCGCGTGCAACCTTCGGGATGGAAACACCGCGTCCGGTGTAATACCGTTTGATGAATACACGTGAGATTACAGGCGTGAGGCTCCGCCTTCTGCGCGGCGATATCACGGATCAGGAAGCCGATGCCATAGTAAACGCAGCCAACAGCAGCCTCATGGGAGGAGGGGGCGTTGACGGAGCCATCCATCGCCGGGGCGGGGCGGCCATTCTGGAGGCGTGCAAGCACCATCGAAAGCAAAGATATCCGGAGGGACTGCCTTCCGGTGAGGCGGTCACTACCACAGGCGGGAATCTGAACGCCGGGGCTGTCATTCACACCGTCGGGCCGGTATGGCAGGGAGGCTCCGCAGGAGAAGCTGCTGTGCTTGCCCGGGGCTACCGCAATGCACTTGAAGAAGCTCGGTTGCACGGGTTCCGGATAATAGCTTTCCCTTCGATCAGCACCGGCGCGTACGGTTACCCGGTCGAAAAAGCAGCGCCGATTGCCCTCCGGACTGTAGCCGAACAGGTAGAAGCTCACCTGGAGGCATTCAAGGAAATTCGCTTCGTGTTGTTCTCCGAGCGCGATTTGCAGATGTATCAGCAGGCGCTTGCGCAGTTGGAACAGGCGCTGCCGTGACGCTTTGCCTGGGTCTTCCTGTCAGTGATTCAATTCACGGATTTGTTCGAGCCAGCGGTTCCACAAGCCGCTATCATGCTGCTCCGTCTCGGCACGGGTGGCAATGCCTACCGGTCCCTCATAAATGCCGCCGTCGAGTGTTCCGTCATAGACGCGCACGGCCAGCAAATTGTACTCACCGGGGCGAAGCAGGGAAGCGGGAAGGTCATAGATGCGCTCGTGTTGCCACTCGCTGCCTCTAACGTCGCGCTCGTCCAGCCTTCCGGTTCTGCCGATCAGTTCCCCATTGAGGTACACTTCGTCGAGGTCGTCTATTTTGCCGAGCAGCAACACGATCTTGTCGCGGCTCAGATCTATACTTTTGGGGAGAAGAAAAGCCTTGCGGTACCAGGCAAACCCGTCCAGTTCCGGGAAACCCTGCGCTTCCCATCGGCCGGGAACTGTTACGTCTGTCCATCCCGCCTGATCGATCTTGCGCTCCCGCCATGCCGGCTTGTCGCCTGCATGAAACTGCCATCTTCCGGAGAGATCAACGGCAAGCGCAGGATGCCTCGTGTCTTCCAGAATGCCGATTTGCCCTTCGAGGATGCCGCCTTCCAGTCGCTCATCGAACACCCTTACCGAGATCACGTTGTCGCCTGAAGGATTCAGGTACTCGCGAGGAATCCGGTAGAGGCGACGCTCCTGATAGGCGGTGCTGTAGTCCCGGCCCATGCGCCCGGTTGAGCCGATAAAATGGCCGTTGATGAAGGTCTGGTCTACGTCGTCAATGCGTCCCAGGGAGAGCAAAAGGGGCTGTTTCTGAAGTCCGGGAGAAAGCTTGAAGTGTTTGCGATACCAGGCATAGCCGTCGTAACCCTGCGAACCCTGATTTTCCCAGGCGGAAGGCACAGAGACGGCTTGCCAGTCTTTCTCATCCAGGTTCGGACGCATCCATTCAGCCTGATCGCCGGTGCGGAACAGCCATTTCCCCTTCAGGTCGAGCAGGAGCCGGTCGTTCCTTTCCTGCGCATACAGAGAGGATGTGGACAGGGCAAGGAGGAGCGCTATAAAAAAAGCGTGGCGCATGGCGATCTATGAGGACATGAAGTGCGAAGCAACACGGATCCAGCAGGTAATTACAGAAGTCTACGAGAGATTTCTGAAAAATATGCAACGGGACGGGAAAACCGTGAGCAGGAAGCGGCAATTCGTTCAAAGAGCCACGTCAGGACGACGCTCTGCCCGGATCGCCTCAAAGGTATCCGGGGCTGCTTCAGGTTGCTCAGCAATCTTCAAACGTCGCCGAGACCCAGGCGGGCAGCGAGTTCGTCGCGGCGGCTGCGACTGACTTTCAGGCGCTTGCCGGTCACGAGCCGAACCGAATAGTCGCCCCCGGCGCCGTGCAGCAGCGCCTCGACCAGATCCAGCCTCACAATGGCAGATCGGTGAATTCGAAAGAAACGATCAGGATCCAGTCGTTCTTCAAGCGTCTGCATACGTTCGCGGACGAGAAACACGTTTTCCCCGACGTGCAGTTCGACGTAAGGGCCGCTCGATTCAATGTAGTCGATCTGCTCAACGGGCACGACGCGGATCTGACCGCGCATTTCCACGGCGATACGCTCCAGATAAGGAGAAGCTTCGGAGCGGCTGTTTCGCGTCGGAGCCGGCTTTTCGTTCTCCTGAAGCAGCGCCAGCAGTTGGTCCTTGAGTTCGCCGACTTTCTGGAGGTTGATTACCCGGCGAGCGCGTGCAAACGCCTGCTCAAAGCGGTCATCGTCGAAAGGTTTGAGCAGATAATCCAGCGCGGAGACATCGAAAGCACGCAGGGCGTAGTCGTCGTACGCGGTGACAAAAATAGTTGTCGGCATCTCATCCGGGCCGATTTCACGCACGACGTCGATGCCTGTCAGTCCGGGCATCTGCACGTCCAGAAAAACCAGATCCGGCCGGAGCGAGCGAATGGCTTCTATGGCATCGAGGCCATTGTCCATCATCCCGATGATCTCTACCTCTTCTCTATCGGCAAGCAGATCTTCAAGCCGTTGCTGCGCCAGAACCTCGTCATCCACAATTAGGGCGCGCAGTTTTCTTTCGGAAGGCATGGGGCGGTCAGGATACGGCGCTGGTCATCAGATCGGCGCCGGTGTGATAGGGAAGCGTGATTTGAGCAACGACGCCGCCCTGCTCGGCTGCCGAAAGGCTCAGGCTCTGCATCGATCCGTAAAGCCCTTCCAGGCGTTCCTGCGTGTTGCGCAGGCCCAACCCTTTTTTCAGGTTCGGCATACCGTCCCCCTCGGTGTTTTCGAGAAAGCCAGGCCCATTGTCACTGACGCTCAGGCACAGGCGTGCTCCCTCGCGCCAGGCGCGTAGTTCGATATAGCCCGATCCTTCAACACGGGCGGCTCCGTGTTTGATCGCGTTCTCAACGAGCGGCTGAAGGATCAGGTTAGGTACGAGTGCATCCAGCAACGCTGGTTCAATGTGCTGTTGCACTTGCAGCCGACCCTGAAAGCGGATCTGCTGGATCTCCAGGTAGTCATCCAGAAATTGCAATTCCTGCCGCAACGGCACTTCCTGAGCGCTGTTGCCTTCCAGCGTATAGCGCAGCAATGCGCTGAGCCGCGCAATCATGCGCCGTACGCCTTTCGGATCGCGTTCGACCAGCGTCGAGACCGCATGTAAGGTGTTGAAAAGAAAGTGCGGGTTGATTTGCATCCGCAGCGTTTCCAGGCGCGCCTCCGCGAGCTGCGCCCGCAGCCAGACCGCCTCCTTCTGCCGCACCTGATAGCGCAGGAAATAATCGCGGGCAAAGCCGGTAGCCAGCACAAAGAAATAAACGACCAGTTCCCTGAGAAACCAGAGGCGAAGGATCTCTTGCAATGGATCGAATGGGCGCTTGCGCACTGCCAGCGGAAAGAAGTAATTCTTTATCAGGTCAAATCCGATGTCGGCCACAATGGCAATCAGGATGGCAATTCCCAGATGCAACACCACGCGGCGTTGCCAGTTGGACTTCTCGATGCTGAAGCGGTGGCTGACCCAGAAAATGACAGGCGTCAGCAAAGCCCAGAGATAGTGGTCCAGGAAAATTCTGGGTACGTCGTCCCACACCGGGCCGATGCGCCCCGGCGGGCCATGAGGATCCATAAGCCGGTTTACCGACATCAACACGGCCAGGAACGTCCAGAAAGCAAAGATCACTCCGACTTCTATCCAGAATCGCCGGGAGGAATGGTCCTCCTTATCCGGCGGCGCTTCATAGGAAGGGGGTGCATTGGGAATCGGAGCAGCCATGCGGGAGGGAAAGGCAATAGGTCAATAGTGCGGCTGATTATATCTCCTAATTAACAGAAGCGTCTGCCATAGGTTCAAGCCCCCGGCACGAGATGCACGCTGATTGTCATGAGCGGCATACGCCTGTTACAAAGGCGTTCCGGCATGTTTGGCCTGCGCTCGCGGTCAATTGGAAGTCGTCTGCTGACCGTAATCGAGCCAGATGGTCATACCGATCAGGGTGGGGCCGAAGGGGGCGCCATGCGCTTCGTAGAGCAACCAGGCGGCGCGAAGCGCCTTCACACGCCCGGCCTGTGGCTCCCTCCGCGTCTGGAAATACGCCCTCAGCGTTGCTTCAATGGAGCGCAAAGATTCGGGCTCAAGCTTGCCGGTCATGGCAGATCAGATTCCGTAAGCAGCAGGGAAAACAACAGCAGATGAATCCATTCCGGCAGGTTCCATCTTCTCGGAAGTGTCTTCGACAGGGTGGCTTTTGCTCCGGTTCACGGCGCTGACCTTGCTGAGGATTCCGGCAGCATTCTTTACGAAACTGTTACGGAGGTCTGCGGCCCGCGCTCCAGGTTGCAGGCGCTTGCTCCATTCTTGCAGGGGAGAAAGGCTTTTTTTGCTGGTGAGGACGTTTTGCAGAGAGGTGCATTGCCTGTCTTTGCTGATGTAAGCGCCGGTTCCAGCCCCATATCCGGCCGGAATGTCATAACGCATCGAAGGCAGGCAGACAGGGCCGGATACGATCGTGTATACGTAAAAAACGGGGATGGCCCAGAGAAACAGAAAGATAAAGGTGCGGATTTTCATATAGTTGTCCTGTTTAACGGCCTTTGTTGCAATGGCCCGCGCTGCAGTTGCCTGTATGTCTGGCAAGCTGCGCAACTTCTGGAACGCTGAATGCAACCTGCCGGAGGGCCGGCGTTGCACGCGAAAGCAGCATACCGCCCGGTGTGAAAGGCGGGAATGGATCTATACCCCGAAGAAAGACAGCGCGTGTGCAATTATCAGAAATCATTAGAATGACACCTAGCTTGCTCTGTCAGGTTAACATTCGGACGGTATGCTGCTCGCTCATGCGTGCGCGGCGCTGCCCGGTAAGTCTGGCGGGCAGCCGCCCTGGATCAATATTTCAATTCAGCGGAGAGGGCGCAAATGCTTCGAATTGCCCGGAATTATTGGATAATTAGCGCGATCCCGCTCGGCATTCAGCCTGCCAGCAATATCGCAACTGTACCGGGAAGGCGCATTAGCAGGGCGTTAGACTTGGGTTAGCGTTTGATTAGAATTGGAGCTAAAATTAGAGTAACATTAGAAGAGAGACGACTCGAACTTCAATCAAAACATGCTTCTCATGCAGCCCGTTCTGCAAGCTGGTACGAAGTTATGGATGCCGGTGAGAAACTGTCTGGCAAGGCAAGCTAACCTCTCCCTTAAGGGATGGAGCTTCCCGGCTGCTTCGCTATGAAAGAAAACCCCGGCCCCTTCAGAACGCTTCTCTCCAGAGGGCAGTTGCTTTTCGCCATACGGAAAGCTCATCCTTAAAGACACAAAGGATAAGGATATAGCGCTCTGCCTCCCCCTTGTCATCCCAACGAAGGAGGGATCTTCTGCGTTCAGGCGTTCCGGGACCTCGGACACGAGGCGCACCCGGCTAACGAGAGTAGATGAGCGCAGCGACTGACGCGCCGCAAGCCGGACAGGTTGCCGGAATAACCTGTTCTGCCCGCCCGCCATAGCCTACCTTGATTCCTGGAGCAAACCACCCGGAAGTGCAATGCAAAAGAAGAAATAAAGCGGCTTGGGGTGCGAAACTTCGTTTTGGGCCGCAAAAACCGCAAACCCCCCTTTTTGACCCTTTCAGGGCTGTTTTGCCTGAACGAAAAACCGCAATAAACCGCTAAAAACCCGCAATAAACCGCAAAATAATCCGTGATGCCAATGCAGTGAAAGCTCAATCCGGCACGGCTTTCAGGATGTCCCAGACAACCGTTAATCCCGCATACGCCGCCGAATGTGACGGACAACGGTGGGCGCTGCCATCAAGGCTAGCCCGACGCCGGCTTCCACCAACCGGCCGCGCCCGTAAAAGTGCGGCACGCAGGCCCCACCTACCGTATCCCAGCAGTCTTTTTCCTCCGTGTCCAGGAGGGGCCTGCCTACCGATTCATTGATGAGGCCCTGAAAGACGACATTGATGACCATCGATGTGCCAGTGGCTTCTATGGGGTCGGCTCCGGCCAGATACGTAAGCGCCCAGATGCTCGATGCCTGAATGTAGGCAACCAGATGCAGGTCCACATGCTCGTAGAAATCTCCTTCGCCCCGCGAGTAGAAATAGCCGTGCGTCATCCCCTGCGTGGTGATGGCGACCGCCGCCAGCGACGGCGCCAGCCACCGGCTGTTCTTTTCCGTCCAACGCCGCACGCTGCGCTCGGTGCGAATAACCACAGAGGGCATATCCTCCGTCTGCAAAGAGTCCTGCGCTGTGCCGTTTGCCGTGGTGTTCAGTCCGACCAGCATGAGTAGAATGAGAAGAGAGCTTTTCATCGGCGAATCCTTTTTTGCGTGCGCTCGCAGCCGGAAGGCCCCATACCCCTGTGTCAGTATCTTTTTCTGGAGCGGGTAGCCAGGCGCACCCTTGCCTGATTGTTGCGTGCGGCTGCTAATATCGAAATGCGGCGGAGGCGCTGCATTAGCAGGGCGTTAGACTTGAATTAGAGTCGTATTACCCGGATTAGCGTTTGATTAGAAGCGCTAATCTGCACGGAAACGGAGGGGTTCGCTGTCTCTGCAGGAAAGGAATTGGAGACGGGCGGGAGACGATGTGCCTTGCCCGCAGGGAAGCGGGCAGAGAAAGGGCGCTTTGCTCCTTCTCCCTGTCCGCTGTTTATTGCTGCCGGTGCGTAGTTAGATAAGGTGATTCGGTATTTCTTCAGATGCCGCCAGGTGTGGCGCCGGAGTCGAAACAGGCGGCCTGAAACAGTATCCCCGGCCGCGAATGGTCTCGATGATTTCACCAGCCCCTGCCAGGCCCTGTGTGCGGAAAAGCTGACGCAGGTAATGGATATAGACATCAACCGTGTTGGTGCCGGGGTCGAAGTTGAGATCCCACACGTCATCGAGGATCTGGTCCCGGCTCAACACCTCATAAGGATGCTGCATCAGGTAATCCAGCAGGTCAAACTCCTTCGGTGTCAGATGCACTTCCTTATCGACGATCCGAAGGCGTCGCGTCTTTCGGTTGAGGTACAGCGAGCGGGCAGCGCTGTCGCCGCCGGGCGACCGGACTTCTGCACCTTCCGGCAGTACTGTGGGCTGGTCATACGGATCAATCTCCGAAATGGAAACCGCCTGATAGGTTTGCAGGGTGCGACGGTGCGCGAGCACCTGCGCCTTGAGTAAGGGAAGGCTTATCGGAATAGAGATCACCGCATGGGCGCCGGTTAGCAGCGCAGCAGCCTGCTCGTCGGGGTTCGGGCTGCAAACGGCGAAAAGAGGAACCGAAGTCCACGCAATTCGGGTATAGAGGGCGCTCATCACCGGCGCACAGAATACATCCCATTCAAAAAGCACAGCGTCCGATGCAATCATCGCCCGAATGAGCACCTGCTCCCTTTCGGAAGAAAGGTTCAGAAAGTCGACTTCATCGGGCGTATAAAGGGCTACATCCAGCGCAGAAGGGTATGGTTCTCGAAGGATAGCAGCCACATGGGCATCGTCGCTGACCAGGCAAACCTTCATCGCGTTTCAAAGCGGAATAGTCTAGTATTCGGGAAGACAGGAAGGCCGGAAACCAGTCGAATGATGCAAGTCAAATGCTCGGACGCTGCCCGTCATACGGGAGGTATCGGCAGCAACACGGAAAACTAAAACCGTATTTGTACAAAGAACGGCAGAATCCGGAGGGTCCAGGAGCCGCCGCAGGGTTTCGTGAAACACCTGACGCTGAAATCCGTGAAGATAACTGTAGCCCTGGCGCGACTTGTCCATTATGGGCGCAAATCAACTCCTTCCTCATGACCACCAGACCGGTAATTTCCATGCCTCCCAACAGCATCAGCCTCCCTGTAACCGTCGATGTTTCCTTTTCAGAGGTCACACAGGGCATTTTCGGCATCGAGGGCTGGCTTGACTACTCGGACGAGAGGCTCGCGTTCACGTATCGTACGAAAGATATGTATGCGCGGGTGTCCGATCAGAAGACGCTTGAACTACCCCTGGACGGACTGCGGGAAGCGGTTCTGAGACGCTGGGCGCTTGGCGCGACGCTGATTCTGCATCCGCGTCGCCGTGAGATTCTGGATGAGATGCCCGGAGCAGATCCGGACAAGCTGGTGTTCAAGATATCGAAAGCGGATCGCCGGCAGGCTGTGGCCCTGGCAGATCAGTTGCAACGCATCCTGTCGGAAGATGAAATGTCAGGCATTCCTTTCCGGCTTCCTGACGACAATTTCGGGTTGACGGAGATCGGGGGGGTGCTTTATCTCGAAGAGGAGTATCTTGTGTTCGATGTCGGGACGGGACTGCCGGGCGGGTCCCGGAAGGATCACCAAATCATCAAGATCGAGTATGCCGCCCTTAACAAGCTCCAGTTAGACAGGGGCTTGCTCAAAGACCGGCTGCACGTCGCACCTAAAACGAATGAGTTGTTGCAGGCAATGCCGGGAACCTACAAGGAGGAACTGGTGCTCTCCATACGAAAGAAATACAGGGAAGCGGTAGAGCAGCTCGTTTACGAGGTCAGGCGGCAAAAGAGGAAGTCGGCGAGCGCTTAGCTGACCTGCCCCTTCGTCGGTTCAATCAGTTGAAGAATCGAATGGAAATTCCACAGTCTTATCAGGCGGCGGCCTGGATTGCTACGGTCGGGTTTGCGGGCCTGACCGTGTTTCATCTACTGCTGGCGGCAGGCGCTCCACTGGGTCGCCTGGCCTGGAGAGGCAAATATGTGCGGCTTCCTCTTTCCTTGCGCATGGCAAGTCTGTTTTCGGCGGGCCTTCTGGTCTTCGGCGCCATCTGCGTGCTGGAACGCACCGGCGTGATCGAACTGCTGGGCCAGCCCCGGATCGTCGGTGCGACTGTATGGACGCTGGCCGTGATTTTTGGACTGAGCGCAATGGGGAATGTCCTTTCGGGGGGCAAGCTGGAAAAACGAGTTATGACGCCTGTGGCCTTAACATTGTGCCTCGCCTGCCTGGCTGTAGCCTTTGCCCCGTGAGCAAGCGCTCACGCCTCGCGCCTTTCTGCGAGTTTCGCTTCTTCCAGTACGATTTCAACGCTGGCAAGGGCCTTCGAGACAGGACAATTCTGTTTCGCCGATTCTGCATACTGACGGAACTCGGACTCGTCAAGATGCTCGACTTCAGCCTCAGTGCGGAGCACAATCTTCGTAATGGCGAGCTTGCCGGCGTCCATGTGTACTTTAGCCGTGGTGCGGACGGAGGCCGGGACGTGGCCGTCCTCGCTCATCGCGTGCGCCAGCGCCATCGAGAAACATCCGGCGTGGGCAGCGGCGATCAGTTCTTCGGGATTGGTTCCGCCTGCCTGCTCGAAGCGCGAGGCAAAGGAATAGGGTTTTTCGAAGTCGCCGAACCGGATGGTCCCGTTGCCCTGTTTCAGGTTTTTGCGCCACTCGGCCTGTGCGTCACGTACGATCATAAGAATTTCTCTCGGAAGTTAACTGTGCAGAAACGGGAGCGCTTCAGCGGCTCCACGGAGGGGTAACGTCGTTCATGCGGGCATAAGCGATAAGCTGGCCCAGATGCTCCGTCGGATGCATGGGAAGGAACAGCAGTACGCTGCGAACGGTGGCCTCCGAGCCGCCGAACCATTCCACCATCTCTTCCATGCTCGCGTCCTCGGTTGCCTCAACCACCGTATGCAGGTAGTCGAAGGATTCGCGCAGAACGTCGATAACCTCGTCCTTGCCGGTAACCTCAGCTTCAAAGTTGCGCGGGTCGATTCCTTCAGGCATGGGCGTTCCGAGGCGGCTGGCGATAAAGTAGTTGGCTGCCGCCACATGCATAAGCGTCTCGCTCACGGAGCGCACCCCTTCGGCGGGCCGCCAGTTGTACTTCTCAGCCGGGATGGCCTCGGCAAGGCTCAACAGCTTTTCCCCCGGATCGTCGATGGCCCGCATGATTTCTCCCCGGTATCCCGGCAGCGACGTGTCCTGTGCGAGCGCCGTCGTGCAGATGAAAAAGATCAGCATCAAAACAGGAATTGCCTTTGCTTTCATAGTCGTCAGTCCATTTGAAGTTTGCGACGGCGGGTGGAAGGATTCAATATATGAAAAAAGAATGAACCCGATTGAGGGATTCAGGCAAACAAAAAGAACGTTTCCAACCGGCATAACGCACAAGGGAACGGCGTTCCCTTCCCCGATATACTTATCCTGAGCAATGCGAAGGACCTGTGTTCGATGGCTTGCAGGCGGCTTGACGGGAGAAACAGCGCCGCAAGGGGCGCTTTCCAGGCCATCCAAAGTCGTCGGGAGAGCGAGGACAGAGCAGGCAAAGGGACGAGGTTCAAAATACAAGCGTTAGGCGCATCAGTTTGGGAGCGCAAAGGCGATCAGCTTATCTCCAACCGGGGTTCCAAGCTTGCCTCCTCCCGTCGCCGCAATCACGACGTATTGCTTGCCGTCAATCTCGTAGGTGCTCGGTGTGGCATAGCCGCCGTAGGGAAGCTGGTATTCCCACAGGATCTTGCCCGTAGCTGCCTCAAAGGCGCGGAAGCGCTCGTCGCGGGTGGCTCCTATGAACAGGACGCCGGTATCGGTGACGAGCGGGCCGCCGAAGTTCTCCGTTCCGGTAGGAGCCATGCCCTGCGCTTCCAGTTCCGGATAAACACCGAACGGTACGCGCCAGCGCAGGCGGCCCGTTTTCAGGTCCAGCGCGTTCAGGCTGCCCCAGGGCGGCGCAGTGGCCGGGTAGCCGTCCGGGTCGAGAAACCGGTTGTATCCCTTGACGGCATAATTCGGCTTTAGATCGCCTGGCGTTTCTACAGACTGTTCCGCCTTCTGGTTCAATAAAAAACCAGTGAGTGCCTGTAGCTCCTCATTGGAGATAGAAGGAAAACCCGGCATGGCGCCGCGCCCCGTCGTGATGAGCGCGCCCAGCGAGAGCGGCTCGTACTTCAGGTTCAGATTCTTGAGCGCCGGGATGCCCTCCATGCCCTCGCCGTCCGCGCCATGACACGAAACGCACCCCTTCTGCATATAGATTTGTTTGCCTGGATGCATGTCACCGGACCCGGCCCGCGAGGGATCGTTCACATCGATCATCTGAATGTCCCAGGCAATCTCATTGGCATTTACGTAGAGGACTTCTTCTTCGGGGTCGTACGCGCCGCCGCCCCACTCGCCGCCGCCGTGCAATCCGTAGTAGATGATGCCGCGCTCCGAAGGAGGGGCGTACCAGTCGCGGTCGGCATTCTGCAACTTCTTCAGCGCGTAGGTGCGTGCTTCCGGCGTTCTGGTCGTGATGTCTGTGTCCGTCACGAGTTGTTTCGAGAACGGTTCCGGCCACGTGACGAAGGGTTGGGTCGCTGATGCTTGTTCGCCGTAAAGCAGTGAGGGCGGCGCCGGTCTTTCTTCCGCTCCGGAAAGCAACGCGCCCGTCAACCGGTGGAAAATGAACGTGTTGCCGGTCTTGGTTGTCTGGATCGCTACGGGCGTTTTTACGCCGTTGATGGTGAGTTCGGAAAGGATCGGGGCGCAGGGCACGTCCATGTCCCACAGGTCATGGTGGATGACCTGATAATGCCAGACGTGGGCGCCCGTAGCGGCGTCGAGCGCCACGACGCTGTTTCCGAACAGGTGGTTGCCTTCGTTGAATGGGCGGTAGAAATCGAACTTGGGCTGGCCCGTGCCGAAGAAAACCATGCCGTTTTCCTCGTCCACCGAAAGCCCTCCCCAGACGTTTACGCCTGCGCCGGTGCGCCAGAACGTGGTGTCGCTGTAGGACTCATAACCAACCTCGCCGGGATGCGGGATGGTATTAAAGGCCCATTGCAGTTCGCCCGTCTCTGCGTCGTAAGCGCTGACGTTTGCGTGAGCCGCCCAGGAGGAGGAGCCGATGAGGACAAGGTTTTCGTAGATGACCGGAGAAGCAGAGGAGGTAAGACCCATGCGCCCCGGCGGAAAGTGGCGTCCTTCGTTCAGATCGACGATGCCCTCCACACCGAAGGAGGTCGCCGCCTTGCCCGTGCGAGCGTTCACGGCGTTTATCAGGCTGCCGGCGACGTAGAAGATGCGTTCCTCTTTTCCTTTTTTCCAGTATGCCACGCCCCGGTTGACATGGTTGAATTCCGGGCGTTCGATCCTGTCAAAAGAGGGTCGGTAGCGCCAGCGTTCTTCGCCCGTAGCAGCATCCAGCGCAACCAGTTCTTGCATTCCGGTCGTGAAATATAGAGTGCGCCCTACAACAATGGGGTTGCACTGCACGTTGGCCGGGCTGCCGGAGGTGTGCGTCCAGGCCACTTGGAGGTTTTGCACGTTCTCCGGTGTGATCTGCGCCAGTTCGGAATAATGCGTGATGCCGGGATCGCCTCCTGTGACAGCCCAACTCTGAAAGGGCGCCGGTTCAGGCTCAGGTTCCCGGCACGCCGGGAGCGTGAGTAACAGCAGGGCAATCAGGAGCTTGGTTGCAGGATATAGCCGAAGTGTCATGCCATAAACAGTTGAAAAGTGGACGGGGAACGCCTTTGGGATTGTAGAAGCTGACACTTATCATCTGGGCAGAGCAAGCACGCTTTCCGGCTGCGCCGATAGCTTGTGCGTCTGCAAGAGTAGTCAACCTGTACCCGGCCATGAAAAGACACCTTCCGCTTCCTTTTTTCCTAGTCGTTGCGTCAATCTTCATAGCGCCGCCCTCGCAGGCTCAGTACCAGCCGAGTTGGGAATCCCTGGACAGCCGCCCGAACCCTTCCTGGTGGGGCGATGCAAAGTTCGGTATTTTCATCCATTGGGGACTCTATTCCGTTCCCGCCTTCTCCAAAGTGGGAGAGTACTCGGAATGGTACTGGCATTCGCTGGTGGACGGCAAGCCGGAATATGTCGATTTTCACCGGCGCGTGTACGGAGATGCTTTCACCTATGCGGATTTTACGCCGATGTTCACGGCTGAACTGTTCGATCCGGAGCAGTGGGCTTCCATCTTTGAGCGCTCCGGCGCGAAGTATGTCGTGCTGACCTCCAAGCACCACGACGGATACTGCCTGTGGCCGAGCGAGGAGGCTGACCGCTCCTGGGGGCGCCCCTGGAACAGCGTGGAGACCGGCCCGCAGCGCGACCTGCTGAGAGATCTCTCGGAAGCGGTGCGGGACGCGGGTTTGAAGATGGGGATTTACTACTCGCTTTACGAATGGTACAACCCGCTCTACCGCGCGGACGTAGATCTGTTTGTGGAAAAGCATTATATCCCGCAGTTCAAGGATGTGGTTACGCGCTACCAGCCTTCGGTAATCTTCGCAGACGGGGAATGGGATCACCCGGATACAACGTGGAAAAGCGAGGAGGTCATTGCATGGCTGTATAACGAGTCGCCGGTCAGAGAGGATGTGGTGGTGAATGACCGGTGGGGCAAAGACATACGCCACCGGCACGGCGGTTATTACACCACGGAATACGGCTCCGGGCTTCCCGATGCCGCCAATCCGTGGGAGGAGAACCGGGGCATGGCGCACTCCTTCGGGTACAGCCGCACCGAGCACATCGACGATTACAACACCGGGCAGCAGTTGGTGCTCATGCTGATCGACATCGTCAGCCGGGGCGGCAATTTTCTGCTGGACATCGGGCCTACGGCGGACGGGCGCATTCCGGTCATCATGGAGGAGCGGCTGCTCCAGATGGGCGCCTGGCTCCAGGTGAACGGGGAGGCGATCTACGGGACAAAGCCGTGGAAAACTACCGCGCAGTGGAGCAAGGGCGAAATTCAGGAGCCGGAGCGCGCCCAGTACATGGGTGAATACGACATCCTGAAACTCACCGTCAGCCCGGACGAAGGAAAAGCCGTCAAGGAAATCTTTTTCACGCAAAAGGAAGATGATCTGTACGCCATCACACCGGTTTTCCCGAACGGTGAACTGGTGGTCAGGGGTGTTCGGGTGCCACCCGGTGCAGCGGTTACGCTGCTCGGCTACAACGAGCCGCTGCGCTGGAAAGCTTCCGGAGAGGACCTCGTGATCGAGGTTCCCGCCCTGGTTCCGCACGAAATTGCTCACGCCTATGCCTACACCTTCAGAATTGCAGGCGTGGAACCATAAAAAAACGGTCTGGCAGGCAGTGGTCAGGGAAGCAGGCATGACCGATCGCCTGCTGTTCTCAAGGCATGGAGTTTTCCCGGTTCGGCAGGACACGACTACGGGCCAGGCAAACAAAAAAAACGTTCGCAACCGGCGTAACGGGCAAGGAAACGGCAGTCCCTTCCCCGATATACTTATCCTGAGCAGCACGAAGGATCTATGCTTCGAGGCTGGCAGGCGACCCGCCAGGAGAAATAGCGCTGCTTCATTGCTGCCCGCGCAGTTCGCGGCGGACGATTTTGCAGGGATCTTTGATCTCGAACTCCTCCGGAAAGTCGCCCGCGACGGAGATGCCCAGCAAGTCCAGGTAACGTAGCATTTCCGGCCACGAGACGGTTCGGGTGGCCACGCCGCCCAGGTAGCCGAGGCCGTTTTCGACATTCGAGACGACTCCCGGCAGCGCCAGCGTTTCCAGATCCAGGGAGGGATCCGGCCAGTCAGGGCCTGCCGCCGCCACGCGCACCCGCACCCGAAGCAAAATGAGGTCGAGGGGCGCATAAGAGTTGCGAACGGCGATGGTATTCAGGTCATCAAATACGTTGGTGACGTAGGCCTGTCCGTAAGAAGTCCGGCGCGAGGGGCCTTTGTAGGAAATGCCATGCGAACGAACCGCATCCAGCGGGTCGGTGCGTAGGCGCAGATCATAAATCATTTCCAGCTCCGCGAGCCGGTCCACGTCTTGCAGTACGAACACCGGTGGATCGGTAAGTGAGTTTTCGTCAAAGATCGTGCAGAGCAGCGGTTCTGTGATTGCCTCCGGGAGCGTGACGGTAGCCGTGCTGGCGCTGCCGTCCGAGCGCTCTACAGAGAATAGGTACGTTTCGCCGTTGCGAAGCGGTTCGGCGGACCAGAAGTTGTGCGCCGATACAGGTCCGATCTGAAAAAGCGAATCCCGCCACACGGTGCTTTCGCCGGAAGCGAGGTGCGTAAGGCGCACTACGGCGTCAAGGTCGGCAAGTTGTACTTCAAACTGCATCCGGAGCGGGGCTATACGGACGAACTGTGTGTCCGCAGCGGCGTCGAGGTACCCGCCTATGGAAAAATACCGGTCCTGCGACTGCACGAACGGATCGAAAGAGGTTTCGCAGCCGGCAAGAACGAGGAGTGTCACAAACACCGCCGGAAGAAGGCATCGCAGGTAGGTCGGTGCGCAGCGCATCAGCGGGTCTCCACTTTGAGCGAGATATAGGGGATCATCGGAAGCTGGTTTATCCGGCGGAACGTAAAAACGTCGTAGTAAAAAAGGTTGGCGCGGTCGTAGAGGTTAATAGCGCCGCCCTGCACGGTCAGGCGGGCTGCCTCGAACGAAATGGTGCGCTCGATCGAGATATCCAGGCGGTGATAGGCAGGCAGGCGACCGTCGAAAGGCCGGTCAAAAAGCACGCGCCGGATGCCCGGCTGTCTTCTCACATCGTAGAGCGTCTGGAGCGGGATGAATTCGTCGAAGCCGAAGATGCGCGTATAGGGCAGGCCCGTTCCAAACTGCCAGTGAACGCCTGCTGTAAAGAGTGGCAGGTCGATGCTGGCAACTACGTGAACCTGATGCCGCCGGTCGTGGGGAGGAGTATAGCGCTGCACAGGCTCCCCGAACCACAGACTGAAATTTCCCTGCGAAGCGAGGTACTCGGTGCGCGAAAACCCGTAGCCCAGGCTCAGATGAACCGGGGCGCGGTTAAGCTCGGCGCGGGTATCGAACCCGTAGAGGTTGCCGTAGGCGAGCGCAAGGGACGTGGTAAACCGGGCGAGGGTGCTCCAGATAGGCACAGGAAGATTGCTGATGCGCTTGTAGTAGCCTTCGGTCTGGAAGGAGAACCAGGACCCTACCTGTTTCTGCCAGCCGGCCAGCGCGTGCAAGGCTCTTGCTTGAACGCCCAGGGGGGCGGGAACCCAGGCAATGAACACCGAACCGGCATCGCGTTCGTCGCTGATCCCTTCAAGCGCCTGCCGGTAGATCCCGGCCGCCACATTGAACTGCTGGGTCGAGGCGCGCCCGTCCGGACGCCAGGCCATGCGAAAGCGCGGCTCCGCGCTGAACGTGCCTGCTGCGGGCGCAAAGCGAAACGAAAGGCCGGGCGTGAGGGAGAGCCGGTCGGCCAGCGTGTAGGTCGCTTCGGCATAGGCGCCCACGTCGAATACCAGCGCGTCGCTTGATTCGAGGTTCTGGAACTGTTCCAGCGTGTACCCCAGCCAGTTCATACGCACGAACATCCCCCAGTCCACCCTGGAAAACCGGCGTGGATAGGAAGTAAAGTTCAGTTCCGTGTTTGCCAGCAGGGAGTACGAAGTCCGCTCCGGATCGCGTATATCCCCGAAGGCATTGTTTACGTACGAAACTCCGGTGCTCAGATCCACGGCAGTCTTCGACGTGGAAGGAAGGGTCAGGCAGCGTCCTCCTGCCACGAAATTACTCCAGCGGAAAATATCCCGTGAGGGTTCGTCAGCGGGGTCCATGCTGCCCCGGTCGTAGGTATGCACCGACGAAATAGAGCAGCGGTATTTATCCTGGTCAGTCAGGTGCAGCTTGACGAACGTGTCGTTAAAGGCAAAGGGGAGATCGCGGCCCAGAAAAACGGGCGCGGTGCGCTCGATGGCGGAGGTGCGCAGCGAGGTAAGAAACGAGATCTTACCCGGTTTCAGCGGGCCTTCCGCCTGCACGCCTGTGATAAAGGGGCTGAGGGATGCTTGTCCTGCGTACGCCAGCTTGTTGCCGTCGCGCGTCGTCACGTCGATCACGGAAGAGATCCGTCCGTTGTACCGGGCGCCGAAGCCGCCCGCGTAGGCATCGACGTGAGAGACGAGATCCTGCGGAAAAGCCGAGAAAAAGCCGATGACGTGAAAGGGCTGATAGATGAGCAGGCCATCGACAAGGACCAGGTTCTGCGCGGGCGTCCCGCCCCGGATAAAGAGTTGCCCGCCCCGGTCGCCGAGCGTGACAACGCCGGGCAGGCTCTGCAGGTAGCTCGCCAAGTCGCCGCTTGCATCCGGTGTAGGAATGCGGGCAAGGTCGCGGGGTCGGGCAGTCTGGAGTCCGGCCTGTTGCGCTGCGCCCCGCTCTGCCTCGATGACGACTTCCTCCAGCGCTTCCTCGTCAGGTCGCAGCGCTACGTTCAGCGTGACCAGCAGATCAGCGCCCAGATCCAGCGTGTCGCGGAACGCAGCGTAGCCGACAAAGCTGAAGTTCACTACGTACCGGCCGGGAGGGATGCGGGAGATCTGGTAGTACCCGTCTTTGCTGGTTGCCGTCCCGCGAATATGCGCCTGTTCGTCCTGGAGCGTCACGTTAACGCCAACCAGGGTCTGGCGGTCTTCATGGTCTACCACGAAACCGCGCAGGGAGACTTGCTGTGCGGCAGCATCCTTAGAAAAGAAAGCGGCCTGTACACACAACAGGAGAAGCAGTGCAAGCCACCCGGCTGCCCGCGCTATCGGGACGGTTCCGGATCGGGCAGACATCCAGCTCATATGCAGGGCAACGGACTTGAAACCGGAAAGTGCGAAGGTACGCCTGTGGGGTCGCACCGGCGCATAGTACAACGATCTGCCTGTGAGATGCCACCGCGCCCGCTGCGGGATAAGAAAAAGAGGGCTAAAAAGTGTGTTTAAGGGGAAGAGGGAAACGGAATTACCCTTTCAGACCCGCCGCGTTCAGGAGGCGGAAGAGAGGTTCCACTTGCGAGTCAGACGGGTAATCAGTTCGTGTTCAGCTTCAATTGTGTTTCCGTCAGCACCGGCCACGAACTTGAGGTCTTCCAGCAAGGCGGTTCGCTGGTGTTCAGGCACGAAAGATTCTACTGCTTCTACGGCTTCCGTAAAAACACGCTGATCCGGTCCCTGCGCGTATACTGTGACTGCGTCTTTCAGGACGCCGCGCACCTCTTCTTCGCTTGCATCCGGAACCCATTCGTTGAGCTTGGCCGTAATAGCTTCTGCTTCCGCGACGCTCAGGTCGCCGTCCGTCTGGTGGGCCAGCGTAAGATAAATGATAGCGAGGTCGTGCAACGCGGTCCAGTTTCCTTCCTGTTTCTGTCCGCCCAGGATGCTCCAGGATTGATCTGCCTCGGCGCTGCTGACGCTTGCATGAAGATCCCATGCCCGCGCCAGATCCCCGATGAAGGAGCCTTCCTTATGCAGGAATTTATCGTCGGCCAGGGCAATGTCCATGAGGTCGTCAAGAACGGCCTGGCGCAGTTCCGTCGGAATCGAGAGGCTCACCGCATCCACCGCCTCTTGCAGCCGCTCCTGTGCATCGTCCTGTACGTAGATGTCCAGCGCCTCCTTGAGCGCGCTCAATACCGTCTCTGAGGCGACATCCTGCCAGCCGCGCAGGCGCTCTGCAATGGCGTCGATCTCTGAGTTTGTAAGCACATCATCCGTGCTATGCGCCAGCGCAATGTAGATCAGCGCCAGGTGATTCAGGATGCGCCGTCCGTTCTTGTCATGCTCCATAGGGGTCCTTGCAAAATGAAAGTAGACAGGCAGGCAACTGCCGTAGATCAGGAATATGCCATAAATATCGGGCGTGCAGGAATGATCCGGCAGCGCCTCACTTGTAACAAGGACGTGCTACTTGCCGAAGAAACGGAATCAAGCGATGAACTTGTAGCCGATGCCGTAGACGGTTTCGATGTACTGAGGCACGTTGGGATCCGTTTCGATCTTCTTGCGGAGTGAGGCAACGTGCCGGTCGATGGTGCGCGTCGTGATGTCGCCGCTGATGCCCCACACATCGCGCAGCAGTTGCTTGCGGCTCACGGTGCGCCCCCGGTGTTCGATGAAGTACCGCAGGATGTCGAATTCGAGCGCTGTGAACTGGATTTCCTCGTTCTCGGAATAGGCCGTATGGTTGCTGAAATTGACTTCCACATTGCCGAACCGATATACGTCCATCGGGCTTTCCGAGGGCGCCGTGGTGCGGCGAAGCACGGCTTTTACGCGGGCTGCGAGTTCTTCGGCGCTGAATGGCTTGGTCATGTAATCATCGGCGCCCAAGCCGAAGCCCTGCAACTTGTCTTCTTCCTGTCCTTTGACGGTGAGCATGAGAACCGGGGAGGCCACGCCCGACTTGCGCGCTTCCCGGAGCACATCGAATCCGTTTCTTTTCGGAAGCATGACATCCAGGATCACGATGTCATAGGGCGGAAGAGAGGTCATCTGGTTGAGCGCCTGCTCGCCGTCCATAGCCCGCACCACCTCATATCCCTTCATCGTAAAAAGGTCTTCCAGGCCCATCCCCATTTCCGGGTCGTCCTCGACGATGAGCATTCGGGTATCTTTGAAATCTGCTTTCATCTTCTATATATAGCGCAAAGGTTACAATCTGTATTATACCATCCGTTCAGTCATGGGGTCTTCCTTTTTTGCGGCGCAACACCAGATAGAGGTAACAAAATCGTGAAAGTCGAACCTGCTCCGACTCTGCTCGACACCTGAATGCGTCCGCCGTGCGCCTCCACGATGTGCCGCACCAGGGCAAGCCCCAGTCCGCTGCCGGACACAGGCTTCCCTTGATCGCCGTTGACGCGGTAAAACTCGTCAAAAATGTGTTCCAGGCTTTCGCGCGGGATGCCGATCCCCTGGTCCTTCACGGACATGGCAACGGCAGAACGTCCTTCCAGTCTGGCTCGCACCGCGCGCACTACCAGCGTATGCGGCTCGCTGTACTTGACTGCATTGTCCAGCAGATTGATAAGCGCCTGTTTGATCGTGTCCGGGTCCATCAGAATGGCGGGCAGGTGCTCATCCATTTCCAGATCGACCCGGTATCCGCGCTCTTCATAAATCACGCTGAACGTGTCTACCACCTCAGCTACCACTTCATCGACGGGCACTTCCCTGAAATCGTATTTCATCTGCCCGCGCTCGATGCGGTTGAAGTCCAGCACGTTGTCGACGAGCAGGGCAAGCCGTTCGCATTCACGTTCGATGACGGCGTGGTAGCGGTCCCGTTTTTCACTGGCTTCCGGCGGCTGCCCTTCCAGCAGTTCGTTGAACAGGCGAATCTTGGCGATCGGCGTCTTTAATTCATGAGAAACGTTGGAGACAAAGACCGATTTCAGGCGGCTCAACTCCATCTCCCGCATGGTCACACGCGCCGTAACGAACATACCGATGATAACGATGATAAGCGGTACAAGGCTTGAGAAGTAGCTCCGCCAGCGATCGGCTGCGCGGATCAGATCGGCGGCGAGGGAGTC
>CBDUBU010000011.1:0-29730 GCA_965365465.1 uncultured Rhodothermaceae bacterium
ATCGAGTCCGGACACTCGAAGATGCCCGTCTACCGGGAGAACATCGATAACATTATCGGCATCGTGTTCGCCTATGACCTTTTCCAGCATCCGGATTCGCTGCAGGACATTGTGCGCCCTGCCCGGTTTGTCCCGGAATCGAAACGGTCCAAAGACCTGCTGCGTGAATTCCTGACTACCAACACTTCGATTGCCATTGTCATAGACGAGTACGGGGGAACGGCAGGGCTGGTCACCCGTGAGGATCTTCTGGAAGAACTTTTCGGAGACATTCAGGATGAATTTGATACGGAGAATGAAGTGCTGCGGCAGACAGGGGAGCACACGTTTACCGTTAGCGGGCGGGCAGACGTAGATGAACTGGCAGAGCGTTTCGGAATTACGCTACCTGAAGGAAATTACGAAACGGTAGCGGGGTATCTCATCGAAAAGCTCGGCGCCATCCCGGAGGCCAAAGAGGAGTTCGTGATGGACGGATACCGCTTCTTCATCATCAAGGCGACACCAAAACGGGTCGATCTGGTGCGCATCAAGCGAGAACACCCGGTTACGTTGTGAGCAGTTCCGGGCCGAGCAGCGCTGATTCTACCGCCGCCAGAAGCGTCTCTTTTTGCAACGGGCGCTCGATGTACCCGGTCATGCCTCTGGCCGTGTAATAGGCGCGGTCATCGCACGATCCTTCCGTCCCTAACCCGATGACAGGGGTTTCGCCATGCTCTGCGGAACGCCGGATGCCACGCAGCACATTCAAGCCCCGGTAGCCGACGGGCAGGTCGGTCGAGGTTATCACCAGATCGTATTTGCGTTGCTTCAACAGATCCGCAGCAAGTGATCCGCTAAAGGTGGCATCCACGTCAAAGAAGGATCCCAGCGCCTGCCGGATGAACTGCATCGAAACGACATCCTGCTCTATGACCAGCACGCGCAGCCGCAGGGATGCAATCTTCCATCGTGGCTGCTCCTTGAACATCGCGCCTGCCGGCAACAAAGTTTCCTGTATCTGTTCCACTACACTTATACCTCTCTGCTCTATAGCGCACCTCCTGCGAGGAGCCAAGTCTTTGTTTCTGCCTCTGCCCGAAACCGGAAGCAATATTCGATCCAACATACTGCCATTTTCTTTCGTCATTTCCGGAGTCGCACAGGAAATATCCCCTGTGGATATTACCAAACAGTAAATGCCGGATTATTTGTAGATCAAATAGCGCTCGCCGCACAACCTGAGCGAACGGATAAAGACGAGAACCAAAGCCTATCTTTGACAGTCGCCTACGCTGGTTTCTTCGCTTGCGTTACGAAAGCGAAGGCTGAAGCAAAGAATCAGGAAGACTTGCTGCCGGCAGGGCCGCGCTTTCCGTAGGCCAGAACGAGCCGGAGGTGTATGAGAAGGATAGAGGCCAGGTCCAGCCTGGCGAGTCTTTCCACAGGGGAGTCAGGCAACCCGGGCGGACTTATACGCCCCATCCACAGCGCCATTTTATCGTTCAGGGCAAGTTCGCCGGGGAACTGATCGGGAGGCAGGTGAATGGCGTAGAAGTCTCGCTTGCGCTCCAGTCGGGTGTATATTTCGTTGGATGCATCTACCAGCGCGGGATCCTGCTGCGCAATCAAGGCGCCACCCACGAGATAGTCGCGGTACGAAAAAGGGAGGTGCAGCAACGCAGGAACTACCGCTGCAGCCACAGACGTCTCCTCGCGCAACCCTACCTCCGCAGCGCGCGCCGTAGCTACGGCGACCAGGGCAAGTGTTTCTTCGGCTACCAGTTCCGGATCCGTGCCCTCGATGCAGGTGAGGGCCGTCCTGGCTACGTCCTGAGAAGCGCTGAGGGCGCCCAGGGTGGCAAAGGCCGTGAAACGCGCCGCACGCTCCAGCAACGGATAGTGTTCTTCCATGAGAAACCGTGTTGCGCCGTAGTTGCCGAAAGGCAGCGCGCTGCCCCTGGTGCGGTTACGTACCCTCGATCGTTCCCTGGCCCATGTCCGTACCCCCGAGCGAGTCGCGCATCTTGGTATCAGCTTGCAGGTTACGCAGCCGGTAGTAATCCATCACGCCCAGGTTTCCACTGCGGAAGGCGTCTGCAATTGCCTGCGGCACTTGCGCCTCCGCCGCCACCAGATTAGCCCGTTGCTCCTGAACGGCAGCGCGCATCTCCTGCTCGACGGCCACCGCCGCCGCGCGGCGTTCCTCCGCCTTGGCGCGGGCCACACGCAGGTCGGCCTCCGCCTGATCGGTCTGAAGTTTGGCGCCTATGTTTTCTCCAACGTCTACGTCAGCGATGTCAATGGAAAGGATTTCGAAGGCCGTCCCGGAATCCAGCCCTTTTGCCAGCACCACCTTTGAAATAGAATCCGGGTTTTCGAGCACGGCGGCGTGGGTTTCCGAAGAACCAATGGTAGACACGATCCCCTCGCCGACCCGCGCGATGATGGTTTCCTCACCGGCGCCGCCCACCAGCCGCTCAATGTTGGCGCGAACGGTTACACGCGCAATGGCGCGCACCTGGATCCCGTCTTTGGCGACCGCTGAAATAGGAGGCGTCTCGATCACTTTGGGATTAACCGAAACCTGCACGGCCTCAAAGACATCGCGCCCTGCAAGGTCAATGGCCGTTGCCCGTTCAAAGGTCAGGTCAATATTAGCCTTGTCGGCGGAGATGAGCGCGTTTACCACTTTCTGCACATGCCCCCCCGCCAGGTAGTGCGCTTCGAGCTGCGGCGTATCGAGATGGATGCCGGCCTTATGCGCCGTGATCAGCGGTTTGACGATCATAGCGGGAGGAACGTTTCTGAGCCGCATCCCTACCAGATCGCGCACCAGCTTGATCTGCACGCCTGAGAAAAACGCGGTCAGCCAGAGACGAACCGGAATGTAGTGGAGGAAAAAGATCATGCCCAGGATGACCAGGGCGATGATGAGAAGACCGGTTGTAATCGTCAATCCTTCCATGAGTGCCGCCTGTCGTTATAGCCCTTACCGACTTTCTCCTTTGCGATAATCCCCGCTCACTCCGCCCGTCTTCGCCAGGAGGTGAATATCCGTAACCCGGATCGCTTTGGAAACCGATTTGCACATATCGTAGATGGTGAGCGCCGCGATAGCCACCGCAGTGAGCGCCTCCATTTCCACCCCGGTCGCGCCAATCGTTTTCGTATATGAACGAATCTCTACGGCATAGTCCGCTTCGTTGAGCGTCAGGTCGATGTCGACCCCCTTCACAAAGACGTCATGGCAAAGCGGAATAAGCTTACTGGTTTGTTTGGCGCCCATGATCCCGGCGATCTGGGCGACGGAAAGTACGTCTCCTTTACGAACCTTGTTGTCCGCAACGAGCCGAAATGCTTCTTCTCCAAGAATCACGCGTCCGGAGGCCAGCGCCGTACGCACCGAACCGTGTTTTTCCGAAATATCCACCATCTGAACCCCGCCCTGGGGATTCACATGGGTCAAAGTAGAATCACCTGTCATATGCTCTCTGTTGAAACCAATGATCTTTCCCTGATCCGACGCTGAAGATAGACTCCTTCCACACGAACGGCAAGGGACCTAACGATGGATTTATCCGGCTCCGAACGTGGATTCGGATGCCGTGTCACGTTCCGCTTTTACCCGCCTATCAGTATCATCGGGCGGTTCTCTCCAGCCGCCAGTTCATGCATTCCGTCATGCGCTGCTTTCTTGCGCTGCACCCCCTCGCGGATACAGGCGATGAGTTCGTCGTCGCTTGCGCCTGAGCGCATGACCTCTCTCAAATTTATCTCCTCCCTTCCAAAAAGGCATACTTTAAGATTTCCGTCTGCGGTAATGCGCAGCCGGTTGCACGTTGCGCAGAAATGGTTGCTCATGGAGGTTATGAACCCCACAGCGCCCCGGCAGCCGGGAACCTTATAGGTTCTTGCCGTATCGTTCGGCCCTTCCTGCAACCGGACCAGGTTCGGAAAGCTGCTGCGGACCCGATCCAGCATTTCAGCATAAGGCATCAGGCGCGCCTCATTCCACTCATTGCCGTCAAAAGGCATGTATTCAATGAAGCGAACCTCAACAGGTTTATCGGCTGTCATAGCGACAAAAGCCGGAAGCTCGTCCTCATTGAACCCTCGCATCACGACACAGTTCACTTTTACCGGATTATAGCCGTATTCGATAGCCATGCTGATGGCCTGAAGCACAAGTTCCAATCCCTTCCGCCGGGTGATGCTTTCAAACTTGCAGGCATCCAGCGTATCGAGGCTAATATTGAACTGCGTAATGCCTGCGCTATGCAACGCGGGCAGTTTCTTCGGCAACAGCAGCCCGTTTGTCGTCATTGCCAGCGTGCGCAGACCCGGAATGGAGGCGAGCCGCGCCGCCAGTTGCTCTACGTCTTTCCTGACCAGGGGTTCTCCACCCGTCAGCCGGATTTTCTCGACTCCTGACCGCACGAACAGCCGGGCCAGCCGCTCGATCTCCTCGAAGGTCAATATCTGATCGCGGGGCCGCAAGGCGATGCCTTCTTCAGGCATACAATACCGGCACCGCAGGTTGCATCGCTCGGTAACGGATATCCGCAGATACGTATGACGCCGCCCAAACAGATCGGTAAGCCTGTCTGCCGAAGGCGGCTCCGGAAGTATCGCGGGCAACGTATCCATCCAGCAAGCAAAAAACAGATCGCGACGTTTGAGAAGATCGGAAAGGGTGTAGCCACATGCACCAGAGCAGTAAACGTGGAAGCCCTTGTTAGTTCCATGTCTTATCTTTTTTGCAGAGAGAACACCCGTTGCTTACTTTGGGAAGCGACCTTTTTCTCACTTGCTCCGTTGAAGCAGCGGAAACTTGCCTTCGATCCCTAAACGCACTGCATTTCGCCTATGTCTTACCTGACAGCTATCATCCTCGCGGCTGGTAGCTCGACCAGAATGGACTCCGTCAACAAGTTATTGTTGCCGTTCGGTGACGCTTCGATTCTGGAGCGCGTGGTCGAGACGGTGAACGAGGCGCATCTTGACGAAGTCGTCGTGGTTACCGGATACGAAGACCGGCGCATCCGCGATGTGCTGTCGCGCTACAAAGTACGTGTCGCCTACAACCCGGAATTTTCGAGCGGCATTTCGTCTTCCATCCGGCGCGGCCTACTGGCCGCCAGCCCGCAAACGGATGGTTACCTGATATGCCAGGGCAATATGCCGCTCATTATGAGCAGCACCATTGTGGGCCTCTGCAATGCCTTTACCAAGCAGCAGGACAGGCGCATCCTGGTTGCAGCCATGAACGGGAAACGCGGGCAGCCTTTTCTCTTTCCCGTGGAGTACCGAGATGCGCTGATGGGGCTGCGAGGCGATCAAGGGATGCAACACATCCTGGAGGAAAAGGCCGACGCCATTCTGGAAGTCGAAGTCGCGGATAAGGGTATTTTTCTGGACATCGACACCAGAGAAACCTACGACAACCTCGGGACCGCGTAGCAAGGACCCGATTCCAAGTTAGCCAGCACACGGTCTGCCTTTGCGATGACGGAAGACATCATGCAGGCTTCTTCTCTACCCGGAGCGTCACCGGGCCGTCATTGACGAGGCGAACCTGCATCATCGCGCCGAATACGCCCGTTCGCACCGGCTGCCCCAGCTCCTTTTCCAGCGCCTCGACGAAGCGGCGGTAGAGCGGCTCGGCTATTTCAGGAGAAGCCGATTCCGTGAACGAGGGTCGATTCCCCCGGCTTGCGTCGCCGTAGAGCGTGAACTGTGATACCACCAGCGCCTCGCCCCCGGCCTCTATGACAGACCGGTTCATACGCCCTTCCTCATCCGGAAAAATGCGGAGGTTGGCGCACTTTTTCGCCACCCACGTTGCTTCCTTCTCCGCGTCCTCCCGATGAATGCCCAGCAGAATGAGGAGTCCTTTGCCGATAGCGCCGGTGATTTCGCTTTCCACTACCACCGATGCTTCCTGCACACGCTGAATCAATGCGATCATGAAAGACCGGGCCGGTAAGAGCCTCTCTGAAAAGGCAGAGGGACATAAAACAAAAAAAGCCGCTCACACAGCGAGCAGCTCGGTAAAAAATTCCCTCGACGCGACAGCCTCCCTCCTGCCTTAGATTTCGGTAGAAACCTGAAGCCGGTTTCCGGGAGGCTCATCTCCTGTAACGGGAGAACCCGTTACCGTGGCAAACATACTGCTTTATAAAAGTTGCATGTGTCTGTCCGCATGGGCATACGGCAGAACGCCACAGACAGCTTGTTTCGACCGCGCGTTTCAGAGAGGCTCTATCCAGAGAACGGATGCCTGAAGGCATACACGTCTCAGAACAAGCTTTGATGCGTTTCCTTTCCGGGTATCATCCGTGTCCGCACGATGTGCGTTCACTTCAAACGACCCTTCAACTTCAAAGCCGGAATCCGATCTTTCTGTATGCAGCCTGAGCCGCACCCAGCTATCCAGATCCTGCTTTGATGTCCGTTGCCGGTGGTCCTGAAGAAATCGCAAGCGATTCTTTTCAGGTTCGACAAGGGGCATCGCATCTTCTCCGCCGGGTCTTCCGACCCGCCGCGGGCCGACCTCATGCAGCCCAGAGATTCAGTCGCGTCAAGGAACAGTGCCCTCAGGCACTGGATCTAGGATAGCGCGGGCGCTGCGTTAAGTCAAGGTTAAGAGGCAGCCAGATATCAACAAATTATCAACACGATATTCACAAAGTGCGACTTGCTTCAGCGGAAGAGAAGACCCCGGAACAAAAAGCCCGACTTCCAGAAAAAGCCGAGCTTTTCATTGCCCATTCTTATGCGCGACTGAATCAACCTGAATGTCGTCCAGGCAGCATGAGGTGACAGAATATAATTCTTTTTTGGTTCTCGCGCAAGGTTCAATAACGGACCTACCCCCTTGCGGCCCCTGTCGGCTGGTCTTCTTTCCTTTTCAATAACGGGTTTAAGAGGGGCGCTTTCGGGGCACGAGTGGAAACGCCCTGGTTTTCTATCTTCGCCTGCTGCGCTCACTGCGTTGGGCATGACAACGTTTAGGCTCACAACCCGAAGTGACCCAGAAAGATCTGCAAGGATCGAGGCTCCAGCAGGATCGTGAGAAGCAGCCCCCCCAGCGCCCCTCCGATGTGCGCCTCATGGGCAATCCCTCCCGTCATCCCGTTCGCCGAGGCTTGCTTCATGGCATAGATTGAAAGCGCAACGTAGGCGAAAGCAAAAACGAAGGCAGGTATGCCTATCGGGATAAAGAAGATGTAAATGGGGGCAGAAGGGTAAAACAGGATGAATCCGAACAGCACGCCGCTGATGGCCCCCGAAGCCCCGACTGCCGCATAGCTTGCATTGTTGCGGTGCAGCAGCAGGGATAGGCCGTGCGCGAGCAGTTCCGCGCCAAAATAGAGCAGCATGAACTTCACCGACCCCAGCAATACCTCAAGCGGCGGGCCAAAGTAGTACAAGGTAATCATATTGAAAAGCAGGTGCGTGAGGCCCACATGCACAAACCCTGCCGTGATGAGCCTGTAATACTCGCCCTGTCCCAGAATGCGGCGCGGCTTGAAAGACAATCGCTCCACGAGCGACTGGTCTGCAAAAAGCGCGTAGCCGCTGATCAGTACGTTGAGGATGAGCAGCAGAAATGTGACAGGCGTTTCTGAGAAGTTGAACATACCTTCAGTAAAAATGCACAGGATCTCGCTCTATGGCCGCGCTGGCGTGAGCGATCAGGAATATACACCCTCGGCATGACTGTTACGAAACTGTTTCGCAAGTTGAAGCCAGGGCAGCGACGGGCAAGCCGTGAGCACCTGCTGAGACATAGATGCTTTACCCTGTTCAGCTTCCTGAACCGGAACCGTCTCCGGTCGAGAATAAAAAACGTGGCAGGTGCTCAACGCAGTGCCTGCCACGTTTTTGTTTGCAGCAATATGTCGCCCAGGCGTTCTCTCCCAGAGAGCGTCGGATTGACAACCTTATGATACTCACTTCAGGAGCATCATCTTTTTGCCAATTACCTTCGTCGGCGTGCTCAGACGGTAGAGGTACATACCGGAAGCAAGTCCAGCAGCCTCAAACGTAGCGCGGAACGTTCCTGCCTGCTGCATCCCATCGACCAGCACGGCGATTTCACGGCCTGTCAGGTCGTACACGGCCAGGCGAACCTGCTGCGCCCGGTCGAGCGTAAACTCAATGGTTGTCGTCGGATTGAACGGGTTCGGGTAATTCCCCGAGAGCGAGATGCTGGAGGGTACGTCGTCGATCACTTCGACTGCCGTGTTTACCATGCCGAGAATGCCGTACTCGCTCAATGCCGTCCAGTCAGCAGCCCACAGGCCATCAGGCCCGAAGGCGCCGAGATAGCTGACCTCCGTGAAGAAGTCGTCTCCCGCCGGATACGCCGCCACCGCGCTCGTCAGCGCCGGACTGCCCGCCGACGGACGCGGGTCCAACTGCCCATCGGTCGCCCGGCTGATGCTCATCAGCATCGGATCGACAAGCTGGTTGCCGCGCGCCTGATCCGTCATGTACGTCACGAACTGCGGACTGGTCGCCTTCTGGCCGCCCACCACGAAGATCGAGTCGGCCACGTTGCCCCGACCGAAGTCCCAGAACAGGTTGTTCGTGATCTCCAGATCCCCTGCCTGCAAGCGCGCCCACGAGTCCTCGCCCGAAGCCAGATCCTCCACCTGAACCGCCCGTCCAAAGTAGTCCGTGAAGATCGAGTTGTAGATCTTGCCGCCCGCGTTGTCGCGCAGGTTGAGCGCGTAGTCGTTCGAGCCCAGGCTGCTGGCCGCCCCCGAGCCGATCATCGTCAGGTTGTAGAGCATCGGGATCGCGTAGGGCTGCCCGTCCTCCGGCGTCGTGCCGCCGTCGAACTCGCCGCCTGATCCGGCGTCGTCGTCAGCCTGGATCGCAAACCAGAACTGCCCCTTGCCCCGGAAGCCCTCGTCGTAGTCGAACGTGTCGTCGCCGCAGAAAGCGCCCACCAGATGCCGGGCCGACACCGTGCCGCCGAACCACTCGAAGCAGTCGTCCTGGTTGGCGAAGACCTCCACATAGTCGATCACGGTGCCCGATCCGACGCCGCCCAGCGTCAGCCCGTTGATCTCGTTGTTGGGCGCGATGCTCGCCCCGCCGTGACGAATCGAGACGTAGCGCAAGACGCCCGAGGTGTCGGCGTCGTTGTCGCCGCCGTAGGCGCCGCGCGCCTCGGTCTCCGGGATGCCCTCGATCTGCTCGACGCCGCCGGCCACGTTGAGCCGGGCGCTGCCCAGCACGATCACACCCCCCCAGAGGCCGCGATCGCTCGAGGTGAGGTCATCCGCGACGCTGACATCGTCGTCCTCAGCGGTGAAGATGATCGGCTCGGAAGCAGTACCTTCGGCCATGATCTTGCCGCCCTTCGCCACGATGAGGGCGGCTGCGTTGTTCGGGTCAGCGTTGAAGCGTCCCTTGATGACGGCGCCGGGTTCGATTGTCAGCGTGGCGCCGTCATCGACGAAGACGCGCCCGACGAGCACGTAGGTGTTGCTGCTCGTCCAGGTCACTTCTCCCGTCAATACGCCGGTTACCTCGATCGGAGCTTGCGCCAGAGCAAGCCCGGGTACGGCAAATAGCAGCAATAGTATCGATTTCAATAGTCTTTGCATGATTACACCAGTGTTTATGGTTTGGTAATATTTCCCCGAAACGAAACGAGGGGCTTTTCGCCCCTCGTCATAATCGTCCCGAAAGAATTTCAGCATCTCATCTCAGTAGGCCAGCGTCAGACTGAGTGAGAAGGATCGGCCCTGTGCATATCTCAAAGCGAAATAGTCTTCACCCTTGAACGGGTAGGCGCGTTGCACCTCCGCATCAAGCAGGTTGCGCATCGAAGCCCTGACACGCACCCACCGCAAAACCTGCTGCGTAGCAATCAGGTCGAGCGAATGGAAGGGCAGTTCGTAAATGTTGGGGGTTCCGCCGAGACTCACATCTGAGAGCCGCCGTCCGAAGACGTTGTAGAGCAGGCTAACCGTAGTCGCAGGCGCGTTGTATGTTATGTCTGTGTTGATGACGTAAGGCGACTGTCCCTGCAACGGGCGCGTTCCTTTCGTATGAGGATCGAAAGCGCGAATCTGGGCCAGTTCTTCTTCCGGAACATCAACCTTCGAGGAGGTTAGCGTCAGGTTGCCGCCCCCTTCCAGCTTGTTGAGCAACTGCCACACGTTATCGAGCCGCTTGCGGATCTCCAGTTCAAGCCCGAACACGTCGGCATTGTCCACATTCTCGAAGCGCGTTTCGAAGTTGTTGTTCAGAATCGTGCGCTCGATCGGATCAAGGAACCGTTTGTAGAAGCCGCTGACCGCCACAATCTCGCCGGGGCGCATGAACCACTCCCAGCGCAGGTCGAAGTTGTGAACCAGCGTCCGGTTCAGGTTCGGATTGCCGGAGAGGGTCGGCGCGTTGATAAAGGCGAACGACGTGAACGGCGCCAGTTCCCGGAAGGTCGGTCGGGCCAGGGTCTTGCCATAGGCAGCCCGCAGGTTCGTTTTGCCCAGTTCATAGACCAGGTTGAGCGACGGAAGCCAGTCCATCTCACGAAGGTGTGCGTTCTGGACGCTGGCATCCCGGCTCGCTACATCAATCTCCGTCTGCTCGTAACGCACTCCGGTAATGGCGCGTAGCCGCCGGAAGAAACGAAACTCGACCATTCCGTACCCGGCGTACACCTCTTGATCCCCGCTGTAGTTATTTTGCGGCGAGGAAGCATCGGTCAGATAATTGCCGATCTGATAGGTCGTTGCACCGCTGCTGCTGGTTGTGCTGTCAATCACCCCGACCTGTGCGAAGAACGTATCCGGGTTTCCGTCGTAAGGCACGCGCAGGACGTACTCGAAACGGCGCTCGTTAAAATCGCGGTGGCGCAGGCTCAGCGCACCACCGGCTTTGAAGGAGCCGGAAAAGCTTTGCGCCTGAAATGGCAACGTCAGGTTCAGGTTGCCGTCCCATCCGTCTTCCGTGAGATCGCGGAAATACCGGGTAGGCGTCGTGTAGTTTGAGGTGGCAATGGTGTAGAGCTTCTCAACCTGACCCTCGCGCTCGTAAAGCGTGAAGTCGTTGGCGAAGAACCGAACATCTGGTTCTTCCTGCTGCGTGATGACGCGGGCGCCCGTCCAGTCGGCGCGAAGGCCGCGAAGCAAGGGGAACGCATGGTCGCCGCTGAGCTGGTAGGATTCGAGGGCGCGTTCGGTGAACGAAAGCACCCGTGATTCGAGGCGGCGTTCCGGAGCAAAGTTGCGAGGGACCGAACCCGTGAGATAGCGCGCCTCGCTCGTTGCACTCCGGTTGTACATGAACGTCGCGCTGATGGAGTGGTTGAGGTGCGGCTTGTAGGAAAGCGTGCCCAGCCCGCCCCAGAGCACGTCCGCCTTGCTGCGGGCATCCGACAGATCCTGCTGCACGTTCAACTGGTTCACCTGGGCCACTTTACCTGTTAACAGGTAGGTCGCCGAGGAGCCGTCCGTGTAGGATGAGAAGTCCCTATCGTAGCTCAGACTTCCAAGAAACCCGAGCGGCTTGCCTAGAAAGGACACCTGGTTCCCAATGGATAGGCTGTAACTGCTTTCCACAGGCCCTGTTGTTGAAACAGGAGCCATTTCGGCGTTGAACGCTTGGGAGAGCCGGTTCAGTTCTGCTGCCTGCGCGGGATCGCGCCGCGCCTGGATATGATTCGGCGAGGCGACGCCCGGCCCCTGCCAGGCATCCGGAATGCCGCGCGTTCCGTCGTCGTAACCAATCCAGTCCGTGCCGCCGGTGTTATAGGTCAGGAACTGGTCCGACCCTGTCGTCTGCCCGTTGTAACCTACTGACGTGGAAACAGAGAAGGTGAATTCCTCCGGAAAGGATTTGGTGCCGATATTGACGGTACCGCCGGTGAAATTGCCCGGCTTGTCCGGCGTAAAGGTCTTGGTAGTAACGATATTGTCAAGCAGGCCGGCAGGAAAGAGGTCCAGCGGCACAGCGTTGCGATCCGGATCGGCGCTAGGCAGCGTGGCGCCGTTGAGCTGCGTATTCATGTAGCGATCGCCCAGGCCGCGCACGTAAACATATTTCCCACCGACCACCGAGGCGCCCGTCATCCGCTGCATGGCGTCGGAGGCGCTGGAACTGCCTGTCCGGCCGATAGCTTCGGCGCTGATCGCGTCGCTTACGCCAGCGGCCTTCTGACGCTCGCGCAGCAGCGCCGCTTCGGCATTGCGCACAGCGGTTGCCTCGACGACAACCTCGTCCAGACCGAAAGCTTCGGGTTCCAGGCTTATATCGATCCGGGCCGTCGCTCCGGCATTGACCTCGATGTTCTGAACCGTTTTCGAGCTAAAGCCGATGTACGAAAAGACGATGTTGTACGCGCCCGGTTCTACCGGCTTTATTTCGTACTGACCGTTGAGGTCGGTGGTGGAGCCGATGGCCGTGCCTTCAATCACGACGTTGGCTCCGATGAGCGTTTCGCCTGTCTCACCGTCAACCACCACACCCGTTATCGAGCCGGTTTGCGCCTGCGCGGGTGTAGAGAAAGAGAAAAGAAAAAGGAGTAAAACAGGTAGAAGAAACGAAAATCGGTATGTATAAGAGGACATTTATATAGAACTGGCCGTTGGCAACCTGAGATGTGCCTGTACAAGGCACTTGTGACATCCCACAAGCTAGCCACAGCGCGTTAACGGTGTATTATTACATCATTACCGAAATGTTAACGGCCATTTCTTGACACAGGCATCACCGAGTGTGGGGGCCTGCACGAATCGTTCAGCATCCATGCAACTGTGTCATTAGCGGAGGACGCGGCTAAGCGAACATCCTAAGAGAGAGGCAGGCGCCGGGTTCAGTTTGTAGCTGGAATATAGGCGCGCGGAAGGCGCACGGGGAGATCAGCAACGACATAGGCCATGACGGCCATGACGGCCGCGTTCAGGTTCAGATCCCGCGCGTCTACCTTGTCCACCGTGTCGGCGTGCGTGTGGTGGTACCAGAAGTACCGCGAATTCTCGACCATCGGGTTCATGCCTGGCACGCCGAGCCGTATCATGGGGCTGATGTCTGCGCCGCCGCCGCCCTGCGCCACCGCACCCGCGCCGATGCGTTCCAACAGCTTCGCTATTTCCTGTATGATGAGAAGAGCCTCCTCAATGCCGGAAAACCCGACCCCGGTTGGCTTGAACACACCAGCATCCGACTCGATAGCCAGCACATGGTTATCCATTTCGTCGGCGTGGGTTTCCCGGTAGCCTGTCCCTCCGCGAAGCCCATTCTCCTCGTTGGTCCACAGCACCACACGCACGGTGCGGCGTGGACGCAGATCCAGCGCCTTGAGCAGGCGGAGCGCCTGCCAGGCCGCCACGCACCCACCTCCATCATCCAGCGCGCCCTGCCCTACGTCCCATGAATCGATATGACCGCCAAGCACGACCACTTCTTCCGGCTTTTCACGCCCTGTGATCTCTGCAACGACGTTTCTCGAAGGGGCATCCGGCAGGGTCCTGGCTTCCATGTAGAGATGCAGCCTGACGGGATGGCCTTGCTGCTGCATACGGTGCATCATCATGGCATCTTCCACCGTCACAGCAGCATGTGGGATCTGAGGAACGCCTTCCTGGTAACGCATCATGCCCGTATGCGGGGTGTAGAGCGATACCGGCCCGACAGACCGGACGAGACTGGCTACAGCGCCCGCTCTGGCTGCGCGAACGGCGCCGTCTACCCGGTACTGCACCGTCTGCCCGTAGCTGGTGAAAGGCGCGTCATAGACGACGATTTTGCCGGCTGCCTCCTGGCGACGAGCCTCCAGTTCATCGAAGGAACCGACGACGAGCGCATCAGCGGTAATGCCTTCCGGCGGCGTGGCAATGCTCCCTCCCAGCCCCAGGATTTGCATCCCGGCGCGGCGCGGGGCCAGCAGGGTAAGCGATTCTTCTCCCCGGACCCAGTGCGGAACCATCACGGCTTCTCCGCGCACGTTGTCCAGCCCATCCCGTTTCATCTCCTCCAGCACCCAGTCAATCGCGTTTTCCAGGTTATCCGTACCGCTCAGGCGCGGGCCGAAGGTATCAGCCAGATAGGCCAGGCGGTTCCAGGCAAAACTGTCAGCCAGCGCCGCCTCGATAATTCGGCCGGCAACTCCTGCATAGGTGTCTGCCGGCGAGGCAACCCCGGAAGTCGTCTGAGCCGGCACAGGCGCTACAGAAACAAACGCGCTAACCAGAAAGAGCACGCACAAACAACGGCGCATCGGGAAGGTCATCCGTATAAAAAACGATCCGGCAGGGAGAGCAAAAAGCAGGTCAGGCCGGCTGGCGTTCCACGCCCATCAGTTTGTATCCGATGCCGTATACGCTTTTGATCGGCCATGATTCTTCGTCCTCGCCATCCATGACCTTGCGCAGGGCGTTCACATGGCGGTCGATGGTGCGCGTCTCCACATCTCCGGGAAGCTCCCACACGTCGCGCAGCAATTGGGTGCGTGAGACAGTGCGCCCCCGGTGTCGTATCAGATAGCGCAGCAGGCGAAACTCCAGATCGGTAAGATCTACTCTTTCCTGCTGTCTCGTCACCTGGCCCGACCCCAAGTTGATTTCCAGCCCGCCGACGTTATAGATCCCTTTATCTTCATCCTGAGACGGCCGGCTGCGCCGCAGAATGGCCTGTACACGCGCCAGCAGTTCCTCTGTCGAGAATGGCTTGGTGAGGTAATCGTCCGCGCCGAGTTCAAAGCCCCGCATCCGGTCCTCATGGCCGCCCAGGCCGGTAAGCATCAGAACGGGGGTCTGAACGCCGCCTGAACGCGCCTCGCGCAGGATATCGAACCCGCTGCGTCCCGGAAGCTTGGCATCGAGAATCATCAAGGCGTAACCGGGCAAGGAAATGGCCTGCTGCAATCCGGCATCCCCATCCATTGCGAGCGTTACATCGAAGCCCTGGGCTTCCAGAAACAGCATAAGCCCGGTGCTTAACTGAGGGTCATCCTCTACCACAAGCAGGCGTTGTTCCGTCGATTCGTCGTTCATGGATGCATAGGTAATAAGTTCGTTGTTACGCAAAGGGGCGCCCTCGAAACAGACACGGCGCAAAGAATCATAAGCCCTACACCGATCGAGGCAGCGGAAAAGTTACCTGGGAAGCAGCAAAACAGCCTCCCGGCCCACCGGGCGGCGCCCCAAGATAAGGTCCGTTTCCATATTATGCACAGACGAAAACAAACAGTTTGCCGCATCGGGAACGCCGTTCTCGCAGGGTTGCCATATTAACTTCAGTCCAGCGAACGGGTTATAGGCAGACTGTGAAGGGATTGCAACAAGAATAACGCTCGCCGGGCAGGCTGCCGACCAGCGCACAGAGTTTTCTTGAAACCTGGACTGCCATGCGGCATAGATTCCGCCCTGATAGCGTTGTTGCATTTTATACGAGCTTGCCCCCATGCAGCCGCCCGAACGTTTTTCCAGCGCTGTTTTCGAGAACTACGACGCCGTGAAGCCGGGTCAGGCGGCGGCGCTTGCGGAAGCAAAACGTTTCGTAGATGAGATCCGCACGCGCCGGGGCTTGAAGCACCGTATGCGTCGATGGTTTGGCGAAAACGGCAGGCAGGCATGGAAGGGACTGTACCTGGTAGGGCCGGTGGGCACCGGAAAAACGCATCTACTGGCCTCCATGTACCACGCGCTGCACCCGGAGGCGCCCTGCGCGTTCCTGCATTCGAGCACGCTCTTTCGGATGCCTGAACATCCTGAGCAAATTGCGCGACGTATTGCGTCGCAATACCGGGTGCTGTGCCTGGATGAGATCGAACTGGATGATGCGGCCAACGAGGCCCGACTGGTCTTGCTGTTGAAGAAGCTGGAGGCATTCGGTGTGCTGCTCCTCGCTACGAGCAACGTCGAGCCTGAGAAATTCCTTTCGCGGGAGTTGGGAAACGACCGTTTCAGGCGTTTCCTGAACGAGGAGTTCAGGCAGTCGCACAAGGTCGTTGTGGTTGGAGGGGAGGACTACCGGCTTTCGTTGGAGCAGGAAGGCACGGCCTGGGTCGGGCCGCACCAGCGCACGCAGCGGGCCATGCGGCACGCTTTCGAAGGCGACCGCCGCCGCCGCCTCTGGATGACATTTTCCTCCCTGAGAGAAAAATCCATCCAGACGGAGCACACGCTGCTTATCAGCGAACTGGCTGGATATGAAAGCCTCTACCTGGCCGACATCGAGATCACCGGGCCGGATGATGCTATTCGCCTGCTGCGCATCATTGACGATCTCTATGTGGCGCCTGACCCTCCGGTGCTGCATTTCACCTCCGAAACCGCTCCGGAGGATTGGTTCAGCGCTTCCGAAGCGCGGGGCGTTCTTGAAAAAGGGTTTGCCGAAAAGTTCAGACGCACCACTTCCCGGATGAACGCGCTCTGCCGGATCGAACGATTACCGTCGCTGCACCCCGCCGCGTGAGATCAGGGCCGGACTTCTTCTATATGTAGAATCTCTACGTTCCGGCCCCACATCTGCGATGTCATCACATCGGCGCGGGGACGGGCGCGGAAGCGCACGCGCAACCCATCCTCGCGGAAGTCTTCCGGCAGATCAATCGGGTTGTACCGCGTTCCATCTTCCGCAAGGATGCCGTAGAACCCACCCTCCAGATCCACAAAAGTAATATGCCCTGTTGCTTGCAGTTCGCCCACCGCACTCTTCCCTGCCGGCGAGCAGCCGGCTGCCGAAACATACAACGCCACGAGCAATACGGACAGCAACAGAAGCCAACGCATCCTTTTACCCCTGCAAGGTGTGATTCGCCGGGGCCCCCGAAGCTTCCAGTGAAACCGGCTCGCCGACCTTATGAATCCAGCCCCCGGCCAGCACATCGTCGCCTTCATAGAGCACGACCGACTGGCCCGGCGTAATGGCGTGCCGGGGATCAGCGAACGCGACCTCCACGGTATCTTCGCCGGTCTGCCTGACCAGACAGGCGGCGCCTTCATCCTTGTAACGGACTTTTCCGACGGCAGGGCGCTCCTCGCACAGGTCCGGGTATTTGATGAAATTGATCTGGCGAGCCGTCAGCGTGTGCTGCACGAGTTCCTCGCGCGGCCCTACCGTGATGGTGTTGGTCCCTGCGTCGATAGAGGTGACATAGGCGGGATATCCCAGGGCAAGCCCCAGGCCGTGCCGCTGTCCGATGGTGTAAAACGGATAACCCTTATGGCGGCCCACTTCAGCGCCGCTCTTCAAGATAAAAAGCCCTCCGTCCACCCGGCTTTTCAGGCCGGGGACACGGTCCTGCAAGAACCGGCGATAGTCGTTGTCCGGGACGAAGCATATCTCGTAGGAATCCGGCTTGTCTGCTACCCGTGTCAGACCATACTCGGCAGCCATGCGGCGAATTTCAGGCTTCGAGTAAGCGCCCAGCGGGAAAAGGGAACGTCCCAGGTGGCGCTGCGGCAGGCCCCAGAGTGCATAGCTCTGATCCTTGTTCGCGTCCATGCCTTTCATAAGCACATAGCGCCCGGAACCTTCATCCTTTCGCACCCGTGCGTAATGGCCTGTCGCTATGTAATCGCAGCCCAGGCTGTCGGCCCGGCGCAGCAGCGCGGCCCATTTGATATGCGTGTTGCACAACACGCACGGATTCGGCGTGCGCCCGGCGAGGTATTCTTCCGTGAAGCGATCGATGACCCAGTCGCCGAACTCCTCCCGGATGTCGACGATGAAGTGCGTAAAATCGAACTTCATCGCCACCGAGCGGGCATCGTTCATGGACTCCAGCGAACAGCAGCCAACCTCCTTCCCCGTGCGGAGGCCGCTGCTCTCGTAGTCCCAGGTTTTCATGGTGATGCCGACCACCTCATACCCCTGCTCGCGCAGCATGACAGCAGTCACCGAAGAATCAACGCCGCCGCTCATGGCGACCAGCACACGTCCTTGCTTGCTCATCAAAACGGTTAAGTGCAGAATGCAAAGTAGCTTCGCCTGTTTGAACGGGATCAGACTTGCCGCGTTCCATCCGGGAGGGGCGCCTGTTTCCGTCACATTGAAAGCTTCACGCTGCGCTATGCGTTCTTACCGGCATTGGAAAAGGCCTTTTACAGACCAGCTACGGCTGTTTACGGCGCTGGTTCTACTTATTTGTGCGGGAGCCGGCTGCGCCCGCGATCTGGGCTGGCCCGCGCTGAAGGCATCTATCCGGGCGCAATACCCTGACATTGACCAGATTCAGGCTGATTCCCTGGCTGCCTGGCTGCAAAAGCCAGATTCCCTCCGCCCGCTCCTGCTCGATGTGCGGACGCAGGAAGAGTATGAGGTGAGTCATCTGGCGGGCGCGGTTCGCGTGGAGCCGGAAACGCCGGATTTTTCCTTTCTGAATGAAACGTCCAGAGATCACCCTGTCGTCGCCTATTGCTCGGTCGGTTACAGATCCTCTGAGCTTGCACAGCGACTCAAAAAAGCAGGGTTCACCAACGTCTCAAACCTGGAAGGCTCCATTTTTGAATGGGCCAATAGAGGTTACCCGGTCTACCGCAACGGGAGGCAGGTGCGGCAGGTGCATCCCTATGATCCCGTCTGGGGCAAGCTGCTGCGCCCGCCGCTCCGCGCCCCCAACCTGGATGCCGATCAGGTTGGAGACACGAATTGAGGATAAAAAAAGGGCAGCCGGTTGGGGCTGCCCTTTCTCAAGGTTGCGTGCGGCGTTTATGCTTCCTGCATTTCAGACGCTTCCGCTACCACTTTTTCCTGCACGTGGCGCGGCATGGGTTCGTAGTGGCTGAAGGTCGCCCGGTGCAGCCCGCGCCCCTGCGTGATGGAACGGAGCACCGTGGAATACCGGTGCAGTTCCGCCTCCGGCACCTGCGCCACTGTCTTCTGAAAGACCCCTTCGGCCTCGATGCCCTGGATGCGGGCGCGGCGCGTGTTCAGGTCGCCCATGACATCTCCGGTGTACGCGTCGGGAGCCAGGACCTCCAGGTTGTAGATGGGTTCGAGCAGCACCGGTTGGGCTTCCCGGAACGCATCCCGGAAACACATACGCGCCGCCGTTTTGAACGCATTTTCGTTGGAGTCTACCGGGTGCATACCCCCGTCGAAGATCACCACCCGAATGTCGCCGACCGGGTAGCCGGCGATGGGGCCTTCCTGCGTAGCTTCCATGACGCCTTTCTGAATGGCGCCAAAGAAGCGCCTCATGTCGATCACGCCGCCGACGATGGCATCGATGAACTGCACCTTCGCGCCCCAGAGCGTTTCCACGAAGGCTTCGTTGCGCACCGTGATATCCGGAGGGGGATTAAAGGCGCCGTTCGCAGGTTCTACGAGCATCGAGATGTCTGCAAACTGACCGGCCCCTCCCGTCTGCTTCTTGTGGCGATAGGAAGACCGGGCCTGGCTCTGAATCGTTTCGCGGTAGGCCACGCGCGGCCTGGAGTATTCTACCTCCACACCGAAGCGGTTTTTGAGGCGATAGCGCGCAATATCCAGGTGCATTTCACCCTGCCCGGCAAGCACCATCTGCTTCAGATGCTGGTCGTGTATCAGGGTGAGAGAAGGATCCTCCTCGGCGAGTTGGTGAAGCCCTTGCGCGAGTTTGTCTTCCTCGCCTTCGCGGGAGGGACGGATGGCAACCGTGTAACGCGGGTCGGGAAACGAGATCGGGGTTATGACAACGTTGCTGCCCTTCTGCCGCAATGTATTGCTGGTATGCGTGTTTTTCAGTTTTACGAGCGCCCCAAGATCGCCGGCCACCATTTTCACCACTGTGTCGCGTTCCCGTCCGTTGATGGCATAAAGCTGTCCGAGGCGCTCGGAGGAGCCTGTCTGCGCGTTCTCCAGGTCCATTCCCTGCTCCAGCGTCCCTGAATAGACGCGGAAAAAGGAATAGTCGCCTACGTGCTGTTCGGCCATGGTCCGGTAGATGAAGACCACGGGCTGGCCGCCAGGAGCAGCGACAACCGGTTTTCCTTCGGTTGTATCTGCCGGAGGCATTTCAGAAGGAGACGGGCAAACGTTGTCGATAAAACTCATCAGGCGCGAAACCCCGATGTTCTGCGTTGCGCTCGTGAGGAAAATCGGGAAGAGTTGCCTCTTCAGCATTGCCTCATGCAAGCCCTTACGCATTTCGTCTTCGGTAAGGCTGCCCTTCTCGAAATACAATTCCATCAGGGTTTCATCGTTTTCGGCGATGTTCTCGACAAGTTCGTTGTGCAGCGTTTCCGCCTGCTCCAGCAGGTCTGCGCCAATATCCGTGATCTCCGGCTTGCCGGCGCCTTCCGGAAAGGTAAGCTGCTTCATAAGCAACACATCGACGATGGAACGCGAGCCGGGCGCCACAGGAATCTGAATAACGGTAGCGCCTCTGCCGAAACGCCCTTTGACCTGGTCAACAAGCCCGTCGAAATCATAATCGGCTCTGTCGATGTGATTGATGACAAACATCGAGGGTTTTTTCGTCATCTCTCCATAGGTCCAGGCCAGTTCCGTGCCCACCTGCACCCCCTCTCCTGCATTCAGGACGTAGATGGCCGTATCCGCCACGCGCAGCGCCGAAACCACTTCCCCGACGAAATCCGGATAGCCGGGCGTATCGAGAATATTGATTTTGTGGCCCTCCCACTCGGCATGTACGAGTGAGTGAAATACTGACATCTGCCGTTCGATCTCACTGGGGTGGTAGTCGCTAACCGTACTGCCTTCCTCAATGCTACCCATGCGCTTGATCGCGCCGGTGTCGAGCAGCATCGCCTCGGCAAGCATCGTCTTGCCGCTGCCTTGATGCCCTACCAGGGCCACATTACGAATGTGATCCGCATCGTAAACATTCATAGACTGTTCCTCAAAAACCGCAGACTGCGGGCTGGCTCCTTGCGCCCGAACCGTTCACATGCGCACCGGCAGGACCAAAGAGACGTTCTTAAACATGAATGACCTCGTGACGCCACCCGACCCGTCTCCTGCTCATGCAAAGCGCTTTTCCGAAGCAAGAGATCCACTGACAGGCCGGTTTGCAGAAACGGTACGCCATCTGTACCGTTCACATTATAATTTAGTTAAGATACACGGGCGAACGAAATAATCAAGAAGTTGCGCGGGCGAAAACGAGTGCAGCAATCCGTTCAACCGTCTACTAACACTGCCTGTTGCTTATGAATCTGCTGGCTCTCGAAACAGCTACCGACCTCTGCGGGGTCGCCCTGATCCAGGAGGAACGCCTTACCGTGGAACTGACCCTTTTCCGCCCGCGTGCGCACGCAGAGAACCTGGCTGTGCTCATCCGTGACGCGCTTCGTTACGGCAACATTGAGGCGCGTGATCTGGAAGGGATTGCTGTTTCGATGGGGCCGGGATCCTACACAGGGCTTCGCATTGGAACCAGCAGCGCAAAGGGGTTGGCTTTTGCCGCTGACGCTGCCCTTGTGGGCGTGTCCTCCCTTGAAGCGCTGTCGGCCTCGGTAGCCGCTTCCGCCGCTCCCGGCGACGTGGTATGCACGGCATTTCGCGCCCGGCGCGATGAGGTATACGCAGCAGCCTTTCGGGTGGCAGCGAGCGGCATCCTCGAACCAATAGCCGAAACCGCAGCGCTCAAGCAAGACGACATATCCATGTGGCTAGGGCCGCTTGCTTCCGGTCGCGTCTGGCTGGCCGGCGAGGGCGCCCAGACCCTTTCCTGTGCGATTGCCCGAACGCCGTCTCTGGAAGTGATTATGGCAGACTCTTCTGTTTTTGCGCCTTCGGCAGCCTGGGTTGCGCGGCGCGGACTGGAGCGCATGAAAAACGGCCTCATCGAGGATCTGGCAAGCTTTGAGCCGTTTTACCTTAAAGAGTTCGTGGCGAAAGAGCAAAAACGTTCTATCTTTGAACGGCTTTCCTTTTCCGGGCAGCGATAGAAGGACCCTTGCGTCCCTGACGCCTGCACCTATTCCTGAAAAACAGAGCGACCTGTATGGCATGGTTTGATCGCAAAAAAAAGGGCATACTCACGGCTTCAACCGACCAGAACGATGTACCGGAAGGCCGGTGGGTCAAGTGCCCGGACTGTGCTGAGATCCTCAACAAGCGAGAGTTGGAAGAAAACGCGCTGGTCTGCCCGAAATGCAGCCACCACTTTTCGATGGAGAGCACCGACTATTTCCGGCTCATCTATGACGAGGGCGCGTTTACGTTACACGACGACCACCTGTATGCAACTGACCCGCTCCACTTTGAGGACCGCAAAGCCTACAGACGGCGCCTGGAGGATGCGCAACGGGAGACCGGGCTGAGCGACGCTGCACGTGCTGCCACAGGAACGGTAGGCGGGCATACGCTCTCAGCCGCAGCGCTCGATTTTTCCTTTATAGGCGGGTCTATGGGATCCGTGGTTGGCGAAGTGGTTTCGCGAGCCATCAAGCGGGCGTGCGCTGTCCATGCGCCGCTGCTGGTCATCTCGCAGAGCGGAGGGGCGCGTATGATGGAAGGCGCGCTCAGCCTGATGCAGATGGCAAAAACCAGCGCCCACCTTACCCGGCTTGCTGAAGAACGCCTGCCTTACATCTCGCTGATGACCAACCCGACGACCGGCGGCGTAACGGCTTCCTTCGCCATGCTGGGAGACTTTAACCTGGCGGAACCACGCGCCCTCATCGGTTTTGCCGGCCCGCGCGTTATCCGGGAAACCATCGGTCAGGACCTGCCCTCCGACTTCCAGCGTGCAGAGTTCTTGCAGGAACACGGCTTTATCGACTTCATCGTGGACCGGCGCGAACTGCGCGCGCGACTTATTCAACTGCTGAACCTTCTCGCGTGCTGAGGGATTGCCTGCCTCACGAGAGCGTGATGGACCGTTTTTCCGTCACGTCGTGCCATACGTCTCGGTCCATAGAAACGGCGTGTTCCCGTTTGAGGAAACGCGCCGGAAGAGAGAGGCGAAGGGCAGCGAGAAAATGCTCGTCCCTCAGATACTCCGGCAAACCTTCTGCGTTGTTAACGTCTACGTCGCGCTCCTGACCGTCCTCAACGCTGACGATTTTATGCTCGTTGACAAGCGAGTGCAACACATAGTTGCCCTCCGGGAGGACGACATACCTGCCGTCCAGTTCAAAATGTTCGAGCCGGGGACCTGGCTCCAGAGCCTGCGGTTTGCGGTACACGACGCTGTATTTGGCCTGCACGCGCTCAACAGGAGGCGCCAGCGTGCCCAACAGATGAAGATGCACGTAGTGCTGCCCGAGCATACTTTCGTACTGCAACAGGACGTATACGGATCGGGGCAATACCGGCAGATTCAGCGGGTAGTCTACTTTTTTGAAAGCCGGGAATTGCTGATAGGTCCGTTCGTAGACGACTCCGTAAGTGTTCACGTTTTCAAACTGCAGGTCTCTGGCCGCCATCCATTTGTCGGCTGCGTCCTGCTTCACATAAGTATTCAGAAATGAATCCAGAGGCGTTTCGGAATGCGCGTACTGGGCCAGGGCCAGCACAGACACGTCAAAGGCCGGCATATTTCCCGGATTGCTGATCGCAAGCTTGATCTTATTGTTTGCATTTACAATCTCGCACCTGAGATGGGGGTAGATGGCAAGCTGGAACTGTCGCTCGAACGCCTCCCTGTTCTGCTGGTTGGCCGACCGGGCAATCCGGTTTGCCTTTGTCGCGGTCTCTACGGCTCTGGCATTGATCCGGTTTGCCTCCTCCAGCGCTTCCCGGTGCTTATCCAGCGCATGATGTGTGATCCGCAGCCAGAACACGATGATGACGAGGCCGGCAATACCTGCGATAAGTCCAACAATCTGAATCCAATGGGTAAGGTCCATAAGCAAAAGCTCAAGCACGTGACATCTGTATGAGGCAAACGTTCTGCTGCCGCTTGCCGGCAAGGATCGTGAGCCGGATAAATAGTAGGGTCTCAGTGCACTCATTTCCCCTCTTCGAGTTTGAAGAAATCGCAACGAGTGGCAGGCGGCAGCATCACCGCCTCTGAAAACGAGTCAGGTTTGTTGGCAAATCTTCACACACAATATCGTAACAAAAAGATGTCCGGAGGGTCATAGGCTTCGCAAAATAAAATATGCTTTCAAAAAATGGTGTGGAGCATGTACATAACAAAGGGCATCGACGCGGTAGCAACGATTACGGAGGTGCGATCTTCCACTTCCGAGTTGCTGGAGCATGTCCGGGAAACAAGGAGAGCAATTCTTATTCAGAAGAATAACGAACCTCATGCGGTCTTGCTAGACTGGCAGACCTACCTGGAACTCGTTGGCAGGCAAGACAAAGAGGCATTGCCAGAGGGGAACCCGCCTTCCTGAGAGAGGTTCTATGGCTTGGAGCTCGTCGCCGGGAAGCGACAGTATCTTAAAACGTGACCGTGGAAATTCTCTCTGCTTGCATAACCACGGCGCAATAAAGAGATGCTGTCGCTTTCCGGCGACGCTTTGTTTTTGATGTAAAATGGAGCAAGGTGGCATGGAATCTTTCTTGCTCCAAGCCTGAAAGCCGGTAAGATGCAGGCAGAGGTATCGCCGCAAGCAGAAAGCCCGACAACCAGACCTTTTCAAGCCGGCACTTCCGGCCTCCAGTGACGCATCTTATCGATCAGGTAAGTGGTCACGTTCTCCCGCACAATACGCACCTGCTCCATGGAGTCGCGGTCCCGGACAGTAACCGTACCGTCCTCCAGTGTCTGACCGTCTATCGTGATACAGTAGGGCGTGCCGACCTCATCCATACGCCGGTAGCGCCGTCCAATGGCGCCTTTCTCGTCATAAAAGGTGTTGAAATGAGCGCGTAGATCTTCTTCCAGTTGGTGAGCTGCTTCCGGCATTCCGTCCTTTTTCACAAGCGGGAGGACGGCTGCCTTGATGGGCGCGATCTGTGGATGAAAGGCCAGAATGCTGCGCTGCTCGCCATTGATCTCCTCTTCCCGATAGGCTTCCGCCAGCAACATCAGCACCGTGCGGTCCAGCCCGACGGAGGTTTCGACCACGTAGGGGATATAGCGCTCCTGGGTCTGTGGGTCGAAGTATTCCATTTTCTTGCCGGAAAACTCCTGATGCCTGCGGAGATCATAGTCCGTTCTCGAATGGATGCCTTCCACTTCCTGCCAGCCCATCGGGAACTCGAACTGGATGTCTACTGCCGCGTCGGCGTAATGGGCGAGTTTCTCGTGTTCATGCCAGCGGAGCCTGGACGGGCGAACGCCATTGTTGATGTGCCACTGCATCCGCTTTTCGCGCCATTCCTCGAAAGCCTCCATCTGGACCCCTGGCTTGATGAAGTACTGCATTTCCATCTGCTCGAACTCGCGCATCCGGAAGATGAACTGCCGGGCTACGATCTCATTCCGGAATGCCTTCCCGATCTGGGCAATGCCGAAGGGAATCTGCTGCCGCCCCGTCTCTCGTACGTTATGGAAGTTGACGAAAATGCCCTGCGCCGTTTCGGGACGCAGATAAATCCTGTTATCCTCGTCCGTCACCGGCCCGATGTGCGTCGAGAACATGAGATTGAACTGCCGCACTTCCGTCCAGTCAAAAGCGCCTGAGTCCGGGGCATGAATTTCTTCATCCATGATGATCCGGTACAGGGCAGCGGGCATATCCTCGGCGTTGAGCGCATCGACGAGTTGCTGGTAGACGGCTGCCGCCTGTTCCTCTTTTCCCTTGTTGCGCAGCTTCTCGATATAATTCTCGATCAACTGGTCGGCGCGGTAGCGCATCTTCGACTGTTTGTCGTCGATGAGCGGATCGTTGAACGCATCGACGTGCCCTGAAGCCTTCCAGGTCGTGGGATGCATCAGGATCGCAGCGTCAATGCCTTCAATATTATCATGCCGGTGCACCATTGCCTGCCACCAGCGGTTCTGCACGTTGCGTTTGAGTTCAACGCCGAGCGGACCATAATCATATGTAGCGCTCAAGCCTCCATAAATCTCGGAGGACTGAAAAACGAACCCGCGCCGCTTGCACAGCGAGACGATCTTTTCGAAAACGTCATTCATAGGATGTGATTTCGTTAGAGACACAGGTTGGAGAACGCCGGTCAAAAGCCGTTCCTTCAGGGAGATGCACCAAAACCCGCGTGGCGCCTTAACCCGATCTACCTGCTAAAACAAACTAAAAGGCACCCCGTGTGCGAGATGCCTTTCCTAACATCCATGCAAGGTAGCCAAAATCACAAGTTTGATGCAAGGCTTCAGAAACGACCTCAGAACAATCCGATATAACCTGCTGCTTGCGGAACAGACTGCAAAAGCACAGTAATATTCCCGTTATAACAACTTTGACGCTCTCGCGCAAAAGGAACTCGAAGGGACGCAATCTTTAAGATCACTGCTGCATCACTAAAACCATTACTTCGCTATCGCAGGGTAGCACAGAGGTGTCTACAATGCTGGCACGCCAGGACATCCCGATTCATAGTAGCCGCATGAAGTTCAGAAACTTGACGTCCATGCTGCAAACCCGTTATGGCCCCAACTCCAGGGAAATAGAACCGGACCACTGGATGTTCGAGGTTATGACGGGAGACCAGCGTTCTCAGGTAGTCCACCTGCTGCTGAAGGAACACCAGGCAGAAGGGCAGGACGTTTCCCGCGTGGTCGCCGACAGCCCCATCGGGCCGTTGCCCAATCGTTTCAGCCTCGAATCGCTCTTGCGCAAGAACGCTGAACTGGATGTAGGCGCCATCTGTATCGAGGACTTCCGGAACGAAGAGAACCAACTGGTTACCTACCTCACGCTCCGCGCCTCGCATCTCGTCTCCACAGCCGATTTTGAGGAAATATGGGAGATGGTAGACAAGGTAGCGCGGGTGGCGGATGAACTGGAAAAAGACATCTACGCACAAGACCTGCACTGATTCATCCTTCAGCACCTTTCCCTGACCTCTCATGTTTCGATCGCTACACTTCAGGACACGTTACGGCTCATACCTTCGCAACGAGCACGGCATCAAGAAGTTTGCCGAGTTGAGCATAGACCAGCTCACGCGCAAGGTCACGAAGAAATCAGCCTTCTACCGCGAGATGAATGAGAACATGCTTGTCGAGAAGGCTAATCTGCGCCTGCGTGCGGATGAGTTTCGGGAGCGCCCGATGCTTGATCCCGGCGAGTTTTTTAGTGTGCGGCGCCGGCTCTGGGCAAATGCTTCTATCGTTTTCGCGGTGCTGGTAGCTTCCATTTTTCTGAATTACATCTCGATCTCTGCCTTTATCGATGACGGCATGGGGGCGGCAGGCTTTTTGCGCTGGTTTGCCTCGGGCGTTTTTGCGGTGGTGCTCACCGGAGGCGGCATTATCGTTGCGGAGCGGCTGATTGAATCGATCATGCCGCGTCGCCGCCCACTCACCGAGCGGCTGCGCGATGTGGATACGCATTCGGCGCCGCTGTGGGGACTTCTGCTGGCAGGTATTCTGCTGGCTGTGCTTGGTCTGGCAGAGGTGCGGGCCGAGATGCTTTCCACTTCGCAGGGAAGCGGGATTCTGTATTACGGCTTTATTGCCCTGATGATGCTCCTTCCGATCATTGCCGGCGCTATCCGGTGGGATGCGATGCAGTATATCGACGTATACAAGACCACCCAGGCCCTGCATCAGATCGAAGCACGCCTAGCGCAGATTGACTCGATACTGCGCCAGAATGAGGAATACGAGAGCAACTTCTACAAGCTGAAAAGCATCTCGTACTGGGATCTGCTTAACGAATTCAAAACCCTGAAGGATAACTACAACCAGAAACATGGCGCTGTAGAGAACCTACACGGTCATTATGCCCAGACGTATGATACCTTCATGGCCGAGGCTAACAAACGGTATCAGGAAGACATCCGCGACATTACCTCAAAGTCGATTCGCAAGCTCGAACTGGTCAACAATACGCAGCCTGCCGGAAGCAAGATCGGGCAACAGAAGTCCGGGTCCTTGCAGATCGGGCAGCCCGTGCCGCCGGCTTCGCAGAGCGACAGCGGCGCTGATACTGCCGCGAATCTATATTTAAGCCCGCAGCCTATTCGTTGATCGCCGGCAAGAGGGTCAGGCGTTTCTACTTTCGGGTTAGTTTACGGCGCCTTCGCGCTTCTGGAAGGCGGGCAAACCATACGCACGCTGCTTTTCAGCCGTTCATGAGACCTCGTTCTGCCAGCGACGTGTAAGTCCGCCCGGCGATGATGATGTGGTCATGCACGGGAATTCCCATAAGTTTGCCTGCCTGGACGAGCTGCTTCGTTACCCGAATGTCTTCTCCGCTCGGTTCCGGATTCCCGGAAGGGTGGTTGTGCAGGCATATGATGGAGGCGGCCCGTTCAAGAATTGCTTTTTCAAAAACGCCGCGCGGCTCTACGATGCTGGCCTGCATCCCTCCTTCGCTGACGGTCTGATCCCCGATGATGATGTTGGCCGTATTCAACAGAACCACTTTGAAAATCTCATTCTTGAGGTCCCGCATCAGCGGCCCGTAGACCGTTGCCACATCCTCCGGAGAGCACACCTGAATGCGGGTGCCTCCCTGCTGTGACTCGACGCGCCGCCCGATTTCAAAGGCGGCAACCAACTGAACCGCTTTTGCCGGGCCTACCCCGACCACACGCATCACTTCTTTCAGGTTTCTCCTTGAGAGCTTGTGCAGCGTTCCGTAGGCGCGCACCAGCGCCTGCCCCAACTGAACTGCAGAGACAGGACCGTTTCTGGTGCTCGCGCCGGTTCCGAAGATGAGCGCGATCAGTTCAGCGTCGGACAGAACACCCGGCCCATGACGCAGCAATTTTTCACGCGGACGATCTTCTTCGTTCCACTGGTTGATGGGGACGTTGTAGCGGATTTCCGGCTCGCTTGCCGGCGTTTCTTCTACGGCAGGTTCACGTTTCATACACGACTGGTCTTCCTGAGAAAACGGCAGGGACGCTTGCCTGCAACATCGGGTGCAGAACGCTCCGCCAGGTTGTGTTATAGACACATCAACCTGCTCGTCATAACCAGGAATACGACATTTTGCCGTGTATTATGCGAAAAGAGAAAGACTTGCCCGCCGGTCTCAGACGCACGGGCAGAAGCTCTCGGACAAGACCGTATGCACGATCCGGGAGGCCAGTTCTTCGACAGTATCAGCGGTAATCAGCAGGTCGGTGCGATGACGCCGGGCATAATACTTCGGAGCACGCGGCAAGCCGCAGGCACAGAACCACCGCTCGGCTGAAATACCGTCTTCCTCCAGTCGGTTTTCGAGTTGCAGAATGGCACAGGCGACGTGCTTTTTGTCCTGACCGGACCACTGACCGAAGAATTGCGTCAGTTCCAGAGGCTGGTTGAATGGCATCACGGGTTCCCCTCTCTTGTCGTTCCAGTGCGGCAGATATGCTGCGGCTACGTCATCAGAAAGGGGCGTTTCTACTGCACGTGCCGCGCCTGGTACATCACAACCCGCCACGAGATCACGCCCTTTTGTTATGTATAGCGCGATTCGGAAAGAGAATATGCCATCCTCACGAAAAACGTTACAAACGCGGATGCACCGGAAAAGAAGATCCGGTCAAGAAGGGATCAGTTCATTGAGCAGTTCCTCATTGCTCTCCGACTGCTGAAGATGCCGGAGAAGCGCTTGCATGGCATCGATGGGCGGACGGCTGTTCAGAGCGCGAAACAGTTTGTGATGCTGTGCGATCCTGTCGCCGAGAAGCAATTCTTCGTTGCGGGTGCCGCTTTTGCGCAGGTTCACGGCTGGAAAGATGCGCTTGTTCGCCATTTCGCGGTCGAGCACGATTTCCGAGTTGCCGGTGCCCTTGAACTCCTCGAAGATCACC
>CBDUBU010000012.1:0-28733 GCA_965365465.1 uncultured Rhodothermaceae bacterium
GACAGAACTATGCTCGACGGGAGAGCTTCTCAGTACAACGGAAGACTGCGCCGAGTCGCCGGGGACGCTTTCCATTGAACTGCCCGGAGCCGCCAGCAACGAAATAACCAACAGTAGGGTTGTCATTGAATCCAAACCATTTAATGGACGGGAGCATATTAACAAACTTTAAAGCTACACGTCATATTCCTTATGAGCCAAGCAGTAAGTCAAATATTCGTAAACCTTTTGAAAAGGCTCTCCGCCGGCATCGGAACTGCCGGCGCGGATTTGAAACTTCGTGCAATGAGTACGCGCGTGATACTCTTTTACTCTTACTGGAACGCATCTGCGTTTTACTTAAAAGATGGAGGCGCATCAGCGAAAATGCTTCACTTTCGGGCATAACGCTGTTTGATCAGAAAGCGTATATTAACCGGCTGTAATCCGTTGCGCCGCATCGAGAGATAATGCGGGTTCGGCGGTAATGACGCTTCCTGTTCCAAACCAATATGAAAAGTTCTCCATGAGCGAGCTAACCAAAATTATTCTCAGCGAGAAAGACGCCCCGGGCCGCTGGTACAATATCAACGCCGATCTGCCTGCTTTAGGAGCAGAGTTGCCGCCTGTGTTGCATCCGGGCACCGGAAAGCCTGTGGGTCCGGACGATCTAGCGCCGCTTTTTCCGATGGAACTCATCATGCAGGAAGTGAGCGCGGAACGGTACATCGATATTCCTGATGAAGTGCAAGACATTTACCGGCTGTGGCGGCCCACGCCGCTGTACCGCGCGCATCGATGGGAAAAGGCGCTGGATACACCGGCCAAGATATACTACAAGTATGAGGGCGTGAGTCCTTCGGGCAGCCATAAGCCTAATACGGCTGTGGCTCAGGCCTATTACAATGCGAAAGAAGGAACACGCCGCATTACAACCGAGACGGGAGCCGGTCAGTGGGGGAGCGCGCTGAGTTTCGCGTGCCAGCTTTTCGGGATCGAGTGCAAGGTGTACATGGTCAGGGTGAGTTATCAGCAGAAGCCCTACCGTCGGATCCTGATGGAGGCGATGGGCGCCACCGTCGTTCCCAGCCCCAGCACCCAGACGAATGCAGGGCGGCAGATTCTGAAAGATCACCCTGACAGCACCGGGAGCCTGGGCATTGCGATCAGCGAAGCCGTCGAAGAGGCTGTCTTGCGTGAGGACACCCGGTATTCACTGGGAAGCGTTTTGAACCACGTGATGCTGCACCAGACCGTTATGGGGCAAGAGGTGATAAAGCAACTCGAACTGATCGGGGCTGACTGGCCGGATGTGGTTGTAGGAGCGACGGGAGGAGGGAGCAATTTTGCAGGACTGGTTTTCCCATTTCTGGGCGCACAGGTAGACGGGGGAAAAAAGACGCGAATTCTTGCTATCGAGCCTGCGGCATCGCCGAGTCTGACGCGCGGAAAGTATGCCTACGATTTCGGAGATACGGCCCGGATGACGCCGCTCATGAAAATGTATACGCTGGGCCACGATTTCGTCCCGGCGCCCATTCATGCAGGCGGGTTGCGTTATCACGGCATGAGTCCGCAAGTGAGCGCCCTGTATCATGCGGGGCTTATCGAGGCGCAGAGCGTGACGCAGACTGCGATTTTCGATGCAAACAATAGCTTCGCGCGCAGCGAAGGGATCCTGCCTGCGCCGGAATCGGGACATGCGGTATGGGGCGGACTGCAGGAAGCGCTGGCTTGTCGGGAAAGCGGTGAGAGAAAGACCATCGTAATCGGCCTCAGCGGGCATGGTCATTTTGACCTGAGCTCCTACGAGGCCTACCTGACCGGCGGGCTGGAGGACTATGAATACCCGGAAGAAGAGGTAGCCGCGAGCCTGGCTGCATTACCTGCTGTGGGCTAGTCACGCAGGGCATCGGGAGGAGATTGAAGGATTTCGCGTTCCACATCGAGTTCGATGGTGGCTCCGTCGCCTTCTACGAGATCATCGAGGACTTCTTCCGACTCCTCCTGAATGGCTTCGAGCACGTCTTCCATTGCGCCGTTTGACCGCTCTATGATGACCAACGCAGCGAGGCACCAGTCCGGCGCATCGTCGCGGCTGCCGATGGCAGCGCCTCCCATAGGCGTAACGTGGGCGACAAGCCAGCCCCGGCCGAGGGCTATGTTCAGTTCATCCAGACCATGCACCTTTCCGGGACCGGTCTGGACGATGATTGCCTTTTGCTGATGTTTCATATACAAAACGAATGGATATGATTTGCTGCGGCAACGCCTGCGGGCGTTTTCTGTTGCGCCGTATCTAAATCATCACATGTTCCGGAAGGCGCTTCCGCGTTTACACAAAAAAACCGAAGTGGGCGCACCCATGCGGATAGGTCTGGTGTTCGACCTGTTTAAGGATTATCCCTGGCAGCCGGCTGAAGCTGAAGATGCCGATGCTGAATATGAACCGGAGGCTACGGTAGAGGCGCTGGAAGCGGCGGTGCGTACACTAGGCGGCGCACCCTTCCGGATCGGGACGGCGTATGATCTGCTGCGCCGGCTGCCCACCCTGGAGGCAGATGCCGTAATCAATATTGCCGAAGGCGCTCGCAGCAGAAACAGGGAAGCTTACGCCCCTATTTTGCTCGAGATGGCAGGCGTTCCTTATCTGGGATCAGACGCGCTAACGTTGTCGCTCAGCCTGGATAAGGCATGGACGAAGGATCTGGCTGTGGCGGCAGGGGCGCCGACTCCGGCGTACCGGGTTTATTCGTGTAGTGAAGACGTTCTGGAAGAGACGCTCCCAGCTCCTTTTCCGTTATTCGTAAAGCCTCGGTACGAGGGTTCATCCAAGGGGATCACATCCGCCAGCAAGGTTGCCAGTCTCTTGCACCTTCAGGAACAGGTTGCCTGGTGCGTTGATACGTATCGACAGGATGCAATCGTTGAAGCCTTTATTGAAGGCGGAGGAGAGTTCACCGTCGCTGTGATCGGCAATGATACACCTGAAGCGTTGCCTGTTTTACAGCGAGCGCTGGAGGCAACGACGTTAATAGGATTGCACGCTCTGGAGCACCATGGAATGCCGGAGGGGCAATGGGCGTATGTGCTCGGCGGGAGCCTTACTCCTGAGATAGAAGACGCATTGCAGGAACAGGCTGTGCGCATCTACGAGAAATTGCAATGCAAGGACTTCGCTAGGGTAGACTTCCGTGTCGATGGGGCAGGGCAGCCCTGGTTCATAGAGATCAATCCCCTGCCTACGTTCGCGCCTGACGGAACGTTTGCCGTGATTGCGGAATTAATGGGCCGATCTTATTCCGAATTCCTGGCCGAAGTGCTGGCACGCGGGTTACGACGACTTGGCGTATACCGCATTTGAGCGGTTGCAGGCATCTTCTCTTTTCAGGAGTCGGCGTTTCTGTAATTGCGGCTTATTCCTCGCCGGGGAACGGCGTAAGGGAGACCAGCAGGAGCGGCCTTCCGAGTGGCGGGATTGGAGGTGGCAGATGAGGAACCGCATTCATACGGCTGAAGGGCTGCGGCGGTGGATTAACCCGACGGCTGATGAGCTTGAGGCCATTGAAGCGACGAAGCATATCTTTCGGTGGAATATAACGCCTTACTATGCCTCCCTCATGGATCCTGACGATCCGGATTGTCCGATTCGGCGGCAGGTAGTACCCCGGATGCATGAGATGGCGCCGGACATTGTTGGTGTGGTAGATCCGCTTGAAGAAGTGGCACATTCGCCGGTAAAGAATCTCATTCATAATTACAAAGACAGAGTGGCTTTCTGCGTGACGGCAGAGTGCGCTATCTACTGCCGCTATTGCCTCCGGAAGCGCATGGTCGGTGATAATGAGTATTTCCTGAACAAGCAGGAATTACAGCGCGCAATCGGCTATCTGGCAGCGCACACGGAAGTGCGGGACGTTCTGCTGACAGGAGGCGACCCGCTTACCTTCAACGAGCATAATCTTGAATGGCTGTTGAGCCGGCTGCGGGCGATTCCTCACATCGAGATCATCCGGATAGGCGCCAGAATGCCCGTCAAGCTGCCGTTCCGCATTACCGAAGACCTGTGCAGCCTGTTAGCCAGGTTTCACCCCCTCTGGCTGAACACCCATTTCAACCACCCTAAGGAATTGACGGAGGAGGCTGCTGAAGGCATCGACCGGTTGCTCAGGGTGGGGATCCCGGTAGGGAATCAAACGGTGCTGTTGAAGGGCATCAATGACGATGTGGAGACGCTAAAGGCGCTATTTGAAGGGCTGGTCAGAATGCGCGTTCGGCCTTACTACCTCTATCAGGCTCAGCTGATCGGGGGTACGGCGCATTTCCGAACATCGATCGAGAAGGGGATGGAGATCATGATGGCGCTCCAGGGACGCACCAGTGGATATGCCATTCCTCGTTACGTGCTGGATACGCCCTTCGGGAAGGTTCCGCTCAACGGCACGTATGTGAAAGGCCGGGCAGGCAACTATGTCGTTATGAATACCTACCACGACCGACTCTGGGCTGAACCCAACCCAATGCCTCCTGACGAAAGCTGCACGTTTAAGCTGCCGGAGATACCTTTGCCCGAGGGTATTGAGACGATTCGTACGTGCGTTCCCGCATCTGCGCCGCTTACGGTTGCGGGATAGCGGGAACGCGCAAAAAAAGCGATGGATCGGGTAAGGCAGAGGTATTTGTTTTCATGGCCGGGCTTTTTTTCAGGCGAGAGCAGTTTTTTCTGTGACAGATGCGTAAATGTTATGCTTCATTCGTTCTTATCAAAGGCAGCCGTTATTGACTTTGCCTGTATGTGCTGGTAGATTGATTTTCGGCTATACATCCCCCCTCTTTTCTCTCACGGCCGGTTCGTGAAGCCGTATGTTACGTATTCTCTTTTTCCTATTAGCAATCGTGGCGGCCATCCTCGCTATCGTACTACAGATGCCTGAACTCTATGCAGCGGCCGGCGTGCTGGTGCTCATCGCGATCATTGTTATTCTCATGACTATGCGCGGGCGGCACCGTAAAGAGAAGGAAACTCTGGGCCGCGGCGCTTCAGTCGGCGATGAAGAGCTTCAGGATCTGGGGATTGTAAACATCCGTCCGAGGGAGAAAAGAGTGGTGGCTTCTGCTCCCGAAAGTGAAGATCCGGAGATGCAGACTTCCGAAGATGCGCCTGTCGAAGCAAACAGCGCGTTCGCAGGGAGGCAGACGCGATCAGACCCGGCGAGCGGGCTGGCTGTAAGACGCAAGGAGCGATCTGGCGCTTCAGAAGATCGATCCGCCAATGAACGGTTGCGCAAGGAGGTGCTGACCCCCTATCTGCAAGCGCTGCACGCTGCCATCGACGCAAATACCGTATGCCTGCTGAAGCAGGAAGAAAGCGAGAAATACCGCATCGAAGCCATTATCAGCAAGAATGCATACGCCAGAAGTCAGGGATTCTTTTCACTCGACACACCGCTTTTGTCGCCCGGAGCCTCTCGAAAGCCGGTCACCTTGCTGCGGGTCGGGGAAAAAGGCATTTCCTCCAAGAGTCTGCGCTACTACCTGGAGCCAATTGCGGTTCGGCAGGCAGCAATTGCTCCGATATTGTATCCGGATGAGGCAGGTCCCTACGTGCTGGTGGCGGACACGATGGAAGACGGCGGACTCGGGACTGTCCGACAGCGCATATTGATTGAGCAATTCTCCGGTTTGCTGGCAACGATTCTTGACAGGCGGGAAGCGGCGGCCCCAGAGATCGTATCGGAAGAAGAAGTGGTAGAGGCAGAGGTGCGTCCGCGCCGCGACATTATTGCTGAGGAGATGCAAAAAGCAAGGGAGCAGAAAGCGGAACTGTCGCTGGCGCTTGTCTACTTGAATGGAGGAGAGCAGCTTGAAGATCGGAGCGAGATAGAGGTGATGCAAGCAGAGAAGGAACTTGAGAAATACCTTCAGGCGATGACAGAAACGGGGCGCGTGGAGCGTTTCGGTGAACTGACTTTTGGCGTGTTCTATCCCGGCGGTGGGGCCGGGGTAGAAGAGTGGGCGGTTGGCTTGCAGCGTGGAATCACCTCGGAGGATGGCCTTCCGGCGGGAGGAGTGAGCATTGGCATTGCCGTATTGAATCAGCGCCACGATAGTCCGGAAGCCTTGCGCGAGGATGCTACGGAGGCGCTGCGCGAATCTTTTGCAACCGGCGCCTGCACGATCATCGAGTAAAGAAGCTCTGGAAAGATTGCGACTCCGGAATCTGCGATCTGGCTGAGAAGAGACCTTCAACCTGCGGTGCGTCTTGCTTTTTGTTACAATCGTACTTGACGGCGTGGGAATCGGGGCGCAACCGGATTCCGTGCGCTATGGGGATCAGGGTTGCAACACACTGGCCCATGTCTGTGAAAAGGCCACGCCGGAACTGCCCAACCTTGCCCGGATGGGCCTGGGTCATATCTATCCGCTAACAGACGTGCCGGCAGTTCCGTCTCCTCATGCCAGTTATGGAAAAATGCAGGAGGTTTCTGCGGGGAAGGATAGCACTTCCGGACACTGGGAACTGGCCGGTTTGCGCCTGGAGCGTCCGTTTCCTACCTACCCTGATGGATTTCCGCCAGGTGTTATCGCCTCCTTTCTCGAAAAAACAGGGTGTGCGGGCGTGTTGGGCAACAGACCGGCTTCCGGCACGGAGATCGTAGAAGAACTGGGAGCGCAACACCAGGAGACGGGCCGGATCATTCTTTACACATCGGCGGATAGTGTTTTTCAACTTGCTGCCCACACTGAGACCATTCCTCTGGAGCGGCTGTATCGCTTTTGCCACATTGCACGCGACGAGGTTTGCGTCGGGGAGCACGCCGTCGGGCGCGTGATTGCCCTGGCCTTTCACGGGCAATCACGGCGCCTACAGACGCCTCTCGGCAGCTCGCAAGGATTATTCGCTGTCACCGCCAGCCAGGACTGTACAAGAGGCGCTCCAGGCCGACGGTGTTCTCACCCTTTCCATCGGCAAGGTTGCGGATCTGTTCGATGGCGTCGGGTTTGACGAATCTTTCAAGACCAGTTCCAACGCAGAAGGAATCGACGAAACCCTTCAGCAGATGCGACGGCTTCAGGCGAGCAGGCAGCGGGCCTTCATCTGGGTGAATCTGGTTGAATTCGACCAGGAATTCGGCCACCGCAACGACGCAAACGGGTTTGCACGAGCGCTGGAAGCCTTCGACCGCGCCGTACCGGATCTGATTCGGCTGCTGCCGGATCAAGGCAGACTTTTGATTACGGCTGACCACGGGAACGATCCGGTCACACCGGGAACAGATCATAGCCGGGAGTATGTGCCGGTTCTGTATTACGATGGGGCAGCAGGAAGGGATCTTGGCATCCGAACAAGTTTCAACGACCACGCCGCGACGGTTGCTGCTTTTTTCGGAACCTCGTTCGATACGAAGGGCATTGAATTTTTATGATCGGCGACCCTGATTCAGCAAGCTTCAGCGTGATTCGTGGGACATATACTGTTCACAAATGGTTACACGGATAGCGGAAAATATCTTTGAACACAGGCATTTACGCATCCGGTTCGTTTTTTGCGGTGCTTTTCCGGGGTTCGTGCGCATTATCCGTTGAAAGAAATGAGACTTCGTGTTTTGAGCAGGTGTCTTTTCCTGGTTTCGAAGGGATTATTGGTGTTTCTCCTCTTTTCATCGCCTGGAGTTGCTCAGGGACAGCATTCCGGGCGGGAAATGATGGAGCGCATCCAGACTGCCCTTGAGAAAGGCGATGCGCGTCTGCTGCTGGATGCGTCTGCCGAACGCCTGGAACTCAATCTGTTAGGGACCAACGGCCTCTATAGTCGCTCCCAGGCGCAGTACGTAATGCAGAATTTTTTTCGACAGTACCCTCCCAAAAGATTTTCTTTTCAAGAGCGCACGGAGGCTCAGGGCAGCCAGGTAGGCGCTGGTTACTACTGGCATGAACCTGCCGAACAGCCGCTCTGGGTTTTTGTCATGCTTCGTGATAAGGACGGCCAGCCCGAATTGCGTGAAATACGTATCGAGCGTCGCCTGCGCGAGTAGTAGCGCTGACGTCAACGCGCCCTGCCGCCGCCGAAAAGCGGACAGGTATTCTTTCATCGTAAAGACTGCTGGTTTATCGACCGCGTGAAGCTATCAACGCGCATAGAGACGTTTTTCGGAGGGCAGTCCGGGCGGCGTTACTGGAGTATCGCCGGGTTTCTGGCATCGGTGCTGTTAGGCACTGCTGTTTTCAGTCTCTGGCAGGCAGAGACGCTGGAAGGCTCGATGCAGGGGGTGCAGGCGGACGTTGTAGATGGCGCCATTGCCGCTATCGAGGACCACTTCGCCGGTTTGCAGGCTGAGATGCTGGCGCAGGCCATGACGATTGCTGAGTCGCCTGTTGTTCTGCAAGAACTACGTAATCGACGGCAATCCAGAATGGAAGGCGCCTTTTTGCCGGAAGCACTTCCGGAAGCGCTCATCCGGTATTTTGCGGCGCTTGCGCCGCAAGAAAATGATGCCGTGGAATTATATGATCTGGAGCCGAGACTGGTTGCCTGGAAGGGCTTCAGTATGCCGCTGGACGATGCGCTCCAGAAGACACGCTTTCTTGAAACCTATCAGACGGCTATTTCGAGAGACGGAGACCTGCGCACGGCGCTTGTGATATGGCATCCGGTAAAAGCGGGAGGAGAGGTGCTTGGCGCGGTGCGCGTAATGCACAGGGTAGCCTTCCGCGCCCCTGTCCAGAACCAGTATCTGAGCGACTACAGCATTGAGGAACAGTGGCGGCGGATGGTTCACTTGCCTGTGAAAGTGAGCTTTGATGGGGCGGTTACTGCTGACGTTTCCCCCGCGCAGGCGCAGGTGCGCATGTTGCAAGGCATAGATGGGACGGTTCTGGGGCGCGTCATTGTCACGCCTCCTGCGGTTGCAGACCTGGCGGCGGAGGCGCGTGCGCGGAGCAGCGATGTCATGGCATTCTGGACAACGCTGCTTCTGTTCTGGCTTGTTGCGGGCCTGTGGATGTGGCGCCGTCTTTATGACAAAACGAGATTGAGCGAGCCGTCGAGAAAGGAAGACCTGCATGGCGCCGTGCGTTTTCTATGCTTTGCAGCAGCATGGTGGGGAATGCGGTTTATCTTGCTTGAGCTTCATGTCCCGGATCGTTGGCAGACCGGCAAAGCGCCGCTGGCTCCTCTTTTTGATCCCCGGCATTTCGCTTCGACACTGGGAGCCGGTTTGTTGCGGTCTACGGGAGACCTATTTATTACGGCACTTTTCGCGTTTTTTTTTGGCATCGCCTTTCTTCATTTTGCGTCCCGCTTGAGAGCAGGGTTCAGCTTCAAGCAACTGCGTCTGCGTGAGCGCGAGGCAACTCCGCTTTCCCCGGTTCTGTTTGGCGCTATACTCATGGTCGCTGTACCGGCAATTACGGGAGTAACGTATTTGCTCGCGCTGGTAACGCGCCACGCGATTCTGGACAGCACACTGGATTACTTCGAACGCACCGGCCTGACAATGCCCGTAGAACCAGAGCGGCTTGTTCTGGTGGTCTTCTGCGGGCTTCTTTTGAGCACGATGGCTGCGATGCTGGTCACAGCAGCCATTGCCTGGATTGCTATTCGGGGACTGCTGCGGCATATGCCTTTCCGCCGTCCGATCCGGGGGCTAGCGCTTGTCCTGTCAAGTGTGGTGCTCGTGCAGTTTGCCATTCTTTACGGATTCTTTGATGCGCAGCGCGTATTGCCCTGGCCTACGCTGCTCATTTTCTTGCTGCTCAGTTTTGGGCTGGCGAGCTTTTTTCTCATACATCGCATCGACGGTCTGGAATTACTGACGCTGCGCGGCGTTCTGCTGGCGGTTTTTCTCTTTACGCTGCTTCTCTACCCCATGTTTAACAAAGGCATGGATGCAGGCAGGCGTATGCAAATGCTAGACGCGGCTGAGTTCTTCGATCAGGGACGCGACCCCAGGATTGTGTTTGCGATCGAGCAACTACTGGAGACGGCTCGCTCCAAGCCTGAGATGGCAGGAATTCTGGCAGGCATGGGAGGCGAGGCAAGGAACTGGCTGCTGGATTCGCTCGCTGTCGATCTGCTGCGCGGCTCCATGCTCTCCTCGTTTGGTTCCTATGACGTTAGCCTTACTATTCTGACCGAAAACGGGGGTCCTGTGGGGCGCTACTACCAGGCGGAACAGACGCTGGGGAATACGGTGCTTGACCAGATTGATTCTTCGGAATTTGATGTTCTCAGGCAAATGTATGCAGAGAAGGAAAGCGGCGCATTGAGTCCTATGGTCCAGCAAGTAACCGGGAGGCTGGAGCGGGACCGTTTTCAGTACGCTGGAATTGCGCCTCTGCATATACGGGGAAACGAACGCATCACAGGCTGGATCATGGCGCGTGCTGAACCGCGTGTTCAGTCCACGGAGACGCCTTTTCCGCGCGTGCTCCTTCCAGGAGGCGTTCTCAGCAATCTCCGGGCCAACCTGTCGCTGGCTCAGTTCAGGGATGGGGTTCTTTTACACAGCGCAGGCCGCAACTTTGGGCGCTACCGCCTGGGAGAAAAGGTGCGCGAAGCGCTCAACACCCAACCCGTGTTGTGGCAGGTGGAGGACGTTGAGCGGAGGCTGTACCTGACCTATTACCAGCGTCAGGATGTTTCTGGTGTTCGTTCGTTGCAATCACAGACAGCGCCCTCCGTCAGTAAGTCTGTCGTGGCTGTGCGTACTCCGGCGATCAATACTTTCGATCATCTTTACTACCTGCTTCGGTTGACCGTAGCAGGGCTTTTCGTCGGGCTTCCGCTATATCTGGCAGGTCTGTATTTGAGGCGTCGTGCGGGACTTCTGCCGGCCCCCCGCGTGCGATTCCGCGACAAGGTGCTGAATGCATTTCTGGTAGTGGGAATCATTTCAGTCGCGGCTGTAGGTTTTGTCGGAAGGACCGTTGTCGTCGAGGAGAAGGAAGGAGCCGTTCAGGTCTGGCTGCAGCAACATCTGGAGCAGATTGAACGAACGCTGGAGTCGGAAGCACATGGGGATGAACTACCCCATCAGGTGCTGGATCGTGTGCGCGTTGATTCGCTTGCTGCACTTCTGGGCCTCGATCTCAACATTTACCGCGGCGAGCGGCTTGTGGCCTTGAGCCGTCCGCAACTTCTGCGGGATCGGCTGATCGATGAGCGATTGCCGGCAGAAGTATATCAGGCATTGTACCATGATGGTTACCGGTTCGCGCTCAGCGAGGCGAAGGTTGGCAACTTTACCTATACGGCCGGCTTCAGGGCCATACTGAATGAGCAAGGGCAGCCACGGTATGTGCTGTCGGTGCCGACGTTGCCGGAGCAGGAGCGCATCGAAGAAGAAAGAGCAAGGACCATTGCCTATCTTTTCGGGTCCTTGCTCCTGCTCGTACTGGTCGTTATGCTGACGGCCTCGGTGCTGGCTAATGCGCTTGCGCGGCCAATAGGCCGATTGCGGGCCGGCCTGGAGGCTGTTGCAAAGGGGCAGTTTGAGCGTTCCATTCCGGTCAATACGAGGGACGAAATAGGAGAGCTGGTGCAGACATTCAATGCCATGCAAGAGCAGCTCGCCGAAAGCCGCCGGAAGCTCGCGCAGCAGGAGCGACAACTGGCCTGGCGCGAGATGGCGCGTCAGGTGGCGCATGAGATCAAGAATCCCCTCACGCCCATGAAGCTCTCGGTTCAGCATCTTCGCCGCGCCTTTTACCATTTACATCCTGCGCAAAGCGAGATCGGAGATCCGGCGGAAAGCAAGTTTACCAGCCTGTTTGATCGGATCACCCATACGCTGATCGAACAGATTGACACGCTGGCCCGTATTGCAAATGAGTTTCATTCCTTTGCCCGGATGCCGACCCGCATGATGGAGCGCCTCGACCTGAATGCAGTGGTTGACGAAGCCGTTTCCCTGATGCAGGAGGAAACGGATGCCGAGATAAAAACGGAACTGAGCATCCAGCCGCTCATTGTGGAAGCAGATCGGGAAGAGTTGCGGCGCATTTTCATCAACCTGATCAAGAATGCGCTGCAAGCCATTCCAGGCAACGTTGCCGGTCGCGTGGAGATCAGGACAGCAGCGCAAGCAGGTTCAAATGGCCAGGCAGCCTGGGCGTACAGCACGGTATCAGACAATGGGGCCGGAATCCAGCCGGATCTGCGCGACAAAATCTTTGAGCCGAACTTTTCAACAAAAACGAGTGGTACGGGCCTCGGGCTTGCCATTGCGCGGAAGGGCGTAGAAGACCTGCACGGGGAAATCGGTTTTGAGACGCAAGAAGGATCCGGCACAATGTTCTGGGTAAAGCTTCCGCTACTGGAAGGATGAACAACAGCATGACCGAAACATCGATAATGACAGCAGATAAGGTTGTAGTGCTTGAAATCCCGCCCTTTGCCCGGGACTGCATGAAGGCAGCCGGGGACGCATGGCGGGCCTCTTTTCAACATCCCTTTGTTCAGGCGCTGGCAGACGGAACCCTTGAAAGCGAGCGTTTCAGGTTTTACCAGATGCAGGATGCGCGCTATCTTGCAGCATTTGCCGATGCCTGCTCGCTCGTTTCTACACGCTGCCCGGACTTTTCAGATAAGTTATGGTTTATCGATGCAGCCCGGCTGGCGCTGATCGTGGAGGCCGAGCTTCATGCAGGCTATGGGGTAAAGCTCGGTTATACGCAGGCCGATGTTGCCAGGCTGGATCTGTCGCCCAATAATCATGCTTACCAGACGCACATGATAGCGACAGCGCAGCAGGGGACGCTTGTGGAGGCTGTGGCAGCGCTAGCCCCATGCCCCTGGTTGTATACTGAACTTGGCGCTTTTCTACAGAAAAAACTGGTTCGCGTCGAAGACGATCATCAGTATGCAGACTGGCTGCGCACTTACGCGGCCCCCGGTTTCGTGGAGTACACGAACAGTCTTCTGAAGCTGCTGCAGCGGTATGCGGAGGCGCATGACGAAGCGGCTCGCGAGCGAGCCAGGAGAGCCTTTGCGGTTAGCGCCCGCTACGAATGGATGTTCTGGCAGCAAGCCTGGGAACTGCAAAAATGGCCTGTCTGAAAAACATGATTTGCTGATTCAGGCAGGAACGCCCTCTGCTCCTTCGAGATAATGCAGCAGTTTCGGGTCTGAGCGAAGCCTGTTCAAAACTTTATTGACGTACGACCGGATGATGGGACGCGGTCTCTCCAGGATTTTGCTGATCTCCTCGTAGCTGCACTCTTCCAAAAAGCGCAGCCGGGCGACCTCCTGCAGAAACGCCGGAAGCCGGTCTATGGCAGACGTCAGCGCCTGAAACATCACGTCTGTTTCATCAACAGGTTCTTCGGACCAGGAGAGAGGTATTTGAAGCGGTATGATGTCGAGCGATACCGCTTTTCCCTGCGTGCGGAGGTAGTTGCGGAAGGTGTTTTTGCACACGACGCTGATCCAGCTCGCGTAGCGTCCGGGGTCATGAATCGTGCATTGCCGCGTCTGCACCTTAGTATAAGTTCTTCCCACCAGCGCATCAAAGTCGACGCAGTCGTAGGTAGGATGCTGAATAAACTTGCCTATGAAATACCGGCGTATGTAGCAGTACGTCCAGAGGTCAACCAGTTGTTTTGCGTCTGCCTCCCCGTCCTTCCACCGTTTATACACCGCATTGGCCATATCCGAGTCGTTGATGTGGAAGGGCAACTTCGCCGCGACAACATCCAGAGACTGAAATGCAGTAGGCAGTCTCATAGTGTGGGGTTGTTCCATGATGAGTGTGCAGATTCCGTAGAACAAGATGAGCAAACCGTCGAACATAGGCAGCAGCAGGAGCATGGCAGATAATCAAGATTAGAGGAATTTGATTGCGCTCAAAAACATTGTCCGGCGTGCGGCGTGGGAAGGACGCCGGAGTAGAATTCGGCGCGGGGCAATCCTGATCCTTTTCATTGACAATTAGCATCAGGACCATTATCTTATCAAACTGTCGTAATCAGCGCGGCCTCAAGGTTTTTACACGAGGAAGCGTACTTACCTGTATCCGGTATTTGACGACCGGATATTTTTATCTGGATTTGTTGGATGTACTGTTGCGCCCGAAACCGGGTGCGCAGCGCAGGACACGGAGACCTTCATGGACGCAAATAGCTTCAAAACTTACAGCGCAAAACCGCAAGAGGTGGAGCGCGTGTGGTATGTGATTGACGCCGAAAACGAAGTCGTAGGGCGACTGGCTTCGCAGATCGCGTCTGTGCTTCGGGGAAAGCACAAGCCCAGTTTTACGCCGCATGTGGATACAGGTGATTACGTGATCGTGATCAACGCAGACAAAGTGCGTTTTACGGGGAATAAGGAAGGAAACAAGGAGTATTTCCATCATACAGGCTATCCGGGCGGCGCCAAGGTGACCACCCCGAAGTTGGTGCGGCCTCGGAAACCCACATTTATTGTAGAAAACGCCGTAAAGGGGATGCTTCCGAAGGGGCCGCTGGGGCGGCAGATGATCAGGAAACTGAAGGTATATGCCGGCCCGACGCATCCGCACGAGGCCCAGCAGCCCCGGGAACTCTCGCTGTAAGGATATATAGCTTACCCGAATTACAACTTTATTATCGTTCTTGAACCATTAGATCATGGCAGGACCTGTTCAGTACAATGCGGTGGGACGTCGCAAGACAGCGGTAGCGCGTGTCTATTTGCGTCCGGGAAACGGTCGTTTTGTCGTTAACAAACGCGATGCGGCTATGTACTTCCCCCTCGAATGGCGCCGGAAAATGCTCGTTACTCCTTTTGAAGTCACCGCTACGACAGGGCAGTTTGACGTAGTCGTAAACGCAAAGGGCGGGGGCCTGAGTGGTCAGGCAGAGGCTATTCGCCTGGGCATTGCGCGCGCGCTTGTTACGTTTAACGAGTCTTTCCGCAAACCCTTGCGCGATGCCGGCTTCCTGACGCGCGACCCGCGTATGGTCGAGCGCAAAAAGTACGGCCAGCCCAAAGCGCGCAAACGGTTTCAGTTCTCCAAGCGCTAAGAGGCGAGCGGCGTCCAGTGTCTCCTCCGAGCGATGGAGGCGCCTTCCGTCAGCACTTTATTTTTATCACACATACTGCTTGATGCGCAGCAGGGTGACCTCTCGAGCTGTCTCGTTCAGAATGGAAGCAGCGCCTCCTGGCGGCTGGTCCCTTCTCTGGACGCAGGTTTCAGCCTGACAGGTTTTAGCTGCGCCTGAGACGGCAGTAGCGGATTAAACCCAGAGAAAAACATGGCTGAAGTACAAACACCGGTGCATCGCGCCCAGATTGAAGATTTGCTGAAAGCAGGCACTCATTTCGGGCATCTTACCAGCCGTTGGAACCCGAAGATGAAGCCGTACATCTTCATGGAGCGCAACGGCATCCACATCATTGATTTGATGCAGACCCAAGCTCTGCTTGACCAGGCGGCAGACGCAGCCATGCGTTTCGCACGTCAGGGCAGGAAGATCCTCTTTGTGGGGACCAAAAAGCAGGCCAGAGAGATTGTTAGCAAGCAGGCGGAGGAGTGCGGTTCTCCTTATGTGGTAGAACGCTGGCTTGGCGGCACGCTGACTAACTTTCAGACCATCCGCAAGAGCATCCGTACGATGGAGTCGCTGGAGAAAATGGAAGCCGATGGCACGATGGCCCAGCTCAAAAAGAAAGAGCGCCTCATGAAGACGCGCGAGCACGAGAAGCTGGCTAAAACGCTGGGCGGCATCGCTGATATGGCTCGTCTTCCTGGCGCTCTGTTCATTGTTGATATCAACAGGGAGCACATTGCTGTCAACGAAGCCCGCAAACTGGGTATTCCGATCATTGCGATGGTTGACACCAACTGCAATCCGGGAGTTGTAGACTACCCCGTTCCGGCCAACGATGATGCGCTGAAATCCATTCAACTGATTACCTCTGTAATTTCCAGTGCGGTTTCGGAGGGGTCCAAGTCGCGTGATCTCCAGGAATCCACCAGCAAGGCAGAGAAAGAGCGGCGCGCGCAGGAGGCTGAAAACGAGGCATAAGGGCTGGAACGCAGCCCTTTCTCACGTTCTGTTTGTCTGAACAGTGCTCTCCCGGACTGATTTTACGGGTCGCGCCGGGTATAGCATGGCAGGGGGCAGAGGGGAATCCGGAAGCCCGGCAACAAACCAGATTTTTGCTTATCCAAAATTGCTTAAGAATATGGCTATCTCTGCACAGGATGTTAAACGTTTGCGAGACATCACCGGCATCGGCATGATGGACTGCAAAAAAGCGCTCGAAGAGACCAACGGAGACTTCGATGCTGCTATTGATTCGCTTCGCAAGAAGGGCCAAAAGGTAGCTGCGAAGCGTGCGGAGCGGGAAGCAAAGGAAGGACTTGTCGTGGCGGCTGTTGCGGAAGGCAACGATGCCGGCGTCCTTGCTGAGGTTAACTGTGAAACCGACTTTGTGGCCCGCAATGATGATTTCGGAAGCTTTGCAAGCGACGTAGCGATCATTGTCTTGCGGGAACGTCCGGAAGACCTTGCTGCGTTGAAGGCGCTGCCGTACAAAAACGGGCTGACGGTCGAGGATGCGATTACCGATCTCACCGGAAAAATCGGTGAGAAGATAGATGTGCGCAGGTTTGCCCTTCTCACCAGCAACGACGGTCAGATTACCTCGTACATTCATCCGGGTTCCCGGCTTGGTGTTCTTGTTGAAGTAAAGGGCAATGAGAATGTTCAGGAAACAGGGCGCGACGTTGCCATGCAGGTAGCGGCTTTGAACCCTGTTGCTGCTTTCCGCGAGGAAGTTCCGGAAGATGTCAAAGAGAAGGAGATGGAAATAGCCCGGGAGGCGGCGCGGAACGAAGGAAAGCCTGAGCAAATGCTGGATCGCATTGCGCAGGGCAAGCTGGAGCGCTTCTATAAGGACAATATTCTTGTGGAGCAGCCCTTTGTGAAGGATGCCTCGATCAGCGTGCGCGATATGCTGAAAGATGCGAAAGTCGAGGTGAAGCGTTTTATCAGGTTTGCGCTTGGGGACTGAACCGCTCTCGTTCCGGGACTTTTCAGATGAGGCCAACCGATTGCGTCCGGCAAAAGGACACAGGCCGTAGATATAAAAAAGTTGTACGTGCTCTTCTTACCGGAGACCGAATTTACGCAGGGGCATCTCTTTCCGGAGGCGCCCCTGTTCTGTGTTTTCCGGAAAGGTCGGCAGCCATTGAAAACAAGCTGCTTACACTTTAGCTTGCAGGATTCCTGTTACACCTTTTCGGGCATATAAATCATGAGTGAGGTTTCGAGCCTTAACAACTTGTTTCGCTACCAGCGTGTCTTGCTGAAGTTGAGTGGGGAGGCGCTGATGGGGGATCAAGAATATGGCATTGACGAGAAGGTGCTCTCGGCCTATGCGGGCGAGGTAAAGCAGGCAGCGGAGCGCGGCATAGAGATCGCCATCGTGATCGGAGGGGGGAATATTTTTCGCGGCGTGTCCAACGCGAGTCGGGGAATGACACGCGCCCATGCTGACTACATGGGGATGCTGGCAACCATGATTAATGCAATGGCGTTGCAGGATGCGCTTGAGCATCAAGGGGTGCAGACCCGGTTGCTCTCCAGCATTAAGATGGAGCAGATCGCGGAGCCTTTTATTCGCAGGCGCGCTATCCGTCACCTGGAAAAAGGACGTGTGGTGATATTCGGTGCCGGCACAGGCAACCCTTACTTTACCACAGATACGGCAGCCGCCTTGCGGGCGCTTGAGATTGACGCGCAGGTTTTACTCAAGGGCACGCGCGTCAATGGAGTATTCAGCGCTGATCCGGAGAAAGATCCTACGGCAGCGCGATTCTCCGCAATACATGGCGCCGAGGTAATCGAGCGGAACCTGCGCGTCATGGACATGACGGCTTTTACCTTGTGCAAGGAATCGGGGCTTCCTATCATTGTGTTCAACATAAACGACTCCGGCAGCCTGATGCAGGTTCTCAAGGGAGAGCCGGTAGGCACCATTGTGCATTGGAATGACTAGCGCGTGGCATGGGGCTGCTTGCCGATTCATGACAGATAGGGAATAGCGCTTTTGTCATCGGACTTTGCCTGACAGGCGCGTTTTATTGACTTCGGAGGGTACTATCATGCTAGACGAGAATATGCAGCTTCTTCTGGATGAAGCGCACAACCACATGGAGAAAACGGTGGAGCATCTGCGAACCGAAATGAACACCATCCGGGCCGGTCGTGCGACGCCAGCTATGCTTGACACAGTTCGCGTTGAGTTTTATGGCTCGGTGATGCCGCTGAACCAGATGGCTAGTGTGAATGCGCCCCAGGCTGACCTGATTGTGGTGCAACCCTGGGATCGCTCGGCAACCAGCGCCATCGAGCGGGCCATCATGGCAGCGAATCTGGGAATGAACCCTTCCAATGACGGGTCGTTGATTCGCATTCCTGTGCCTCCGCCCTCCGAAGAGCGGCGCAAGGAACTTGTCAAGACGGCTAAAGTGCGCGGCGAGGAAGCAAAGGTTGCGATCAGGAATGTCAGGAGAAACATCAAAGATCAGATCAAATCGGTGCAGCAGGAAGAAAAGCTGTCTGAAGACTTGCGGTATGAAGCCGAAGAAATGCTCCAGAAGCTCACGGATGAGTACATAGAACGAATCGATCATCTGCTGGAGCACAAGGAAGCAGAGATCATGGAGGTGTAGGGGGGCTTCTGGTTCACACAGTTTTTTCCGAAACTTGTTGTGCAATCAGGTATATTCAAGACTGCCTGTTTTTCAGGCATTATGGCAAGGAGAGGTGCCCGAGCGGTCGAAGGGGCACGCCTGGAGAGCGTGTGTACCGTACCCCGGTACCGTGGGTTCGAATCCCACCCTCTCCGCCGAGAGCCGAGCCTGTAGGCTCGGCTCTTTTATTAAGCACGGGAAACGGTATGATTGAAAGCATGACAGGTTTTGGGCGTGGCGCCGCCCAGGTGAATGGCGTTACGGCTGTCGTAGAAATGAGATCGGTAAACAGCCGATTTACAGAGGTTTCCGTGCGGCTCCCCCGGATCCTGGCAGAGCGGGAGCAGGAAATGCAATCCCTCGTGAAGGGCGCGCTCGCTCGCGGCCGGATCTCTGTGCAAGTTCAGGTAGATCGCGTGACGGGCGAAACGCTTGCCGTTCAGGTTGATCCGCAGGCGGCGCGCTCCTATATGCAACTGCTGGAACAACTCAGAAGTGAAGCAGGAATTCTGGAGCCTGTGCGGCTGGAGCACTTGCTGGCATTTCCGGAGGTTTTTACCAACGTTGAAGACGACACCGTTGAGGATGACGCTGCGTGGGATGCTGTGCTGGCTGCCTTCGAGGAGGCCATCAACGGAATGCGGGCCATGCGCCGTCAGGAAGGAGCCGCGCTTCAGAGGGATCTGGAAGACCGGATCAATGCCATTGAGGGCGATCTGGCAGCCGTTGAGGAGCGGGCGCCGGAGCGTGTGCAGCAAGGACGCGAACGGCTGCATGACCGTTTACAGGAAATGCTCGGCGACGAACGCATCAATCTGGAGCGACTGGAGTTTGAGATCGCCGTCCTGGCCGACAGGCTGGATGTCACCGAGGAATGCGTGCGTCTCCGTTCGCACCTCGTTGTTTTCCGGGAAGCGCTCGCCTCGGATGAACCCGCCGGGAGAAAGCTGAATTTTCTGGTTCAGGAGATCAACAGGGAAGTGAATACGATCGGTTCCAAAGCAAATGACGCTGAGATGACACACCGGGCTGTGCAGATGAAGGAGGAGCTTGAAAAAATACGCGAACAGATTCAGAATATTGAATGAGCGCTGCCCAAACCGGAAAGCAGGTTGTTGTCATAACAGCCCCCAGTGGAGCGGGAAAAACTACTATCGCACACCGGGTGATGCAGCAAATTCCGGAACTTCGCTTTTCAGTGTCTGCCACGACGCGGCCTCCCAGAGACCATGAGCAGGAGGGACGCGATTATTATTTTGTGACGGGCGAGCAGTTCAAAAAGCTCGTTGAGGAAGAAGCGTTTCTCGAATACGAAGAAGTTTATCCGGGCCGCTACTATGGAACGCTGCGTTCCGAGGTGGAACGTGTGCTGGCAGGAGCGCCGGTTCTGCTGGATGTAGACGTAAAAGGCGCCCTCAGCGTTAAACGTGTTTTCGGGCAGGCTGCCTGCACCATCTTTATCCGTCCGCCCGACCTGGATACGCTGGCGGAAAGGCTGCGCCGCCGCGCTACGGAAACCGAACACACCTTGCGACAACGGCTGGATCGCGCTCGTTTGGAGATGAGTATGGCCAGTCAGTTTGATGCCGTTGTCGTAAACGATGATCTCGACCGCGCCGTGTCGGAAACATTGGGTGTTATCCATTCGTTTCTAGGCAGTTAAGCGACAATCATACACGCTCTATAAATAACCTTCGGACCTGGTACTTCATGGCTATCAGAACACTGGATGTACATGTGCTGGCTGAGCAGACGGGCAGCCTCTACGAGGCGGTAGCGATTCTTTCCAAGCGCGCCCGGCAAATAGCAGCCAATGCGAAGACCGAACTCGACACCAAGCTCTCCTACTTCGAGGGGTTCGGAACAGAGGTGGAGGACGTACACCTCAACGAAGAACAGGCGCGGGTCTCTGTTGAATATGAAAAGCGTCCGAAGCCTCCTGAAGTTGCAATAAATGAGATGTTTGCAGGAGAGATCTATTTCCGCAATCCGAACGAGGAAGAATAACTCGTCATACAGCACAGCGCCGGCAGTCCGGCGGCAATAATCCGGCTTGTCCGGATTTTTTGTTGGCGCCGGTTGTACTCACGCGCAACGTACTCATGGAAGGAAAAAAGCTTCTGCTCGGTGTTACGGGGAGCATAGCGGCGTACAAATCAGCCGAACTGGTTCGCCTGTTAAAAAAGGCAGGAGCGGAAGTGCAGGTGCTGATGAGTCCGGATGCCGCGCAGTTCATCACGCCCTTGACGCTGAGTACGCTCTCAGAGCGGGAGGTCCTGGTGGAGATATTTCCATCCGGGCAGTCGGAAGGAGGCTGGACCAAACATATCACCCTCGGGCTGTGGGCAGATCTGTACGTCATTGCCCCTGCGACGGCGCAGACCCTGGCCCGGCTGGCGCATGGGTTCAGCGATATGATGCTGACAGCTACCGCGCTTGCTGCCAGGTGTCCTTTGCTGCTATGTCCGGCTATGGATCATGATATGTTTGTTCACCCGGCCACGCAGGCTAACCTGGGGCGGCTCAGGTCCTTCGGATATGAGGTCATGGAGCCGGGCTACGGATCACTGGCAAGTGGTCTGGTCGGACTCGGTCGGTTGCCGGAGCCGGAGGAGATTTTCGCGCATATAAGCAACCGGCTGAAAGCAGATTCAAAAGGACAATCAGGCGATGCGAAACGGAAGCAGGCAACCTATGCGGGAAAGCATGTTCTCGTGACAGCCGGGCCTACGCAAGAGGCCATCGATCCGGTGCGTTTCCTCTCGAATCACTCCACCGGCATCATGGGGTTTGCGCTGGCGCAAGCAGCCCGCAATTATGCAGCCCGTGTAACACTTGTCAGCGGCCCTACAACGCTGGATACGCCGGCAGGGGTAGAACGGATAGACGTGGTCTCCGCACAGGATATGTATGCCGCCGTGCAGCAGTACAAAAGCGCAGACTTTGTCATTATGGCGGCTGCGGTGGCAGATTACACGCCGGCGGTCGTAGCGTCTTCCAAGATCAAGAAAACAGACCAACTCATGTCTCTGCAATTGCAGAAGACGCCGGATATACTCGCTACGCTTGGAAGGGAAAAGCGTCCGGGGCAGGTTCTCGTTGGGTTTGCGCTTGAAACAGACGATGCGCTTGACAATGCGCGTAAGAAGCTGGCGGCGAAGCATCTGGACTGGATCGTTTTGAACAATCCTCGGGAGCCGGGGGCCGGTTTTGGCGTGTTGACCAACCGGGTTACAATGATTCGCTGCGATGGAGAAACCGTCGATCTTCCTCTTATGTCCAAGCAGGAAGTAGCCGAAGCAATTTTGATGACGGTGGCTCGCGATCTGGTTGAGGTTGAAGGAGTCTCATGAGAGAGCGCAGATGCTGCGCCGGTTCAGGAGGAGTTTTTCAGGTGTACAGCGTCGCGAGAATTCCTTTACCGTTTGCTTGCAATTATTCCAAAGTATACACAGCGTTAGCTTGAGTTCCGGCGCTTTCGCTGGTACCTTAAAAGTTTGAGACTGGCGTGCCAGGTGCAAATAACATCATGTTGGATACGTTGCAAGCACTTCGGAGAGCTTTTGAACAGGAACGGGCGCTTGGCGGGTCCTGGTATATTGCTCTCCCGGAGGCCGCCGACGACGCGGTTGGCCCTGCCTTTGTAGCTGTTGCTCCGACTGCTACGGAGACAGATCAACCAGAAGACGCTGCAGCCGTGTCTATTTCGGAAACAGCAGTTATGGCTACAAAGGATCTGTTTGGAAACCCCGGCAAACCTAGCGAAGACCCTTCTCTTGCCCCTTCGAGGCGCATCAACGCGCTGATTCCGGAGGATTCACCGCTGCGCGAGATGTCTACGCTGGAAGAGGTAACGGAGTACGTTCAGAATACCGTTTTCATTCCACTTGATGAGACGCGTATCCTCCCCGTCATGGGTGTGGGCAATCCTGACGCTAATTTGATGATTATCGGTGAAGCTCCAGGAGCAGATGAAGATCGGATGGGAGAGCCGTTCGTAGGGCGCGCCGGACAATTGCTGAACAAAATTCTGGAAGCTATCCATTTTAGCAGGGAAGAAGTCTATATTACAAACATTCTAAAGAGCCGGCCTCCCGGAAACAGGGACCCGCTACCGGAAGAGATTGAGGCGCATATTCCAATACTGTATAAGCAGATCTCCCTGATCGATCCGAAGATTATTCTTTGTGTCGGGAAGACGGCGGGAAATGCTTTGTTGGGTCGGCGTTCGTCGCTTGGTTCGCTGCGCGATCATATCCATGATTTTTACGGAATTCCGCTGGTAGTGACGTATCACCCGGCAGCGCTGCTTCGCAACCCTCAGTGGAAGCGCCCGACATGGGAAGACGTAAAGTTGCTGCGCACGCGCTACGATCAGCTTGTGAAAGAATAACCTGTATTTTGCTTTTTATAAGCCACTTGGCCCTCACCAGTCTCTACTATGGCTGACCAGGAAGAGTTCAAGCCGCGACGCATCAGCATTGATGATGACGCACAGCGCTACCCCATCGAAAAGATGACGCGAGGGGGGCGGCGGCGACCGGCTGTAGTACACAATATTCATGAGCAGACAGGGCGCGTCCCACCGCAGGCCGTCGATGTCGAGCAGTCTGTGCTGGGCGCGATGCTTATCGAACGAGAAGCGATTCCGAGAGCGATTGAGATTCTGCGGGAAGACGTCTTTTACAACGCCAAGCATCAGAAAATCTACCTCGCCATCCTCAGTCTTTTCGAGCGTGGAAACCCGGTTGACTTGATAACGCTTACGGAGGAACTGAAGCGGCGTAGTGAGCTCGATGACATCGGTGGACCCTACTACCTCACCGAGTTGACCTCGAAGGTGGCTACGGCTGCAAACGTAGCGTATCACGCCCGGATCATTTCAGAGAAAGCGCTGCTGCGCCAGATGATCGAGACCATGACAAGTCTGATCGGCAAAGCGTATGATCCGAGCAGCGATGCTTTCGAACTTCTGGATACAGCGGAGTCTGACATTTTCCGCATCTCCGACATCGGTCTGCGGAAGCCGGCTGCCTCCATGAATGAGGTGCTCAAGGATACGCTGGCGCGTCTGGAGGCCATTCACGGAAGAACTGGAGGCATTACCGGTATTCCGAGCGGGTTCTCACGTCTGGACGACCTGACCGGCGGCTGGCAAAGGTCTGACCTCATCATCATTGCGGCAAGGCCGTCTATGGGTAAAACGGCTTTTTCGCTTGCCATGGCGCGCAACGCTGCGCTGCATCCGGAGCATCCAGCCGGCGTTGCCATCTTTTCTCTTGAAATGAGTTCACAGCAACTGGCGCAACGCCTGCTTACCTCAGAGGCAAGGGTGGATGCACAGGCAGCGCGAACCGGTCGTATGCGGGATGAAGACTGGCCTCGGCTGGCGCGGGCTGCCGGTCGTCTTTCTGCAGCCCCTATCTTTATAGACGACACGCCCAGTTTGAGCGTGCTGGAACTGCGGGCCAAGTGCCGTCGCCTGAAAGCCGAACACGATATCAGTCTGGTAATCGTGGATTATCTTCAGCTCATGCACGGCACGACCAATTCCCGCAGCTCTAACCGGGAGCAGGAAATTGCGCAGATTTCGCGCTCCCTCAAGTCGCTTGCCAAAGAAATCGAGGTGCCGGTCATTGCGCTGTCGCAGTTGAGCCGCGCCGTAGAAACACGTGGAGGCGACAAGCGCCCGCAGCTTTCAGACCTTCGGGAAAGCGGAAGCATCGAGCAGGATGCCGACGTTGTGGCCTTTATTTACCGCGCGGAACGGTATGGCATCACCGTGGATGAAAACGGCCAATCGACCGAGGGGCTTGCCGAGATTATTATCGGAAAACAGCGAAATGGCCCTATCGGAACGGTCAGTCTTGCGTTTGCGCACCAGCACGCCCGGTTTGAAAATCTCTCCTCCTACCACGCTGAAAGCGCCGGAGGGAACTTTGAAGGGGATTCAGGAGATGGATTTGGTGGATCCCAACCACCGGCCTCTCCGTTTGGCGCCGAGCCGCCTCCCTTCTGATTCGATCAAGCCAGTTTCGGTGTTTCTGGAAGCGTTGCTTTTTCAGCGTGGCTGCAGTTTTCGGGCAGCCGCTTTTCTCGCTGAGGCAAGACTCTCCCACGGCCCTGATTTCCATATCCGGTCATGGGTTGTAATGATCTGCAACTGCGCCCGCCGGTAGTGGGAAGGGTTGGCTGCCGCGAGTTGCTCGAAGCGGGTTCTGAGTGCAGAGAGCTTGCTCTGGTTCTCCTGAGTGAAACCAAATCGGGCGATCTCTTGCACCAAGGCATCGTATTCCTGATCCCACTTTGTCTTTTCGCCTTCAGCAGGTTCTGTGTAGGTGTCATAATCGAAACGGAAGGTTGCTTCCTCGTCCAGGATGTCCATATTCTGGTCTGCAAGAACCTCTGAAGCGCCCAGGGGAAGGAAAAAGCGGACAGGGGTCCCCCGAACCTGAGCGACCAAGCCCACATCTCCCCGAACAGGAACGCCGTCGCCGGCAGGATTGGGCAGGGCAATATGCGGGTTTAACTGGCGAAACCGTTCGTACAGACTCACTTCTTCCGTGTCCGCTCCCCAGGTCAGGCGACTCTCCTGGTTCTCGAACAGGCGAAGCAACTGGCTGAGAAAAATTCGCTTTCCTGCTTTAAGCTGGACACGCTCGGCAAGCGTTGTTTCACGGTCATCAACAGGCAAATCCTCGACAGCTCGAAGGGAGCCATAAACGGAAGGGATGTAAGCGCGTGAATACTGCTTGAACGTGGATCGCTGTGAGACAGTGTCGAAACCATCCGTCACCCCCCAGACATACGCATCTATGACTGTGGAAGAGGGAGAAACAAGCCCCGATCCCTGCGACAGAAACAGTTCGTAAATCTTGAAAATATTGCCTGGCCCCGTGTGATAGGAAGAAATTCCTGGAATCTCATGGCCTACCGAATTGATGTAGCCCTTTAGTGTAAAGAAAGCAGGCTCCATGGTAAGTAAGGGATGCCACTCTTCCGTGACCGAAACCGAGCTTCCGGAGGCGGTGCGAAGCTGATAACGCTGAATGGCATTCTGGCGAAGCACGTAAGGCATCATCTGATAGCGACTTCGGGCGCCTGCCGAAGAGACCAGCCGGTCCTGATTGAACGTCTCCACCGTTCCGATTTCCGTAGCGAGCAAACTGAGTCCGAGATATCTGGCAAGTCTTACCTCATACCTGATATAGGGCAATTCCGAGCGCCGCGCCTCATGAACCTGGTCGGCGCGTCCCCAGCGAACGGTGATGGCGCTTCTGGGTATCCCGCGCCCGGCATACTTATCGAGCAACCGGCGCATTTCGATGCGGCGCTTGTCGTCGATGGCTTTCCAGTTTGCTGCGCCTTCACGTTCGTATGTGGCGCGTTCAGCCTTAAGCTCGAAGAGTTCGAGCAGGTCTCCACTCCGGTTGTCCGTTACCCGGATGGTGAAATTGTCGTCGATCCCCTGTCGTTGCTCGTAAAGCGCGAGCAAATCACGAAAAGCAGCAAGACGCCTGGCGGCGGGTGAGGTAGATTCGCCCAGAATCTGACCACTCGTGTAGGGCTGAAACAACAGGTCCGGATGAAGATCCAGGCCCCGAAACCGGTAGACGCCGGAAGTTGATTCGCTGCTGGTAAGAACAGTTTGAATGCCCTGATTCTCCCTGTCCGTCTGCTGCTGTGCCAGCGCCGGGCCTGTTTTCAGGAGTATAAACAGAAGAAGCGCTACCGACCCTGAATGCCATAAGAGGTGATGCTTGCGTTTGCAGGCGCTACGGTTTCTATGCAGAATGAGGACACGGAATTGAGACGTTGCTACAGGGGTCGGCCGGGTCAAGACAGGGAAGGTCTGCATAAGTGCGTGTAAACGAAATCAAGCCTAGCTTATGATGCTGAATATAGATGAATGTTCAGTTTTTTGCACCCTCAGTGCGTTATCGTGACCTGATCGGGAACAATGAGGGCGTCGGGATATTGCCGGGCAAGCAAAGAGAGCGCACGCTGGGCCTCGTTGCGGGTTGCAAAGTTGCCCATGCGGACACGGTAGTAAGGGGCGCGCCAATTGATGTCAACAGGCGACGCATTTACGTTTTTCTGTTTCTCGCTTGCCGGTAAGCTCTTCCACCATGTGGCTGCCTTCTCGGCTTCCTGAGTGGCATCTCCTTTTTCTGAAGTTGTCAGGATCTGGATGCGAAATCCTTGAACGGTTCGCGTCGTGGGGGCTTCCGGGCGACCTGCCGGTTCAGCCGTTCGCGGCTCTTCCCGTGTGGCCTCTCGGGTTCCGGAACATGAAGTCAGCATCAAGCTGGTTCCGAGAAACACAAACAGAAGGTATCTACGCCCTGTCATGCTCATAAACCTTATCATGCCGTAAAGTTGATCTCAGTCGGATTCCTGGACGTTGCAGCATACTACACAATACTGCATACGTCTTGATGGGTCAGCGATCGCGTTTCACGTGTTTTGTAGTGAATTCAGCGGGCAGGCTGAAGCAAACACGGATTGGCAACGCCAATGGGTGCGGGTAGATCCGCAACAAACACACGAAGCGGTGAGGCAGAATGTTTTTTCTGCAACAAATCAGGAGATTATTCTGCCGCTGGCCGTTATCATCGCGGGAGATGACCTCTGCAAGGCTCCCGGAGATGATCTTCCAGAAGGCATACTTTTCGGTAAGGATAAAGAACAAGCTGAATGGCGCTCTGCATTAATCGGTGTTATTGTTTTCAGCAGACCTTCGCTGAACTGAAAAAAGCGGCTGATCGCTACGGTTTGAATAATGTTCAAGCCCTGCAATCTCATATGAACTTCGGCCATCAATGCAAGCTCTGTCATCCTTACGTAAGGCGAATGCTGCGCACCGGCCAGACAGCGTTTGCCGAGATCATTACGGATGAAGATGAACCGCTCTGGAATGATCCGGAAGAGCAGGCGTAGGAAGAATATCCTCGATCAACCTTTTTGATAGTCCGTTATGCCTCGCATTCTCTATGTGTTTCCACATCCGGATGACGAATCTTTTGGGCCGGGGCCTGCCATAGCGCAGCAGCGCCGGTTCGGCCATGAGGGGCATCTGCTTACGCTTACCAGAGGCGAGGCAACGAGCCAGCGGGATAAATTCGGCTATTCGAAAGCCGAGATGGGAGAAGTGCGTTTTCAGGAAATGCAAGCCGTTGCGCGTGTGCTGGATCTCACGGATCTGACGGTGCTGGATTTTACGGATGGCGATCTTGCCGAGCTTTCACCACTGGTGCTGGAAGATGCCGTAGCCAATCATGTCCGAAGCGTACAACCTCATGTGGTGGCGACGTATGCAGTTCACGGGATCAGCGGCCACCCGGACCATCTGGCGGTTCACGCTGTCGTCAAACGTGTGTTTTGCCAGTTGCGAGACGATGGAATGGGTAATCTGCGGCGACTGGCCTTTTTCACGCTCAGGGAGCAAGGCGAGCCGGGAAGGCCCAAACATCTGAAGGGTTCCCGGCTGGAAGCCATCGACTGCATCGTTCAGCCTGGACCAGAGGACATGGCTCTCGGGCGCAAGGCGCTGGACTGCTACGAGACTTACGAGGCTGTGATCCGCGAGCAAAAGCCGCTGGAACAGGTCAGGGAGGGGGTGTTTTTTGAATTTTTTCAGGAGCAGTTCAGCCCTCCACTCAATGACTTGTTGGGGGATTTACCCGATGCCTCTGGTCTGTGAGATCAATCTTGGATGCTTTCTCCTTGACCTGGAATAAAATCCTTTCCGGCGCTTGCGTCAGCGCAGAAGACTTTTCACCCTTAGTCAGGCGAAACAAAAATTAAAAACGAATAATTTGAATAATTGTTAATTTATTTACGAAAAATATTGAACAGGCGTAATAAAATTTTGTATCATTAAGCAGGGCGAAGATAATTAACGCAAGGCTTCGAGAATCAGGTTTACGAAGCCCTAAAATATCAAACCGGAGGGCGACATGCATATTCACGTGACACCCGACAGCGTACGAAACTGGTACGATGCCTTACTGGTCAGCACCCTGGTGGAATACCGGCAGGCTTATTCCATGCTTTCTTACGCAAACCCGC
>CBDUBU010000013.1:0-28594 GCA_965365465.1 uncultured Rhodothermaceae bacterium
GTCCTCCAGCCACTCATCACGCGGGAAATCGTTTACCGGCTTCTCACAGGCGCACAGGGCGAACGGCTCTGCCATCTGGCAGTCCTGGGCGGGCATCGCCACCGGATCGCCCGGGCGGTGACACGCCTTCACGAGGACTTCGACCAGACGATTCGGATGGAGGACATCGCGGAGGAACTCGGCATGAGCGTCTCGAGCTTCCACCACCATTTCAAGGCCGTCACCGGCCTGACGCCGGTCGGCTTCCAGAAGCAGTTGCGGCTCCAGGAGGCCCGCCGCCTGCTGCTCAGCGAGGACCTCGACGCAGCGACTGCGGGGCACAGTGTAGGTTACGACAATGCCTCGCACTTCAGCCGGGAGTACAAGCGGCTCTTCGGGCGTCCGCCAATGCGCGATGTAGAGCGGCTGCGGGAAGCCGGTAGGGAGATGGCAGGGAGGGTCAGGCGCGCCCCTGTGTATACGGATATCGCACCAGAATAGCACGCGCTATGTTTCGCTTGAGCTAACCATCGAGCCGAAGCACTGGAATGCACGGACAGGCGAGGCGCGTAAGGCGCTTCGCCTGTCCGTGCATTCCTTCTCCGTGTCGGTTCGTTTGCGTATGCCGGAAGATGGTTACGGCAGAAGCGCCCGGAGGCGCTCGGCCAAGCGGCTGTGGGCCTCGGCGTCCCGGACGGCTGAGGGGTGCAGGCCTATGTAGAACGTGCGCGGTTCCTTCATGAGCGGTACGGCCCCTTCCTCTCGCCCGAAGCCGAAGACGACCATGCCGCCCGGCGAGGCGACGCCTGCTTCGGTGTTGCCTAGATAGGAGAAGATGTCCGTGAGATTGTCGGGCGGCGTCTGTGCGACGAAGAGCACGCGGTCCATGTCCTCGTGGCCGAAGTAGGCCCACTGCCAGGCGCCTTTGCGATGCTGTCCGCCATAGTGGTCCGGCGTGTCGTGGTAGGGGCCGCCTTCGCTGACGCCGTAGTACTGCCGATTGGGATCGTAGATGCCTCCGGGGACACCTTCGTAGAGGAACCAGTAGGCGTGGTTTGGATCGATACTTTCAACCTCGAGGCGTGCGTGGTCGGGCATGAAGTGCCACGTCCACTGCCACTTGCCGCTTTTCGAGACGGAGCGGATGCGGTTTCCTTCAAGGATTTCGCTCTCCATCTGATCGAAGCCAGGATGCCCCGCTCCGGCGTCGTCGGAGCGGTAAACGAGGTTCGGAATTCCCCGGTAGGCAGAGGCGGCCGACGCTGGGTAGGTGTTCCACGGTTCGGGCCAGAAGGCGATCCAGTCGTTCCCGGCCTTATCGATGAGGCGCGAGAGGCCGCCGCCCGCACGGTCGTAGTAATAGACCGCCGAAGGGGTATGGACGATGAAGTGCGGCCGTCCGGCATAGGCGCCCTCCTCGATGCGGATCGTCTCGTTCTCGTAGGGCCGGTAGCGCACCTTCATCATGATGCCAGGCCACTGCACTTCCATGCCGTGAACCATCTTGCCGTCGATGAGGGGAGTCTTGCCGGTGCTGATGGTGTTTTCGCCTGGCCGCAGGAAGGTCGGGTCATTGATCTCGATGAGATGCTCGGCGTAGTCGTAGCAGGGCTCCTCACGGTCGTAGACCTTCACGCCGTTGACGTAGACGCCCCGGGCGTAGCACGGGCTCCAGCTCCGCCAGTCGAGTTGCACCGCTTCGGCATACCCGATCTTGCCATGCACGCCCGCGTAGGTCGTAAAGCTGTCCGCACGCGTCACCCAGTTCGCCGGTTGGCGGTAGGGCATTGCGAGCTCGACGCTTTCTTCGCGGTCGAACCGGAGGCCGCCGACGGCAGGAGTGATTCGGACAAGGCCAGCCCGGTCGGTCACGCGGGCGGCCACGAGGATCTCCTCGTCCTGGTCGGGCGCCCATCGCGTATCCCAGGCGATTTCGAAGGGCGGCGCGGAGGCCGTTCCAAGGTGGTTCCGTATTGCGCCCCTGTGATAACTGTACTGCCACTGCCGGAAGATGCCGTCGCCACGCCGGTTGAAGTCGCGCAGGAGACCGACGTAATCGACGCGGGCGACGTCTTCGGGCGAGCTGGTCTCGAGACGAAGCGCCTGATCGGCCTCCAGCACGCCGTCCTCGCGCAACCCGCCTACCCTGGCATCGAGATTGCTTTTGGCCGGCTCGTAGTACACCCGAAGAAGGACGCCGTAGAAGATGTTTTGCGGCCAGTTCCACCGCTGCGTCGTATCGACCTTCATCTTGAAGGTATTCCCATCGCCCGGCTTCAGATATGCGAGCGGCACCGGAACGACGGGATAGTCGTGAAACATGTAGTCCGAAGCGGGGGAGGGGGCCCCCTTCAGGTCGGGCACAGGCAGCCACTCGCTGTCGTTAATCTGAACGGCGAGTCCCTTGGTGTCTTCGTGCGACTGCACCCGCTCAAGGATAAGCTCGGCTCGGACGGCCCACTCGAGATCTATAGCGTGCCCGAAAGGAATGTGGCCGTCCTGGCGCCCGTCCGCCGGAAAGTGGTCCGCGTTGATCTGGTAATCGAGCCTGCCGCCGACGCGGAGGAACTTGCCCGATTCGGCCACCATGTTCGGCAGCCAGACGTATTCACGGAACACGTCTTCGGGTTGCGGTTGGCCCTGCGCCGTGAACAGGGGTAGCGTGCAGATGCAGAAAAGCAGGAGAAATAAAGAAGAGTACTTAATACGTAAGAAGAGAAGGATGAGAGAAATGGGGCCTGAAATATGTAAGTGAGTCATATTGTACACATACGTAAGTTGAATGGTTCAATGCGTGGAAGCACCTTTCGCATAAGCAATCAGCAGCGCGGGGCCAGGCCAGTTTATTTCGAGGGCGTGGCCTTTAAAATCAGAGGAGACGCTGATCTCGTTCTCTCCCTGCTTGAGCCATTCAAGGGGAACGTTCAGTTCGTCAAAGCTGTGGTCGTGGAACTTGCCGAAGTTATCCGCCAGCTTGTGCCCATTGATGAGGACTTCATGACGTGAGCCGTCGTTCGTGCGGGCGGACCAGCTCGACATGATAAGACGAGCGGTTCGGGCATGTTCGAGGTCGTCACCAACGGCGATGGAGACGGACTTCGAGCTTCCATTCCGCGCGCTGAAGCGCTCCGGCAGGTCAGCAGGCAGATACATTTTGACTGCCCAATCCGGCCGGAAGAAAATCACGTTTTCGACCGCAGGAGTCATGTAGCTCAGGCCGGTTTGATCCGTCAGCTTGAGTGCGAGCTTTACTGGGCGGGTTTGATCCGGAATCCAGGACGTGTTCCACCGCACCTGGAATGGCGCAGCGGTAGCCACGCCGATGTTCCGCATCATTACGCCCTGGTCAGTCACGTATTGCCATTCTTCGCGAACCCCGTCGCCGTCCCAATCGAAATCGTCGTAGTAGCCGATGAAGTCGACCTGCCGAATGGGACTTCCGGACGGGTCTGCTTCGGCCATCAAGACAGGCAATTCATTCAGTGTGTCGCCCGCCTGAATGAGCAGCCTTCCATTGGGATGGGGCGCCGCTTCATCATAGTAGAGGCGCACGGTGAAAGAGTAGATCCAGTAAAACCCCCAATCGAAGTTGTAGCAGGTCTGCGGTCCAGCGGCAAACACGAAGGCGTTCATGCCGTCCTTTAGAGCATCGAGGGGAATATCGACGGCATTGTTGCCTAAAAGTGTGCGGTGGTAGCACTGCGCTTCGCCCTTCGTGCCGACAGGCTGGGGAAGGTATATCCATTCGCTGCCGTTTAACCGGAATTTCTGTTCGGTCGTTCCGATGTGGCCGCCCCAGTATTCAACGCTCAGCTCGGCGCGCGTGGCTCCATCGAGGTCAATCTCCAACGGCTGCTCTACTTGAATCGCCTTTTTCGCCATGCCGAAATTCGGATCTTCACGGCGCTTCGAAGTCGGATCGAGTTCCGAAAAACTACGATTCGGCAGCCGGTATACGTGTTCCCGGAAAACGTCACCGGGCTGAGGCTGTGCAAAGGCAAGGCCCGAAAGGAGGAACAGGACCATGAAGACGGCGACGAATAAACGGTGGGTACGCATAAATGGTATGCCTTGAGAAAAAAAATAGAATCGTCACTGGTGCTGCAATCTTCTACAGCCGGATGCCCAAAGAGAATACGTGAACGGAATCGAACCGACCGAAAGCGACATAGGCGTAATCCGCTCGGACGCCAAACGTGGAGGTCAGAAAGTTCAGCCCTCCGCCCAGGGTAACGCCTTCTTCATCGTAGTTGAACCGGTAGCCGCTCCGCAAGCTGATGAGATCCATAAAGGTGTATTCCGTAGCAAGGTGAATCCTTTCAGGGCCGTCATTGGGATGCGTAAACTCGGCGCCCAAAGACCACAGGTGCGGGCTGCCCTGCGTGGGTTCGAGCAAGTCGATGCCTGCTCCAAGCGCAAAGACCATGGGCATCTTCACCTGCACGGCAGGGGTCCCGAGGCGCTCGTCGTAGGAGACGAACTCGGCATCGGGGCCGAAATTCCGACCGGACATGGAAATTCGCAGCGACCGAAAGCCAGTGTAGAACATCGTGCCGACGTCGATTGCCCATCCGCCGGTGGATGCGTCGTCGATGCTTTCGTTGACGTATTTCATGGCGCCGCCTACCTGAAAGCGATCAGTGACGCGGCGTCCATAGGAAAGCCCAATTGCGTAGTCCCGAGCCGAAAACGTGCCGAGGCCATCGAGCACCTGTCGTGTCATACCGGTCGAGAGGCCGTCGCCGTCAAGGATCTCTTCATTTTCCGTACGGATCATGTCGCCGTAGTCGAGATAAATGAGGCTCACTCCGAAAGCGCCCAGGCTGCCGAAGTTTTTCACGACGGATGCCGAATTGTAGGCGATATCTACGAGCCAGTTCATTCGGGAGATGCCGAACTCGACGTTCTCGATGTCGGTCAGGAGCGCCGGGTTTCCAAGGGTCGAGAGCGCGTCGCCGTGCCCGATGCTCGTGATAATTCCTGCTGTGGCGGACGTTCGAGCGCTCGTAGGGAGTTTGAGAAACTGCCAGCCCGATTGTCCGGTGTGCTGAAAGTCAGCCGGCTCGATGCCGGAGTCGATATCAGGACGCTCTCTTGGCTGCGCAACGAGAAGGACCGGCGACAGGAGCAGGCAGAGTATCAGTAAAGGTATTGGACGCATGATTGCTACCTCTGTTGAAGGTTTGGGTACTGGTCACTTGAGGATGGCAAACTTGCCGATGGCCGTTTCTCCCTCATGCCCCGGCACCTGAGACGTGATGTGATACAGGTAGATGCCGGGTGCCACATTGGTCGCCCACTGCGTCAGCATGTAGTTGTTGTTGTCTCCCGTGCTCGAACCCCAGGCTTCCGAGCCGAAGCCGTCATGATCGATCGTCTGAACAATCTCTCCTGCCATCGTATAGATGCGAATGGTGCATCTTGCAGGAATGCCGACAATTTCCAACCTCTTTTCTTCACCGGCATCGAGCAGGCCGCTCACCTGACGAAAAGGATTCGGTACTACGAGGGTCTTCGTCAGATCGTTCGACGGTGCGCGAGGCGCTGCCAGAGGATCGAGCGTATAGGCGGTTCGCCCGCTCTCCAGCTCTTCGGCATCGATTGTGGTGACGGCGAAACGGCTCGGAATGCCCGGTTCTGACGGAAGTTTGAGCGTGACCCGTCCGTTACTCATGAGTCCGGCTGCCTCTTCTCTGGAGACTTCCGTCACGAGATCCCAGGGACCTTCAACGCCGATAATGCTCTGGTACACGCGGTAGCCGACGAAATCGTCGATACCCGTTTTGGGATCGCGATAATCGCTCGCTACCGGCGTCCAGCGTATGATGTATCCCTGCGTCGGTTGGCCGCCTTCATCCTGTTCGGCGTAGATATCCACCTCCAACTCGTTGCCGTGATTTTCACGCGGCACGTTGCCGGGCGTGGGAGGAGGGTAGGCGAGGGGCCGGTAATCGTTTTCAATCAGCTCGATGGCTGAAGCCCAGTTGTCTTTCACGTCCTCAATGGCGGCTTCGGGCAGGAGGCTGGTTGCCTTGATGCCGCCGCGCATGGCGATGTTGCGGTCGAGCTCGCCGCCTACGAAAAGCATCTTGAACTGAATGGAATCACCTGGCGCCAGGTCATAAGGCCCGATGGCGATAGTCAACAGCGGCGAGCGCTCCCACGTGTTGCCGGCGGTCGGATTGCCTTGATCGTGAGCTTCCTGCCAGCTCATCCGGGGGGCGTCGTCGGTCATTACCCCCACACTTTCTTCATATCCGCTCATCGCCCAGACGACCCGCTCGTGGGAGGGGGCGTTCTGGTGCGACCACGGCTGCTCGCCCTCACTGTTGCGGATGCTGTACCAGAATTTTTTCTCCCCGTTCTGATTGGGATCGGCATCAATGAATCCTATCGCTACTGCCTGAGGGGAGTACAGACGACGGTCTACTGAATTGGCTTCGAGGATGTTGCCCGGATCGCCGCGGTCGCCGGTCTCATTGCCGGGAGGGTAGAGGTATACGGCGGGCGACTCCGAAAACCCGGGCCAGGAGTTGTCATCGTAGAAGATGAACGCGCCCTGTTCGTCGCCATAGGTTTTCAGATCGCCGGCCCATACGTATTCGTTGTCGTTCGAGAAGCGGTTGTCTCCCGCACCGGAAGGATCGACGACGAAGTTGTAGCCGATGAAAGCATCTTCCCACGCACGTTCGTCTGTGTTTTTGACGACCATCTCCCAGATGACGAAGTCGTCGTACCTGGGAAGGCTCCACACCATACGCTTGGTATAGACCTCGTAGTACAGTGGGATGAATTCATCCTCGGTGTCGCTGTCATAGGTATGGCAGCGGCCGACCGTGTACTCTTCGGCTTCGTCCAGCGAGAGCGTGAAGTTGTAGTTTTTGACGAGTTGTTGCGGCGTCGTACACCATCCCGCTACCGATCCGCGCGGCCAGTTGTGGTAATCCTGATCCGCCGTTTTGGCATCGAGAAAGAAAGCGGTCTGGTTGTGGAGCACATGATTGTTCGTCTCATGATAACCGGGATAGGTACCCGCTTTGGGTATGCCGACATTGTTTTCCCAAGCTTCGTTGAGCCAGAACTTTCCACGTGTCATATCGCGGGAGACCGGGCGCTGGTCCGCCGGCGGCTCTGTGGTTTGCGCGAGAGCGGTCCCGAAGGTGAGCAACCCGATCAGGACACCGAACGAAACGACGCGCCTCCCTGTTTTCAAGCTATTGCCGTACATAGTCTTACCTGATTTATAAGTTGCAGGCGCCAATCGAGGCTAGGATAGGGTATCAGAAAGTGACCGTTGCGCCGAAGTAGGTTTGCCTCGGTAAAAGGTTGGGCATGTACCACTCCCAAACGTTCGGCTCCTGACTCACGGGGTGAACCGGCAGCTTGCCGTATTCCTCGTAGTCCACCAGTTCCTGTCCGGATAACATCCTCAATTGCTTGTTGTTGAAGAGGTTTATGACATCCAGGCTTAACGTTAGCCGGGACGTATTGACCATGTCAAAGCTCTTCGACACGCGCAGATTGGTCACGTGGCGCGGCTTCCAGCGTTTGTTGTTGGGTTTGGTGGAGAAGTCCTGGTTCAATGCGGAGTGGTACGTGTAGAGTTGACCGGAGGCGTACTCGTGATACACACTGGCGAACCAATCGCCGAGCAGTCGGAGCCCGCCAAGGGACGGACCAAACTGCGGCGGTGTGGCGAAGTTGGCGGTGAAGCGGAGTGTATTGAGCGGATTCCACACCTCATTCTTATTGCCGCCCGCTCCCTTATCGTTGTTGCCTCCGCCGTAGAACTGATCGGTGCCAGCCTTGCCAGGTTCGCCCCAATCCTGATACAAGCGCGACGCCCCGTACCGGTCGCTGAGCGCAGCCGACATGTTGTAGACGGCTCGGAAGTTTATCCAGTTGGAGAAGCGCGATTCTACGTCGAATTCGAGGCCTCTGACGGTTACCCAGCCGCCATTGATCGGGACGAGGAACGCGTTCTGCTTGATCTGTGCATTCGGCGGATCGGGATCGAGACGGGTTGTCACCGAACCGGTCAGGCCCATGTTGTTGATGCTATAGCCTCTTTGGAAGCCAAGCGATGTCAGGTTTTTCCCTTCCTTGTAATAGAGGGTGGCATCGAAGCTGATGATGTTGGCGACGTTTTGCTCGAAGCCGACTTCATACTGGACGTACTTTTCGTAGGTCAGGCCGGGATTGAACTGGCTTCCGAGCGCACTCGTATTGTACCAGAAGGTGCGCGAATCCGGATCGTAGGCTGTCACATGGAAGCCGGTGGAGTCGTTCCAGGTGGTTGCATCTGTCCGGGGCTGTTGCTGAATGGCTCCATACTGCGCGAGCTTAAACCAGGCGGGGCGCTGGTTGAAGTGGCCGTACATGAAGTGGAGCACGGTCGTCTCCGTGATCGGATGGGAAATGCCGATGCGCGGCGAGACCGCAATTCGTGTGGGTGTGCTCTTGGCCAGCGGGCTGTCGTAGTCGAGCATGATCACCCCCTGCTGGATGTCCTCAGGGTGCATCTGGCCGTCCTGGTACATAGCCACGGGATCGAAGATGCTCGGCCCCACTTTCTTGTTCACGTTGAACATATCGATCCGAACGCCGGCATTTACGATCATGCCCTTGATCTCGATCTTGTCCTGGATGAAGGCGCCCACTTCCCACGGGCGGAAAGTTGGGTCGAGATAGTTGGTCGTGATCGGGTTTCCGCTGAAACCGAGGGAGGTCAAACGCCGGTAGAGGTGCCGTGAGAATTCGGCTCCCGCCTTGAATTGGTGGTGGTCGGTGGCCTGGCTCGTCAAAGCGGCCGAAATGGATACCCGGCCGGTGTAGGTGTTATCGTGGAACAGGTCGCTCGGCTGGCAAAAGTTCTGGAAGATGCCGTTGTTCATGATGACATTGTTACCGCATACCGGTCCCCAGGCATCGACTCCCCACGCACGTTGGCGATTACTATAGTATCCCCGGTCGAACCATTCCGAAAATGAGGAATGGCGACGGAACCACTGGTAGCGCCCCGCGATGTCGAGGAAGGTGCGATCCGAAAACAGATGGGTGGCAGTAACCTGACCGTTCCACTGCCATACTTTCTCGGGCGGCTGGATCCTGCCGAGGCGTTCGCCGCCGCCATACGAAAAGGCTCCATAAGGCCAAAATTTTGCCGTGCTGTACGGGCTGTAGAAATAAGCTTCTGCATTTCCTGCGGCTCCCGTCGCATCTTCACTCGACAGATAGGCTGTCCGGTATGGCCCGGAATTAGTGAACTGATAGTGCATGACCGAGCCAACGATCCTCGTCCGGTTCGTCAAATCGTAATCAAGCTTGGCCTGGAAATTATATGTTGGGTTATACTTGAGGCCCGTTGCATAGACGGGTACACCCTGGAGGTAGCGGCCCGAGATGAAGTAGCCGAGCCCCTTCACAAGGGGACCCGTCAATGTGGCCTCCATTTCCCATTCTGTTCTTTCATCATAGTTGCGCAGGGTGTCATTCGCAGCGATGATGCGGCGCCAGTTTTCGAGCCGTCCTTCCGGCGTCATGTTTTTGTAAATGTCGGCTCCACCATCGTTTTTCTGCCAGTACTCGAGGCTGTTGAGGCCGGGACTGCCGTCAAGATTGCGTTCCCAGTATTCATAGTTTTCCTCGCTGTAGACCTGGCGGCCCCAATGGTATAAGCCTGGCGGGCGGAGGCGATAGCGAACGGTGCCCGTATGGCGGCTCGTGGCCCGCTTGGTGACGACATTGACGACACCGCTGTTGGCCTGCGGATACTCTGCGTTCCATCCGCCTGTGAGCACTTCCATTTCCTGAATGGAGGTGGTGTTGATCGGCATCAGGCTCATGTTGGAGCCGTCGTCTCGCACGACCTGACCGTCAACGATATAGTTGACGTCCATCTGGAAGCCGCCGCGAATGCCGCCGTTTACGTTGATGCCGGATTGCATACGGAGCGCGTCGTCGATGGAGCGCACCCAACTGTTTTGCAGGTCAACGCCGCTAATGGTCACCTTGCTCGCGGTAAGGTCAAGCTCGACGTCCGGGCGCTCGGCGGTCACGATCACTTCCTCACCCATGATGGTCGCTTCCTGCATTTCGAAGTCTATCGTGGTCGTCTGGTCGATCTTGACCCGTACGTCGGTAACCGTCATGTCGGCATAGCCGATCATGGAGGCGCGAAGCGCGTACGTGCCGGGAGGTACATTGAGGATTACGTACACTCCATCGGGGTCGGTAGCTGCGCCGGAGCCCAGTTCCGTGATCGCCACGTTCACGCCCGGCAGCGGATCGCCGCTGGAGGCATCGGTTACCACACCGGTTAACTTTCCGCCCGGCCCGGACGACACATAGGGGTGCATTTCCTCCTGAACGGGTGCTTTCGGCACAAGGATCAGGTGACCACTTCGGCTGATGTTCAGCCGAAGGTCGGTATCCCGAAGCACATCGAAGAGCGCCTCGAGAACGGTAACCTCCTCCAGTTTCACCGTCACCTTCTTTGCAGAAGCGACATATTCTTCCCGATAGCTAAGTTGCAGCCCGCCGCTTTCCGCGATCGTTTGCAGCGCCTCGCCGAGTGAAACCTTGCGAAAATCAATACTGGTCGTGGTGTTCAGCTTCGGCAGGTTGCTCCCAATGATCGAAGGCAAGCTGGATTGCGTCTTTATGGATTGTTTCTGTTCGCTGCTCGCTATCAGGCTTTGCCCCGTCGCCTTGCAAGGCCACAGAAGCAGAAGAGCAATCAATACTGCAGCCTGCAGAAGTACAGCCTTTGTCAAGGCTTTCAGGTAAGCGAGTGAAAACGACGTGTTCATGACGTTCATAGCTTCGTACGCCCGAATTATAGAGGATTGCACCTGCCCACGGAAGCAGACAATGCCTGCGTTGCGTTCTACCCTTCCTCTCCAGAGAGCAGAAAAGCGCTTACTGAATGGGAGCTTGCCGTCAGTAGCAGCTCGCTATAGCTCTATATCTAAAGTGCGCCCCCGCCCTTTTTGAAGTGCAAGCAGAAAGGACTCACACCGAGCAGTTTACAAGGCACTTCTGCTGTTACACTTACGCCACTACAACTGATAGGGCTTTGCCGCGGAGAATACCACCCGCCGTCCTTCCCGCTCATATTCCAGCGAAAGCGCCTGCGCGATGATGTTCAGGATCTCACTCATAGGCTCATCCGAAAAAGATGCATTCAGGCGACCAACCCTTGCAGGCGGCCCGTTCAGATCAACGTCGAGGTCATACCAGCGCTCGAGTTCACGGGCGACTTCATCGAAGGATGCTTTATGGAAGACCAGGCGGCCATCGGTCCATGACAGGTAGCGGCTGTCTTTGCCGACTGGTTCTATGCGCAGCGGCCCATCATCGGTAGCCATGGTCATCTGGTGGGGCCTGAGCGCTACACTGTCGCGGAGGCCTGCCTTTACGAAGACGTTTCCTTCGGTCACGATCACGCGAGTCGCCTTTTCGTCTTCATAGCTACGCACCCCGAAAGAGGTGCCCAGCACCTTCACGTCTGCATTTTGGGTCTCCAGTATGAACGGACGGCTCTCATCCCGCGCTACATCGAAGAATGCCTCGCCTTGCAGGACAAGGCGGCGTTCGGTCGTTGCCGCAGCACGCAACGCGAGCTTGCTGTCTACGTTGAGCTGTATGACCGAGCCGTCAGGAAGCTGGACAGTCAGACGCTCGCCGGGGCCGGTCGCGAACACACGGTCCTGCGCCAAAGGCTCCGATCCTTGGGTCATTTGATCTCCGAGGATCACGGAAATAACGATAATCCCTACCAGCAACGCGGCCATTCCAATCGCATAGCCATAGTGAAAGAGAAATCTGGCAGGTCGGGTATGTGACGGACGAGCGTGATTCCTCTCCTTCTTCTCGAGTTCAGGGTTTATTATCGTCTGTGAGGACGGTGCTTCCGTATCTTTCGAGCGGATCAACCGCAGCGCGGGAGAGGTCGTATCCTCGTTGAAGACCTTTTCGCGCATCCGCTTCCAGGCGGCATCGGCATCATATTTGTAATTGTCTTCCGCCGACTCGGGCAGCGTATAGATGCACTGAATCTGATCGAGAAGACGGGCCTTTCGCTCGTCTACCGCAATCAGGGCGAGTACTTCCTGCCTTTCCTTTTCATTGCATTCTCCTGCAACGAAGCGGACGAAAAGACGGAGATTCTTTTTGTGCTCGTTATTTATCATTGAGAATTATGTGCTTGAATCAGGCTCGATGGCGCCAACCTCCATAGCGAGCATGTCCGTTTAAGCCGGTGCTCCGTATAGTCGCCGGCGAATCGACTTGATGGCGCGCACAATTTGGTTTTCGACCGTTTTTGGGGAGATCTCGAGGAGCGCAGCAATTTCTGCATAGCTGAGTTCCAAATTGCGCGACAGGCGGAATACACAGCGTTGGCGCTCAGGAAGCGCACTGATGGCGTGCTCGATCTCCTTCTCGATCTCACGGAACCGGTACTCGTCTTCAGGTCCCGTTTCCGATGTAAACGGCGGTATTTCGTCAATTCTCAGATGGCTTAACCACCGATCCTTACCCTTCAGCCGCCTGAACTGCGTGGCCGCCTGTCTGTGCGCGGCGCCATAGAGGTAAGCTTTCATCGAACCGCGAGGGAGCCATTTCTCCCGATGCTCCCAGATCACTTCATACGTGGTCTGCACGATATCCTCCGCCTCTGCCCGGTTCGAGGTCTGGTACTCTACGAAGCGTACAAGCTCAACATAAAACGTGCGGAACAGACGCTCGAAGGCCGTTCTGTCTCCTGCCCGGATGGAAGCTGCCCATTCATCATCTGACTGAGGTGTAGCTTGGCGGGCAAGATGATGTTCAGAAAGAGGGATCATAGGGAGGAGCGTACGATTAGCTGCGCGAGCCTTGAAGGGGGCTTCCATTGATAAGTACGCGATAACACCAGCAAACCCTCATGGCCGTCTGAAATAAAGCTTGCTTGTATATCCGATGGGAGGTAAGCCCCCTATGACTATACGGAAGTATACGTCCGTCGCTGATCGTTCTCGAACTCCGTCACCGTCATGCCTTCAGACGTACGCGGCCGCTTCGCCGATCATTCCAGTAGAGCATTCCAAAAACCGCAGCCACGGCAAGGGTGAACGGAACGATCCAGCGGAAGGACATACGACCCCTGTAATTATCGGCAGGACCCCTTTCGTGGCGAAATGATCGAGTGCCTGCTTGGAAAGCATGAGGGCTGCGTTCACATCCGGAGTTACGGACGGATCGGCAGCAGGCAGAACAATCGGATAACCTTGCTGTACGTCTTCAAAGATGCCGACGGTTTGCTGGACAGGCAACATCCCGTGCCGAACATCAACCGGCTATCCGATTCGAGGCAGGGGGTATTGCTTTTATTCCTTAAAGCTCATTTGCTAAGGTAGATCGTATAAGGGTCGGCTTCGTGGCCCGCAGGCCCGGCTACATCAAGGCGTCCGTCGCCGTCGAAATCGGCGACTATGCCGTTGTAAAGGCCGGTTTCGGAAAAGGCCACGGGCGTCCACTCCATGCCGTCGCCCCCATTCAGGAAGATGCGCACCTGCTTGGCGCCGTCGTCAACTATTTCGGCCGTGTTGCTGTCGCCGTTTTCCCCTGCGAGGATGTCGATGTCGCCGTCGTTGTCGAAGTCGGCCGCTTGCAGCGAGTGTGCGGCGTTGAGTCCCTTGGCGATGACATGCATCTCCCAGCCGTCAGCCGCCTTCGGGTTGGTAGCATCGTACCAGACGACCGGATAGCCACTTTGCTCCGAGTGCGACATGATGACCTCGCCCCTGCCGTCGCCGTCTACATCCGCCACGACTACCTTTGTGGCGTTCTGCCGCCAGTCACCCCCTTGGGTAAACCATCGCGCGTCGATGGGACGCACAGTCCAGATGTCTGTGAGGTTTCCACCCGGATTTTCGATCCAGTACCCATTCGCCGCCACATCGAGATCACCGTCTCCATCGAGATCGCCGCTATCCATCCCTTCATGCAGGCCGGGTATCGAGAAGTGCTGCACCCGCTCAAACCGCCCGCCATCGAGTTGCCGAAATAGCGCGAACGTATGGAACGGCCCGTAGGTGGTAGCCGCCAGATCGACTCTGCCGTCGCCGTCGTAGTCCTCAAGTTCGACATCTTTCACGTAGCTCGTCATTTCGCCGACTTCATGCGGCGTCCATTCTTTCCCGCCCTCTTCATTTTCGTACCAGTAGATGGAGGCGGGGTAGTCATTCAGAGACTTGCCCTGGGCGTTTTCACCCCACGCTCCCGGATGTTCGAACGCAATGAGATCGGTGTCGCCGTCGCGGTCGAAGTCAGCCGTTTCAATGTCTCCGGTCGTAAACACCCCGCCGCCGGGGCCTTTCTCGGCGAGTAGATGCCGGGTCCAGCCCATGCCGCTGCCATCGTTTTCATACCATAGCAGCGGCCCCCCGCGCGCGCCATCTGCAATGAGCAGGTCGAAATCGCCGTCTCCATCGAAGTCCGCCAGGTCGAAGGCGATCCAGGTATCCGAGCTTTCGTCGACCATGTGGCGCTCGAAATTGAGTGGTTGCGCTTCCGTAATTCCTGCAACACAAGCGAAAAGCGTCCATAGCAGGACGTAGGTACTCACACGTTCAAACTGCATTGATTTCTTGATCGTTTGAATTGAGAATGATTAACGCCGGGTGTCGTTTCGCCAGACGTGCAGGTCCTCAAAAGCATCCCAGGCAATCCCAATTATGTCGAGGTCGCCGTCTCCGTCGAGATCCGACAGGCGGGCGCCGAGGTGGTTCTCTTTGCCTCGGTCTATCTCGCGCACGGTGAAGCGGCCGGCGCCGTCGTTCTCCCAAAGCTGAAGGAACAGCCTTGGACCCTTAGGCTCACCCGTTAGGAGATCTGGATCGCCGTCGAGGTCCGCCAGCTTCATGCCCTCGTGCGGGTGGATGTCCAGGCGGCGGCCGTTCCACGTGTCCTTGTCCTGCTGGAGCCACACGTAGAGTCCGTCGTCGGTGCGTGCCGGAAAGTCCGGCTTCCAATCCCCATCGAGGTCGGCCACATCGAGGTCCTTGACATAGGCAGAACGGCCGATGTCGTGGCGCACCCACTCGTCGCGGTACATATCGCCGCCGCGGAGCGGGTTTTCGAGCCAGAAGTTCATGGCGTCGTCTTCGTCCTCGCCGGCGCGTGCAGCGGCGCGTCCGACGATGTCGAGGTCATTGTCGCCGTCCATATCGGCGAGGTCCAGATCATCCGCCCGGTAATTGAGCGTAAGCAGGACGTGCTTGTTCCACCGAGGCGCCGTGTACAGCGTAATGTCCTTCTCGTTGGTCGCATCGTCTCCGTTCTCATCCACGTAACGGGTAACGATTACGATGTCGTTATCGCCGTCGAGGTCGATGTCGCCGATGTTCGGATGCTCTGCCATAACATCTTCGAGGACGTACGGCTCGAAGGACAGGCTGGCATCCTGGCCCCAAGCGGCGCCGCACATCGTGAAAAAGGCTATTGCAAGGATGAACAAGGTCTTGCGCATGATGAACCCGCCGGATAGGGTGCTATGGCATCACCGCACCTGATTCAGCAGAAGCTCGAAGTCTTCCGCGTCATGGGAGGCGAGGCGGAAGATGTCCTGATCGCCGTCGCCGTCCACGTCGGCCACTTCGGCGTTGTAGATGCCCTGATCGGTCACTTCGTACCGCGTCCACGACTGACCACCACCCTCGTTGAGGAATACCGTAACGGGGAACGTGGTCTGGTCGAGGTTCACGGCGCGGCCCTGGTTGACGCCCGCGATCACATCGAGATCTCCATCGAGATCCATGTCTGCAATCTGCATGGATTGTGCGGCGGGCCACTCATCGGCGATGACGTGCTCGGTCCAGCTTCCACCCACCGGATCATCCGAGTCGTACCACGCCAGCGGGTAGCCGGTTCGCTCGGAGTGGGAGATAAAAACTTCGCCGCGTCCGTCGCCATCAATGTCGGCCACGGTGACCTTGGTAGCATTCTTCGACCAGTCGCCGTCCTGGTTGTGCCATTTGTCGGTGATGGTGCGGATCGTCCATTCTTCGGAGAGGTCGCCGCCGGGATTCTCGATCCAGTAGCCGTTGGCGGCAATATCCATGTCGCCGTCGCCGTCAAGGTCACCTACATCCATGCCTTCATGAAGGTTTTCGACGGTTACGTCCTGCACCCTGGTCCACGTGTTCGGATCATCTTGCCGGAAAAGGGTCAGGTTGTTTTTTTCGTAGGTGATCGTGACGAGATCCAGCTTGCCGTCGCTATTGAAATCGACAACGTTGACATCTTTGACGAAGGCGGGGGCCTGCCCGATCTCATGAGGCGTCCAGCCATCGCCTGTGTTTTCGTACCAATACACGGTGGTCGGAGCACCGCCTTCATCCCACTCACCGGGGTGCGCGAAGGCAAAAATGTCCACGTCGCCGTCGCCGTCCACGTCGCCGGTTTCGAGGTCGCCAACGGCGAAGGTCTCACCATTGGGGGCCGTTTCGGCAATGATGTGCTGCTGCCACGAGCGGCCTCTGTCCTGCGCCTCGAGCCATCCAAGCCAGCCTCCGTGGCCGTTGTCATTCTGAAGGGCGATATCGAGGAGGCCGTCGCCGTTGAGATCGGCCGCATCGCGCGCCCACCAGAGGTTTGCGGTCGTGGAAACTCTCACCGGCTCGAAGCCGAGCTCTCCGGCAGGCTCTGCCGCCATTCCAGGATCGTCCTTAGGTGCTTCACAGGCCGCGAAGAGCAGAAGGCAGACGGCAAGCAGGGCGCCTGGAATGATATGGAGCCGATCACGGATAGTACGGAAGCGTTTGCAATACATAGTGATAATGGGAAGTGTGAAAAAAGAATGACACGGAACAAGTATTTAGCGTGATGCGCCTTCGTTGAGCCAGATGTCGAGCCGAGGCGCATTCCAAGTGTATGGTTTGCCAAGGAGGTCGAGGTCGCCGTCACCGTCGAGATCAGCAAGGCGCGATTCGTGGAGACCCACGCCTTGCTGAATGAGATGTCTGGTGAACTTCCCTTGACCGTCACCCAGCAAAATGATGGCCTCAGGATTAGGATTATTGCCCAGGCCCATTTCGGCGTTGAAGAGGTCAAGGTGTCCGTCCCCGTCGAAGTCGGTGACGGTAACGGAATGGCCATCCACCACCTCTTCAAGGATCGGTCGGGATTTCCACGTGCCTTCGACGAATTCGTACAGCAACATCGGAGCCGTACCGTCTCCTGCCACCAAGATTACTTCGGGACGCCCACCCTCGATGAATTGACCGGTCATGGCGCGCGTGAAGGTATAGCTTGCGTCGATAATGTGAGGGAGGTAGGAGCCGTCCGGCTGGTTCTTGAACCACCGGCCGCCGCCTACGATGTCGAGCACGCCGTCGCCGTCTATGTCCTCTGCGGCGAGACCCTCATGCTCATTGATGCTCTTGAATGGCGGGTAGGCGCCTCGCTGCTCCATCTCTTCGGTGGGGTAGCTGTAGATCGCACGACGATTCCACTCGGCATTCCCCTTTGGATTTGTGGGAATATGAGCGATGAAGAGGGTGCGGGCGCGCTGATTCCAGAAAACAAGTTCGCCGAGACCATCGCCGTCGAAATCAGCAATGATCTGATCGTGGTGCTTATTCTCACCTGTGTTTTTGATAGCGCGGCGCGTCCAGTTGTTTATAATGTCAGGCGAAGGGTTTTCCCACCACCACACCTCATTGGATCCTCCATCACCGCCTGCTAATATATCGAGGTCACCATCACCGTCTATGTCGTAGGGAAGTGATCCCGCCTCGATGCGGAGTTTTTCCTCATCGAGCGCAAACCGCGTCCATCCGTCAACATCGCGACGATACCCGATTACAGCCGGCGCAGCGGTACGTTCGGTGATGACGAAGTCGTTGTCGCCGTCGCCATCCATGTCGAGCACAATGCTCGAGGTCTGTTGGTTGCCTGCATTCGGAGCATCGAGATCGCCGTTGGCGCTGGAGAGGTGTGTCCATCCAGGAGTTGTCATTATTTCCTGCGCGAAAACAAAACGAGGAGCGGAAAGGCAGGAGACGAGGAGGAGGGCAGCAGTTGCGTATTCCAAGGGCATGGTTCTGACCACTTATATACCAATATGTACCATGAGGTATTGAAGCGGGCGGCGAAGGATGGTCCTCGCGATAGATACAGACGCGCTGCCCGTACCCATTCCTCACCCATTAGGACGACTCAATGAGACGCCTCCCCCACAAGGCTTCGCTGAAAATTTAGAATTCCTTTACCTGCCCCCAAACGGGAAGCCTACGGCGTGACGCGTTGCGAATCTTCAGTGGAGAGCGTCAGAGGACGATAGGCGCCGTTGACGACCTTTGACGCGCCCGTGAAGGTATTATTCTCCGCAAAGCCTACCGTAAGATGCACCGGAGCATCGGTGAGCCGCTGCCAGCCGGAACCATCTTCGGCTCGTGGTCCCCGCCCGAAGCCCCATACGGTCATGCCGCCCTGTCCAAAGTTCCAGAACTCCTCGACGGCCTGGTTGTCCTCGTGCAGCGCATAGTACATGACTCGGTCGAGGTTCGCGTCTCCGAAATACACCCACTCGGGGCCGGGTAAGTCTTCGTTCCAGTAGTCGTTGTCGGCTCCTTCCCACTTCGCCATATCGTCGAAGACCAGGCCGTGAGAGGTGACGAAATAATCCGTCATGTCGAACGTGCCTCCCGGAGTGCCTTCATAGAGGATCCAGTACGGCTCTTCTCCCTTTTTCAGCAAGGTCATGGTGGCATACTGTGGGAAGATGTCCCACACTGCGCGCCATGCTTCATCTTCGGTTTCGGTAAGCAGGCGCAGGCGCAGGGGTCCGTCGTGAATGATCTGCGTGGGCTTTTTGCCGTCGGGTCGCCCCGGATGCCAGTTTACCGGCGCAATGTTCGGGATGCCTCGGTATTCGCCTTCGGGACCATTGGAAGGGTGAAAGCTGACCCAGTCATTCCCCTCGCGGTCTATGAGGCTCGCGAAGCCGCCGCTGACCTTGTGATAGAAATACTGGGCAGCGGGCGTGGCGATCTTCCAAGTGGGGAAACCCTCGTACGCGCCGATGTCCTCGATGGAAACGCGGTCCTCAAACGTTGCTGCCTGATATTCTCCAGACCCTTCATCGCCGAAGTAGAGATCGAAGTGGCGTTTGGCGAAAGGCGGCGATTCGCCTTCGAGCAGGAAGACAAGCGTGCCGACCGCCCTTTCTGCGGCGTCGAAATCGTCGAGCGTGTCGAACTGAAACGACACTTCGGGATCTAGGACACGGCCGACGGCATCTACCTCGACGAGGCGGAGCGAGGTCCTGTCGAAAGGCCGACCAGCCTGCACTTTTTCGAGTTGCCGGCTGAAGTTGAGGTTGAGTAAGACCGCCTTATCGTGGCGTGCATAGCCGGAGGCGTCCACGACGATGGGCAGTTTATAAGGCGGCAGGTCGTAGCGCGCATCGTCGCCAAAGCGGCGCAGGGCCGTTGGCGCCTCCAGGTCTGGCGAGGGGCCGCCTTGCAGGGCATCGTTGCGCCAGAGATGCAGGTTCTGCGAGTTGCGCCAGGCGATGGAAACGATGTCGAGGTCGCCGTCACGGTCGAGATCGGCGGCTTGTGAGCCGAGATGGCTTTCCTTTCCGGTATCGATGTCGTGCTGGGTGAAATTCCCCGTGCCGTCATTCTCCCAGATCTGCGTACGCTCGATTTCCAGCATTACCATGTCTCCCCGCGGCATCCGATGCTCGTTGGTGAGGATGTCCATGTCCCCATCGTGATCCATATCGGCCACATCGAGGTTGTTCATCGAATACTGCGTGGCGACGGTGTGCCGCGTCCACGGTTGCAGCGGGTCGGTGGGTTGCTCGAACCAGTAGAGGTTGGAGTTGGGTTCGAGGCCCCAGTAACGCTCTTCGGTAATGATGAGGTCGAGTCGGTCGTCTCCGTTGAGGTCGGCAAGCTCGTAGCGGTCGGCATGGGTGGCTTCTCCAATGTCGAAGCGCTGCCAGCGGGCCGATCCGTCGCCAGGATTCTTCCACCACGCCGTCCGGCTGTTGAACCACCGCGCGTCCGAGGCGCCCGGTACCGGCTCTCCGCCTTCCACGCTGTAGCTGCCTGCAATATCCACGAAGCCGTCGCCGTCAATGTCGCCATGGCCGTACCCGCCGCCTTCCGTCGAGATTTGCGTCAACGGCCAGGGCGCGTCGCCGGGATCGTCCGGAATTTCGAAATAGTACATGCGTCCTCCTTCGGCGCCGAAAAGCAGTTCGGGGCGTTCACCCGGCACGATTTGCGTCGCAGCATAAAGCTGTGTGTTGCCGTGGCCGCCGGACGCGAGCGATCCGATTGCCCGCGCCGTCCACTCAGTGCCATCTTTATTGTCCGCTTCCAGCCAGTAGACGGTCGGGAGACTTTGGCCGATCACGTCGGCATACTCGTCGCCGTCAATATCAAGAATGAGGGTTGCATCGACTTCCACCGGAAACTCGCCGCGAGTCCACGGCTGCGCCATACCGCCGCCCGGATTGATATAGTAGTAGTTTCCCGAAACGATGTCGCCAAGGCCGTCGCCCGACAGGTCGCCGAGCGCGAGTCCGAATGCTTTCCACCATCCGGCGCCTCCGGGTACGACATAGGCCCCGCGCGAGTCGTCGACCTGGATGTAGGTCCACTGGTCGAGCGGAAGGGCATCATCGGCTTGCTGATTTTCCAACACCTCTATTGGCCCTTTCCAGTAGCTGCGGGGTCCCACGATATCGAGGTCCCCGTCGTCTCCTACGTCGCCGAGTACGCCGGCATACATTCCCTCGTCGGAAAGCTTCTGTTCGCGCCAGTCAAGTCCCTCTCCTTCATTGTAGAAGACGATGATCGGGTAGGGAGGCGCATTACGGAAATCATCATTGCCGTGGTCGCGCTCGAACTTCGCCGCGAGAATATCGAGATCGCCATCGTTGTCGATGTCTCCGGTGTCGAGTGTCTGGCAAAAATCAAAAATGCCTGCCACCTTGCGTTCTTGCCACAACCCTTGCTTCACGGCATCGGCCGAGGCAGCCGTATACAGTGAAAGGGGATATCCCGGCAATTCGGAATGGCAGGTGAGCACGTCGAGCAGTCCGTCCGCAGTCAGGTCGGCCACGGCGACCGCTGCATTGTTGTCGCGCCAGGTTCCTTCGACGGGCGTAAACCAGAGGGGATCGATGTCGTGCCGGATATAGGTTCCGGTTCTTGGGTCATCCGGTGTCTCGTACCAGAAGCCGTTCAGCACGATGTCCGGGTCGCCATCCATGTCGAGGTCGCCCACGCCCATGCCTTCATGGCTTTCATGTTCGAGTAGCACATCCTGCGTCCACTGGTCCCCTTCGTGCTGAAAGTAAATGACGGTCTGCTCGTGGGTTCGGGAAACCACGTCGAGCAAGCCGTCTCCATCGAAGTCCACCGCTTCCATATCCTTCGGGTAATCCTCGTGCGCCCCGATCAGGTGGATCTTCCATGTACCCTGCTCCATCGGATTGCCGGACGGAAGCGGGTTCTCGATCCAGATCGCATCGATTCCGGCGTCATCCGTTTCGCCGCGACCAAGTCCGGTTACGAGGTCGAGGTCTCCGTCGCCGTCGATGTCATTAACGGCGATGCGGTCGCCTCTGAACCGCAGATCGGTGAGGAGAACCCGCTTTTCGAATGAGCCGTTCTTTACCTCGTAGAGCACGAGTGCTTCCTCGCCGGATCCCCTGCTGACGAGATCGTTCGCCCCGTCGCCATCTATGTCAACCACTATCATTCTGCCGTTGGTCTCATCAACAATTCGAGGCAAAAACGTCGGATTGTCCTGTGCCCACGAGTCGGACGTTCCGAGCACGGTAGCGACAATGATAAGGAATGAGTAAATGTAGGCGGGGTTCTTCATAGATCCAGAAATGCTAAAAGGAACATAAGGGCGGAGTAGTGGCGCGGTAGGCCCCGAACCGTAGTACCGGATTACAAGAAGGACGATTGCGGCGTAGCCATCCCCTACAAGAGACGTCGATTTGCTACTTGGTGAAACTTATTATGGAGAGTTTGGTGAGCCGGCGAACGCAGCACGAGTAGCCATCAAGTACACGGAACCGTCCCAGGAAGTCATCAACCAGGCATGTAAGGAGCGCACGTGCAAACATTTGCAGCAGCAATTGATACTTAAGGCACGTTAATGTATATACAATCTCGAACCGTTCTATCGGATTGCGTTTTCCATATTGCTCCTCATCTCTTGCGACCGGCCCGTCAACTCCGTGTGTTATGCGATGAATAAACTGCCAGGCGATGTCATCAATCCAGATAGTAAGCTTCCCCTGTATTATCAACTTTACCAGGTATTGTACAATCGCATCCTGCAAGGGCATTGGCAGCCAGGCAGTCCGCTTCCTTCCGAGCACGAACTGGTAGAGCATTACCGCGTCAGCCGCGGAACGGTGCGGCAGGCGCTCGACTCTCTGGTGCGCGAGGGCATCATTAACAGGCAGCAGGGCAGGGGCACGTTTGTCGCCCATCCTACCATCGAACAAGGCGCCAACCAGATGATTACGTTTGGCGAAGATATGCGCCGGCGCGGTTTCGAACCTTCCAGTAATGTGCTGTTTTCGGGACTACTGAATGCTTCGGAAAACATTGCCGCGCGGCTGAAGGTGCCCGTAGGAGAGGAGTTGGCGCGAATCGAGCGGCTTCGCCTCGCTGATGGCGAGCCGATGACGATCGAGGAGTCGTTTCTGGTTCACCGGCTTTGCCGCGGCATCTTGCGGCACGACTACAGCAAGCTGTCCCTGCGCAACACGCTTCAGCAAGAGTACAACCAGTACCTCGTGCGCGGCGAGCAAGTGGTTCGCGCCCTGCCGGCATCGGCAGAGATTGCAGATTGGCTCAAGCTACCCCAGGGGCAGCGTGTCATTCTTTACATCGAGCGCGTTTCCTTCAATCAATTCGAGGAGACCATAGAACTGCTCCGGCTGTATCATCGCGGAGATCGGTATATGCTGCAAAACGAGCTTACGGGGTGGACGCCGATGAGCGAAGGAAGATGATGGGCGAAATATTTTGGCCGGCTATTGACCCCGTGTGGTTTTACTTGTATATACATCTATACGTATAGATCAATAGCAAGGGCGCTATACGAGTTCTGTCCTTTCTCCACGAGACTCATAGAACGATATGTTGCCCGACCTCTATGGCGCCGCGCCTGCTTCCAAGTCTAAGGATCACCGCCTCGTAGACCGGGAGCTTGCTCTACGCATCAAGCAGGGAGATCGAGATGCCTTCGAGGGGCTTTTCCGCGCGTATGCCGCACCACTCTTTCGCTTTGCCTGCCGCTATATGCGATCCCATGAAGCAGCCGAGGATCTCGTCCAGGATGTTTTCGTCCATCTATGGCTTCACCGCGACAAGTGGGCAGTACCCGACTCGCTCAACGCATACCTCTATCGCATGGCGCGCAACCGGGCGCTGGATCAGATCAAGCACGCCACGATCGTGGCTCGCTGGAAAAACGAGGCAGGGCGCCTTGAGGAGCAGAGCGCAGAACCGGTGGACGCCTTGCTCCATTCGGGCGAGCTGGCGCGCCGTGTAGATGACATAATAGCCTCGCTCCCGGAGCACTGCCGGACCGCTTTCGTGCTGAGCAGAAACCACGGTCTAAGCTATCGTGAGATTGCGCAGGTAATGCAGATATCCGTAAAGACGGTTGAAACGCAGATGAGCCGCGCCTTCACAAAGCTCAAAAAAGGCCTCGCAATTTATGATCGCTCAGTTGTACCACCCTGCCGTCAGACTGCATGAACCGGCGCGGAGTGCGACACAGATCTGCAGAATTTATCAACGGCCTCCGAACAGCCCCTTTGCCATATAAAATACAGCTATGGAAAACGCTGCCGGCAACGAAGACCAGTTGAAGGAAATAGGGATCGGAATGTTGGGGTACGCCTTTATGGGACGGGCGCACACCAACGCATTCAAGACCCTTCCCTATATGATCTATCCGCCTCCGGCCCGGCCGAGGCTCGTCGGTCTCTGCGGACGTGACGAAGAAAAGGTGCGGCAGGCGGCTGTGCGATTCGGGTACGAATCGCACTACACTGACTGGCGGAGAATGCTGGAGAATGAATGTATAACCCTCTTTGATAACGGCGGCCCCAACGTCGCGCACGCAGAGCCTTCGATTGCTGCCGCTCAAGCAGGCAAACATGTCCTCTGCGAAAAGCCCCTGGCGAGGACGGCAGAGGAGGCATGGGAAATGCTCGAAGCCGTACGCTCCGCAGGCGTCAAACACATGGTGGCGTTCAACTACCGGTTCGTCCCGGCGGTTCGCTATATGCGTGACCTCATAGAAGCGGGAAGGATCGGTCGCATCTATCATTTCCGCGCCGTTTACTTGCAGGACTGGCTGCTTCCCCATTATGGCTATCCGTACATGTGGCGCATGAACAAGGAAGCATCCGGCAGTGGCGCAGGCGGTGACCTCGGCGCTCACATCATTGACCTGGCCCATTACCTTGTCGGCGGCATCAACAGCGTGAGCGCGGCTGCGCGAACCTTCATTGAGACGCGACAGGTTAGTGGCAAGAATGAATCGCGGAAGGTGGATGTAGACAACGCGTTCGTCGCGGCGGTAGAGTTTGAGAGCGGCGCCATAGGTTCTATAGAGGGATCACGTCTGGCGGCAGGCCGCAAAAACTACCAGGTTGTCGAGATAAACGGCGAGAAGGGCAGCCTGCGCTTCAATCTCGAACGGCTGAACGAGTTGGCGGTCTACTGGGTCGAAGAAGAGCCAACCGGCACGCAGGGGTTTCATCGCGTTTTGATGACAGAATCCGAGCATCCATGGATCGGAAACTGGTGGCCTCCGGGACACCTTATCGGATGGGAGCACACATTCATCCATGAAATGGCGCACCTCCTCGATGCCATTGCCAACGATCAAGATGTGGCGCCAGACGGCGCTACTTTTGAAGACGGCTTCCGAGCCAATGTGGTGACGGACGCCATTTTGAAATCGGCTGAAACGAAAAGGTCCGTTGTCTGCGACTATGCAGGTGTCTCGAACTCCTCAACGGTAAGCTAATCGATTTTTATGAGCGGCTCTGTGAGGGTAAGCGCCCTGCGGATCGTCCTGTAGAAAATGCCTGTGAATGTTCGAAGCATCCAGGTTGGGTCACGAAGGCGGGAAAATCTGAAAAGTACTCATGCAATTAAATCCGACGTTCAGGGAGAAGACCTATCCGAAAGCGTTCCTGGCAGAGCTGTACCGTCAGCTACTGACGATTCGAGTATTCGAAACGCGATGCATCAAGCTCTACCGTCAGGGTCTCATTCGAGGTTATTTGCATCCGTATCTCGGTGAAGAGGCCATTGCGGTCGGCGTGTGTGCTGCGTTGGACGAGCAGGATTATATCGCCAGCACCCATCGCGGGCACGGCCATACGATTGCTCGGGGCGGCGACATCAAGCTCATGACGGCGGAAATCATGGGCCGAGCCGATGGTTATTGCAGGGGACGGGGGGCAGTATGCATATTGCCGATGTAAGCGCCGGTAATCTTGGGGCAAACGGCATCGTGGGTGCGGGTATCCCGATCGGTGTCGGCGCTGGTCTTGGCACTTGGATCCGCGGCGGCGACAACGTTTCCGTCGTTTTTACGACAGACGGGGCGGCCAATCACGGGACGTTCGGTGAGAGTCTGAACCTCGCAGCCTTATGGAATCTGCCGGTTATCGTGGTAATCGAGAACAATCAGTATGCGGTTTCCACGCGAATCGACCAGGCGACGCGGCAGACCGATCTCTGGAAACGGGGAGCAGGTTACGGCGTGGAGAGCTATCGCGTCGACGGCAACGATGTGCTGGAAGTGTATGACCGGGCAGCCGACGCAGTCGAAAAGTGCCGCACCGGCAACGGACCTGTGCTGATTGAGGCGTTAACCTACCGTCATTCAGGCCACCATGTCAATGACACCGGGGCGTACATGCCCGAAGACAGGCTCGCCTATTACAAGGAGAAAGATCCCTGCATCGTGGGCCGCCGCTATCTCAAGGAGAAGGCAGGAGCCACGGAGGACGAGATCACCCGCCTCGAAAGACAAGTCGAGGCCCTGATGGAGGAAGCCGTAGCTTTTGCGGTGAACAGTCCTCAGCCGTCTGTCGAGAAATTTCTTGAAGAAGTAAAGGTCTACTCATGAGCACGCAAACCATCGAACAAGGTGCGGCGACAGCGGTCAACGGCGAGCGGCGCGTCATCATGTATCGCGATGCCTTGCGCGAAGCGCTGCGCGAAGAGATGAGGCGTGACGCCACTGTATTTGTCATGGGCGAAGGTATTGCCGAACGAGGCGGTTCTTACAAGGTCACCGAAGGGCTGCTTGATGAATTCGGCCCCAGGCGCGTCCTCGACACTCCTATTGCAGAAGCCAGCTTTACAGGCGCAGGCGTCGGTGCGGCGCTCACGGGAATGCATCCCGTAGTGGAGATTCTGTTCGTGGATTTTACGATGCTCATCCTCGATCAGATCGTCAATCAGGCGGCCAAGCTGCCCTTCATGACGGGCGGCCAGGCCAAGGTGCCGATGGTCCTCCGCACGCAGGGAGGCACGGGCAATGGCGTTGCAGCGCAGCACTCGCAGAGTCTCGAGGCTCTCTTCTATCATATACCTGGCCTCAAGGTTGCTTTGCCGTCCACTCCATACGATGCCAAGGGTCTTCTCAAAACAGCGATACGAGATGACTTCCCCATCATCTTTCTCGAGCACAAACTCCTCTATATGACGAAAGGCGAGGTCCCGGAAGAGGAGTACCTGATTCCCTTTGGTGAAGGTTTAGTCAGGCGAGAAGGCAGTGACATTACGCTGATTGCCTGGTCGAACATGGTTGATCGCAGCCTCGAAGCCGCCGATGAACTTGCGAGTGAAAGCATTCAGGTAGAGGTAATCGATCCTCGAACGCTCGTACCGTTGGACAAGGAATTGATTCTGCAGTCGGTTCGCAAGACGCAGCGAGTAATGATCGTTCAGGAAGCTGTGCGCCGGGGAGGCGTCGCTTCGGATATCGCTTCCATCATACAGCAAGAAGCCTTCGACTACCTCGATGCCCCCATTGAGATAGTTGCCGGTGTAAATACGCCCATACCTTACAATCTCGATCTCGAAGCGGCTTGTGTGCCGCAAAAGCAAGACATCATTGAGACAGCACGCTCCCTCGTGCGCCGGTTTCTGTAAATAAGATTCTACACGCCATGCCACTCGTCACCATGAAACCCATACTGGCAGCCGCCAGGGAAGGCAGTTATGCCGTTGGCGCCTTTAATCCAGTGGACTACGGCACCATGAAAGCCATTGTCGCGGCGGCCGAAGCGCTCAATGCCCCTGTAATTGTGCAAACTTCTGCCAAGACCGTGCGCTATTGGGGACTTAAGGTTCTCGCAGGCTGGATGCGCGATCTGGCGGGCAACTCTCCAGTTCCCGTTGTGTTGCACCTCGATCACGGTAAGGATCTCGACATGATTAAGGCGTGCATAGAGGGAGGCTGGACGTCCGTGATGATCGATGCGTCTGACAAGCCGTTCGAAGAAAACCTCCGGCTGACCCGAAAGGTCTACGAATGGGCAGAGCCGAAAGGGGTCGCCATAGAGGCGGAGCTTGGAGCCATCGGAGGCGTCGAGGAAGAAATCGTGGTGGGCATGGAGGATGCGCATCTCGCGGACCCCGAGCAGGCCGTGCAGTTCTGCGAGCAGTTCGACCTCGGTGTTTTTGCTCCGGCAATCGGCACGGCGCATGGCGTTTATAAGGGCGAGCCTAAAATCGCATTCGATCGTCTCGCGGAGATGGCGAACCGAATTCGGACGCCCTTTGCCCTGCACGGCGGCACCGGGCTGTCCGACGAGGTGATTCAGCGCTGCATCAAGCTTGGCTGTTCAAAGGTCAATATCTCCACTAATTTGAAGTATGCCTTTATCGACAGCTTTTGTGATCACCAGAGGCGGAGTCCAGGCGATTACGAACCGCTCCGCTATATCGATGCGCAATATGAAGCCGTTAAAGAATTAGTGGGAAGCAAGATTGAGCAGTTTGGCGGCGCAGGGAAGGCGCCCGATCTGATGCATTTGCAGGTACATGCGTAATCTCCGATGTCACACAAATCGCTCAAAGCACGTTCCAAATGACTGAAATCATTATGCCTCAAGTGGGACAGGACATTCCCACGGCCCGCATAGTCGAGTGGCTCAAGTCGAAGGGCGATCCCGTGACGAAAGGCGAGGTCATTCTGACGGTCGAGTCCGACAAGGCTACCTTTGAGGTAGAGGCCGAGGCAGACGGCACGCTGACCCACATATTCTTCGAGGAAGGCAGCGAAGTAGAGGTGTTCAAGCCAATTGCCTTGATCAATGGCGCAGACGATGCCGAAAAAGCACCGTATAACGACAGGGAGGAGGCAATGCCGGCTGCTGTCGAGAACGCAGAAATTGTCGCTTCATCCCGGTTTGAGAATCATCCCGTTCTTACGGCGCTCGGGCGACCGAGATCTTCGCCTGCGGCTCGCAGACTGGCTCGCGAGCGAAACGTGGACCTCGCCGCTCTTCGAGGCACCGGAACGTCAGGCCGCATCCTGTTTG
>CBDUBU010000014.1:0-28392 GCA_965365465.1 uncultured Rhodothermaceae bacterium
GGTGGAATGGCGTGGCGCCGCAGTTGACGCTCGAACGGTACCATATCCCCGCAGATGAAGAGACCATGCTTACCGCCTACGACTGGTGGTACGGGCCGCGCGTCTACAACTGGCCTCATCTACGCCGGGGCGACACCTCTAACGGCCGTTTTGAAGTGTCTGTGGAAGAGCCGGGTACGTACGAAGTGACGCTCCGCCGCTGGCCCCGAGAGTCTGGTTACGGCATTTGCGAAGGGGTTCCTCGCTTCATTCCTTTCGATGATTACATGGCTTACGATGATGAGGACGGCAATGCGCCTTTCCCTCCGGGAGTGTCGTTTGACATCGTCACCGCCAAGGTGCATTTTGGCGATCAAATAAAGGAGGCTGCCGTGGGCAAAGGCGAGAAGGAAGTCAAACTGCGGTTTGCTTTACCTTCCGGCAAAATGGATCTGCAGACCTGGTTTATCACGTCGGACAACAAAGAGTTTGGCGCCCACTACATTTACATTCAGCGGCTGTACAAGTGAAAAATGTGACCTCTCTCAGTAATTCGCTCGCCCAAAAGTAGAAACCGGCTACTATTCTACTTGAGGAATTCGAAAACTATCGTCGCTGACAATTCTCCAAGCGACGAGTGCAGGCAGTATGCTTTGTCAAGTAGAAGAGCACATCAAGATACCACGTCGGAGGTTGTGTTTACGTTGTCGTTGCCAAGGGCAGTCCGTCAGGTTAGAAGAATAGCGTATGCACATGGTTTTGGCATGGCTGGTGAAGATGCCATCCTACCAGAGACTGACGGACCCTTTTCGTTTCCATACGATTCGACATTCTGCTTGATGCCTTTGAGAGAACGAAAGGAAAACCCGTACCTGCGCAAAAAGGAGAAACCCCTGAGCTGCATATTTACAACAGCTTAGGGGTTTCTGATGTGCTCCCCGGGTAGGATTCGAACCTACAACCCTGCGGTTAACAGCCGCATGCTCTACCATTGAGCTACCGAGGAAGGTGATGACAGCCTTCGCTTTGAACGAAGAACTATTAAAATACTTGATGCAGGGGCGTCAAGTCAAGTCCTTTGATACAGTTTTCTGGTCTACACTGCCGGCCTGAAGCACGGGGGCGCCTCTCCATCCATACCTCGCCCTAATCCTGAATCTTGCGCGATGTTTCCTCCAGAACTGACCTCGCTTGCGCCATTGGCGCTTGGTTCAGTCCATGAACGCGCCGTACCATAATCTTAACAGATTCTTGATCGTGAGGAAATCCTATGATCGCATCGAGATCACAAGCGGGCGGTTCGGGCCGGCTGGTAACCTCTATCAACGTGCATCGCAGCAGCGCCTCGGTTACTGAAAACGCATGGTTAGCCTTCGGAAGGCGCCTGGCGGGGGATTTACGTAAGATTCGTGAGCAACGAGGCATTTCGCTGCATGACCTGCACGCAGAAACCATGATTCTGCGAAGTCTTCTCCTGGCTTTTGAAGAAACTGCCCTGTTCGACTATCCCCGGTTTGACCGTGTCTATCTGCGCTCGCTGGTTCGGCAGTATGCGCATGTTATCGGTATTTCGCCTGAAATGGCGCTTGTGAGTCTGGATGAAGCGTTGGGAGCAAACTATCAGGGGCGTCTCGCCGTGGCATACCTGGAGGCGGAAACGCCCGCCCCGGAAACGCTTACGGATAACCAGATGTGGCGCAGCCGGAATGAGGCATAGCGGTTCTCCGTGTATTCAGCGCCGGCCTGTTCCTCGAAATGCAGGTGAAGTGATTCACAAGGCTTGCGCCGGGCAGGTGGAATTTGTATACTACGCGCCCACGTTATGCTTGCCCAAGTGGCGGAAGTGGTAGACGCGCATGATTCAGGGTCATGTGGCCGCAAGGTCGTGGAGGTTCGAGTCCTCTCTTGGGCACCCCGGATGGTTCAGAAAAGGCTCCTGATAGGCTCAAAGGCCTCATTGGGGGCCTTTTTCGGGTTCTGAGTAGGGCTTGTGGGTTAAGGATTATCTGCCCCATAAGGTTTACACCGCTGCAATAGCGCTGCAACTGTGATATCCTATGCGAGAATCAGCCTGAGCGTTCCGGTGTATGCTTCGCAATCACGACGGCACGGGTTTCGATGTTGCGTGGCCTTCGCCAGCCGAAGAGCGCTTGCCGCACGTCTATACCGCGAGTCTGCGAAGGGACATCGCCGCCGGTCGTGCCGCTGTTGATCTGCTGTGGAGTAAAGGCCAGGTAGAGGGGCAGGTGAACCGGCTGAAGCGGAAGAACTGTTTTTAATTGACAAATTTTATGGATTACCTGCGAGATTGATGTTATGTAAACGGGGATTTACTTCTCTATAGCTGGAAATTGTGTATATTGATGAATACATCGCGGGGTGGAGCAGCTGGCAGCTCGCCAGGCTCATAACCTGGAGGTCGCGGGTTCGAATCCCGCCCCCGCCACTCCTCAAAGCCGCCTTTCTGTCACGGAAGGGCGGCTTTGCTGTTTAACGCATTTACGGAGGATTCCGGGTCAAAACCGAAGCGTGAAGACGGTCTGTGTCTCAGGTATAGACGAGACGCTGATCGTTCCGCCATGCTGCCGCATTATCTGACGAGAAAGACTAAGGCCAATTCCGGACCCCTCTTTCTTGGTCGTGTAGAAGGGGATAAATATTTTGTCTATGGCTTCCTGAACGATTCCGGGGCCATTATCCACTACCTGAAGGATGACGCTGCCTCGTTCGTCGAGGCGGGCCAGAAGCTGGATTTCTCTTTTGAAAGCGGACTCGACAGATTCCATTGCATTCTTGAGCAGATTGATCAAAACCTGTTCGATAAGCTCGGGATCGCCTGTAAGATCAAGTCGTTCGGGATCAATGGAACACACAAACCGGATGTTTTTTGCTTCCATCTGCGGACGTAGGAGAAGCGCCACACTGCCGAATAGTTCAGCTACAGAAAAGATGCGGTATTCAGGTCTGGGAATCCGGGTCAGGCTTCTGTAATTGTTGACAAACTTGAGCAGGTTCTGGCTGCGCCGCTCGATCGTGCATACTGCTTCCCGGACATCTCCGAGCGTTTCCGTGACCTCCGAGTCAAGCTCGTCGGGAAGAGTTCGTGTATCTGCCAGCATATCGCGAATCGTGGAGGACAGAGAGGCAATCGGCGTGATGGAGTTCATGATCTCGTGCGTCAGGACACGCGTCAGCTTCTGCCAAGCCGCCATTTCATTGTCTTCTAATTCGCGCTGGATGTTTTGAATGGAAGCGAGTGTGTACAATTCTCCACGCAGCTTGAACTCTGTGGCATAGACAACGAGCTGGAGCAGTTCGTCATTGTCGAGCACTTGCACGAGCGCTTTTTCACCTGTGCGCAAGCGAAACAGAACCTCGACTAGCTCCCGGCTAAAGTTGGATAAGGCGCTGATGTTTTTTAAATGGTTCACCCGTATGAGGCGCTTTGCAGCCGTGTTAACAAGGCTCACTGTGCCGTCACGTTTGAAGGAAATGAGACCAATCCCTATGTGTTGCACAACGGTTTGCAGGTAACGGTAGCTTTCCTCCTTTTCAGCGCGTTCAGCATGGAAGGTCCCTATAACTTCCCGGAAAGCCCCACTCACGTCCTCGAAGGAAGCGCCACGCCCTTCGCTGCTGTAGACCTGAGAGAAATCGGAGTAACGGATGGAGCGGAGGAAACGGGCCAGATCACGGTTTGTCTTTTCAACATAGGTGATGAGTAGATGCAGTTGGAAGGCCGCCCCGGCCGATACGATTACGGCAGCCACATAAGAGGCGCTGACAGAAAAAAGGTAGAGACTGATGAGCATCAGCAACCCGATCACCAGAACGCGCAAGACGCATTGAAGGCGAAAGTTCTTCATGTCACGCTCAGGAGGTTGCCAGTTCGATACTGCTGCAAAGTCGATGCAGAGCCTGAAGGTTCACTATAAGCCATATTTCTCCAGTCGGCGATAGAGCGAGGCCCGGGTAAGTCCCAGTTCGGCAGCGGCTTTGCTGATGTTGCCGTCATGTTTTCCGATTGCCTTTCGGATCACCAGCTTTTCTACCTCATCCAGGTTGTAGTTATCGAAGACGACGCCTTCATCACCGGCGTGCAGACGAGCGGCGAAGAAGAAGTCATCCGGTTGTAGAATGGTTGATTCCGTCATAATCAACGCACGTTCAACCATGTGCTGGAGTTCACGGACATTTCCCGGCCAGTGATATTTTTCCATTTTTGACAGCACGCCGGGACTTACTCCTTTTACAGGCATCTGGTACTTTTTTACATACATATTCAGAAAATGATCGACGAGCAGAGGCAGATCTCCAGTGCGTTCCCGAAGCGGAGGAAGCCGTATTTCCACCGTGTTGATCCGGTATAACAAGTCTTGTCTGAATACTCCTTCATGCACCATGTCATGGAGAGGCATATTCGTTGCGCAGATAAGCCGCACGTCAATAGGCCGCGGTTTGTTGGATCCCACACGAATGACCTCGCGCCGCTGGAGCACAGCAAGCAGTTTGGCCTGGAGCGGCATCGACAGGTTGCCGATCTCATCCAGAAAAAGTGTTCCACCGGAGGCTACCTCGAAGCGTCCGGCCCGGTCCTCCCGTGCGTCCGTAAACGCTCCTTTTACGTGGCCGAAGAGTTCACTCTCAAAGAGCGTATCGGGCAAGGCGGCCATGTCAACGCTCACAAATACTTCATCCCGGCGCATCGACTGGCGATGCAAGGCGCGGGCGACTAATTCTTTTCCTGTTCCATTCTCTCCCAGAATCAGAATATTTGCGTCGGTTCGGGCCACTTTCTCGATGGTGGAGAACACCTTTTGCATCGCGGGGGAGGCTCCGATGAAGTCCTGGAACTTGTTGTCGATGTCGGCGCTGAGCTGTTTTTGTTGAGAGCGCAGACGCGCCGTTTCCATGCGCAATGCCCGCAGTTTCATGGAAGACGACAGGGTAGCAAGCAGTTTTTCGTTTTGCCAGGGCTTCAAAACGAAATCGGTTGCCCCTGCCTTGATGGCCTGCACCGCCATTTCCACGTCTCCAAAAGCGGTGATGAGCACGACTACCGCTGACGGATCGATCTCGAGGATTTTATCCAGCCAGAAAAACCCCTCCCGGCCGCTGCTGACATCACGGGTGAAGTTCATGTCGAGCAATATGAGGTCGTAGCTCTCGTTCTTTAACAGGGTGGGTATTTGCTCCGGGTTCTTCTCCGTATGTACGAGAACCGCATGTTTTTTCAGCAACAAGCGAGCAGCCTGGAGCACGTCTTCGTCGTCATCGACGATCAGGATTTTTCCGAATGTCTTGTTCATAAGAGGCATTGTAAGATTGGTCAAGGCGCGGCAGGCCGTAATCGTCATCACGCAGCAAAAAGGCGCGTGCAGCAGTCTGTTCTAAAATCATTCCCGATAAACAAGCCGGCGCCTGAACCGCAATGTAAGCGATACGCCAGATCTTACTGTACGCCTGCGGACACCTGATGTAACATCAGCGAACACCTCGAATGTGCCTTGAAGGCTCAAAGCTCGCTATAGGGCGATCACACACAACTACAAAAACAATGGCATATGGATTGTATAGACTGCTCATCAGGGCAACGGATGAAAACGGCAAGTTCTTGCAAACACATAGATGATGCTACGTGATTCGAAACTGGGAAAACGGCGGGAGCAGAGCGCTCCTTTTGCTGCTCCGGCCGGCGTCAACCGATACGATTCGGGTGCAGGTGCGGGCGAGGGGGTGGATCGGAAGATCGCTAAAAAGAAGTGGCCTCCGCGAAAGATAGCGTTGGTCGCTGCCATCTTTCTGTTTGCAGGTTTCATCGCGTATGGCTATTCAACGACAACCGGCGGCTCGCGGCTCAATGTGGAACAGGACAAGCTGACGGTTTCTCTGGTAACGGAAGGGGAGTTTCAGGAGTTTATCAATATCACCGGCAACGTCATGCCGCGCAATACGGTGTATCTGGACGCGGTGGAGGGGGGGCGTGTGGAGGAGGTATTTATTCGGGAAGGAGCCGTCGTGGAAAAGGGCGAGCCGATTCTGAGCCTTTCCAACAGCGATCTGCAACTCAGGCTGCTCAACAACGAAACGATGGTGGCCGAGCAGGAGAGCAACTTGCAAACCATGCATTTCCAGATCGAGCAGTCGCGCCTGAACCTGCGCCAGCAACTGATTGAAATGGACTATCAGGTTCAGGCGCTGGAAAGGCAGCATACACGCAACCTGGATCTTCATGCCAAGCGGCTCATCTCGGACGAAGACTACGAGAAGACACGTGATGAGTATGAATACTGGCTGCGGCGCAGGGAACTGACGCAGCAATCTTACCGGCAGGATTCGTTATCCCAGGCGGCGCGGATCGATCAGATGGAGGCGTCTATCATGCGTATGCGCCGGAATTTTGCGTTGCTTCAGCAAACGCTGGAAAACTTGCTGGTCCGTGCGCCTGTCTCCGGGCATCTGACGATGCTGGATGCCGAAGTGGGCGAACTCCGGGCTTCCGGTTCCCGGTTCGGACAGATCGACGTGCTGGATGGAGGTTACAAGGTGCGGGCCGGCATCGACGAGTATTACATTTCCCGCGTGCAGAAAGGCCAACGTGGAAAAACGCAGCCCATTGCCGGAGAGGAATACCAGATGGAGGTAACCAGGGTGTATCCGGAGGTGCGGGACGGGCGTTTTGAAGTGGACCTGGAGTTCGTGGGCGATGTCCCTGAAAGCATTCGGCGGGGGCAAACCATTCGTTTCAATCTGGAACTAGGTGACCCGGGCCGGGCTGTGCTGTTACCTCGCGGCGGTTTCTACCAGACAACCGGAGGAAACTGGGTTTACGTTCTTGACCCTTCCGGCGATTTTGCGACCCGACGCACGATCCGTCTGGGGCGGCAGAATCCCAATTTCTACGAAGTGCAGGAGGGTCTGGTGCCCGGAGAGCGCGTCGTAACGTCGAGTTATGAGACGTTTGGCGACGCCGATCGCCTTGTGCTCAACTGAAGGGCCAATTCCCGGCCAGGAAATATGGGGAATCCTGCTGATCCGCCCCATCCCATGAACATCGTTGATTCGACATATGAGAGGCAAAACCAGTATGATTAAAACCGTTCATCTGAAAAAAGTGTACAGGACCGACGAGGTTGAAACAACGGCGCTCAACAACGTGAACCTGGAGATCAGCGCCGGAGAGTTTGTGTCGATCATGGGGCCATCCGGCTGCGGCAAATCGACGCTCTTGAACATCATGGGCTTACTGGACAATCCCAGTGACGGGGCCTATCATTTTCTGGGACATGAAATCTCAAAGTTCTCGGAGCGGCAGCGGGCCAACCTGCGCAAAGGCAGCATCGGATTTGTTTTCCAGAGCTTCAACCTGATCGATGAGCTGACGGTCTTTGAAAATGTGGAGCTTCCGTTGCTGTACCTCAACGTGCCGGCTGCTGATCGGAAGGAGCGGGTACATGCGGCGCTGGAGCGCGTGGGCATCATGCACCGGAAGGATCACTTTCCGCAGCAGCTTTCAGGGGGGCAGCAGCAGCGCGTTGCCGTCGCCCGCGCCGTGGTGGCCGGCCCCAAACTGATTCTGGCCGACGAGCCTACCGGCAACCTGGATTCGACGCATGGGGAGGAAGTGATGAACCTCCTTACTGAATTGAACGAGGCCGGAACGACCATCGTCATGGTGACCCATTCACCGGCAGACGCGGAGTACAGCCACCGCATCATTCACCTGTTCGACGGGCATGTGGTGACAGAAAACTTTATGGAGCGTAAGTACGCAGTACAGCCCGCGTCATAGGTCGGAGCCATGCAGGCAGGTAGAAGTGCGGCGCAGGGTGAACACGAGTGAGCTGCAAGCATCTGTGCATAAAAACAGACGCGGAGGATCTGCGTTCTGAGTCGAGCAGGGGCTTGCAAAGGGCAATTACGGCAAGGAGGTAAAGATCATGGGTCAGATTTGCGTTCAGATTCCGCCGCTCGAACTCGCCCATACCATCGAACTCGAAGTGAAGATCGACGGCAAAAAGCGCCTGATGCATTACCGGGTAGAAACGTTCGATTGGGCTTCCTCCGGATCAGACCCGGAGCAACGCATCAGTCGATTGAGGACCTTGATAAGACAGTACGACCCGGCATGGGAACTCGTGCAGATCGGCAATCCTACGGAGACCGTCGTGCCTGTCATGTTCCGGCAACGTTTCCAGCCTGAATGAGGCCGCGCTACGCTTATTTGACGAGCGCCATGAGTTCTGCTTCGCGGCGTCCGTCTGCATCGAGCGCGTACAGATAGGTCCCGCTGGATACGGGCAGGCCGTTGTCATCCGCCCCGTTCCATTCCATCACGTAAGAGCCACGCGCATACGCTATGTCAAGAATGAGGGTTCTGACAGTCTGCCCCAGCACATTGTAGATCCGAAGGGTGATGTTCGCCGGTCTGTCCAGATCAAAACGAATCCGGGTGGAGGGGTTGAACGGATTGGGATAGTTCTGATAGAGCCGGAAACCTGTCGGCACAGAGGTTTCCGCAGACAATGCCTTTCCTTCCAGCGCCACGGCGTTGCTCACGTTGCTCAGTACTGAATTGGCGCTGACCGCAGCGACCGCGTAGTAGTAAGGCTGGGAGGCAATGCCGGGGCGGTCGGTGAGCAGCGTATCGCCGGTTACGGCCAGCAGGTTGCGGGCATCCAGAACCACCTCAGCAAAGTCTGGCGGCCTCTCCGAGCGAACGCGGAAGACGGCATAGAATCTGGCTTCGGCCTCGCCGGAGGCGTCAACCGGGGCCTGCCAGCGCAGCGTTACAGCGTCCTCGCCTGTCCATTCAAACAGCAGGGTTTGCGGCGTTCCGGGGGGCGTCAGGTCTTTCCATTCCATCGGCGGCGTTAGCGCAGGGTAGCGAAACAGATCGTTTTTCAACGAGTCGGCAAAACCTTTGGACGGATAGGTCGTGAGGTTCCGGGCGCGGAAGAACACACTGCCCTGAATGTCCGGGTGCTCGCGGTTGAAGCGGACCTGGCGGGGGACCTCGTTCGCCGGGTACAGCGTGCCGCTGAAAGTGGCCGCGTCGGCCTTATAGAGGCCATGCCCGGTATAGAGGTGCCGCTCATTGCGGACGGAGGCCCACCACGGAGCCAGCTTTGCATAATCCTGGCCTCCGGCAAAGCTCCAGTAAAGCTGAGGAACGACGTAGTCGATCCACTGCTGGTCCAGCCAGTTGACGGCGTCGGCATAGATGGCATCATAGGCCGAAAGGCCGGAAGTGCCTGCCGGGGTCCCGCTTTTCCAGATGCCGAAGGGGCTGATCCCGAACTTCACACGCGGCCTTACCGTCTCGATCATTTCATGCACGCCCCTGACGAGCATATTGACGTTGTAGCGCCGCCAGGTGTCGATGCTGGAGAAGGAGCCGCCGAACTCCTGATAGGTGGCCTGGTCCTCGCTGGTGATATGAGGAGAATAGGGGTAAAAGTAATCGTCGAAATGCACCCCGTCCACGTCATAGCGATCCACCACGTCGCGGACCACGCTGATCACATAGTCGCGGACGGCAGGGATACCAGGATTCAGGAGCTTCGTGTCGCCGAAGGTGAGGATCCATTCCGGATGCTCGACCGCTACGTGCTCCGGCGCCAGCGGATAGGCGCCGTTGACGGCCCGGTACGGGTTGAACCAAGCGTGCAATTCCATTCCGCGCCTGTGGGTTTCCTCGATGGCGAACTGGAGCGGGTCGTAAAACGGTTCGGGCGCCTTGCCCTGCGCTCCGGTGAGCCAGTGCGACCAGGGTTCCAGACTGGAGGCATACAAGGCATCGGCGGCGGGGCGGATCTGGAAAAAAACGGCATTGATGCCTGCTGCCTTGAGCCTGTCGAGCAGTTCGACGAGCGATGCCTTCTGAGCCTCTGTTCCAGCCCCTCGCGGCCAGTCGAGTTGCGCCACGGTGGCGATCCAGGCTCCCCGGAACTCATACAGGGGTGGTTCATCGGATGCAGGCATCGGAAATGAACGCGCCTGAACGGTCAACGCGCAGCAGAGCAGGAAAAGACAGAGGGCAACGAGGAACTTGAATTTCATCGGCTATGGGGTGGACAACGGATATCTCAGGTGCAAGTGCAATGTAGTAAGAGACGGTCTGGTAAGGCAAGACAGTGCCTGCTTGCGTGCTGTTAGTTGCTGCGCTCGTTTACTTCACCTTTGTCATCCCGGCGAAGGAGGGATCTCTATGGCAGCAGAATGCCGGAAGCTCAGAGACAGCCGCCAGCCGGCTACGTTCCGGGATTCCGCAGCCGATCCTCTCTCGCGTGGGGGTTGTGCGTGACGGAAAGGCAGCGGTGGCAGCTCGTCAGGATGACAAGGGCGAGGGGGTGGCCCTTGATAGAGGAGGGGGCATGGGAATCGGGTTTTTTTGCGGTTTACTGCGGTTTTTCGTGCAGCCAGATCGACCTTCACGGGGGCAAAAAGGGCGTTTTGCGGTTTTTGCGGTCCAAAACGCGAATTCGCGCTCAAAGCCGCTTTATTACCTCTTTTTCCTCTCAGATCATGGTGTTGTCGTTGCGCTGGAGCGCCTCTTTTCTTCTTTACACGGCGGTTTCAGATGGTTTTCTTCAGCGTCTAAGGTAGGGTGCGTTTGCCGATGAGAACAGGTTATTGTGATAACCTCTCCTGTTTGAGGTGGGACGGGTTGAGGCGCACCGGCGCACTGAACGTTCGGTTACTCAGCGAGCCGCTAAAGAGAGAGAAGGGCATCCAGCGCTTGCTGCCGGATGCCCTTCTCTCTTGTCTTGACGCATGAACAGATGCAAACTACTTCATCAGCACCATGGTCTTGCTGATCTGCCGCCCGTCGGTCTGCAACACGTACAGGTACGTGCCGGAGGCCAGCGCGCCGGCGTCGAAGGTAACCGTATAGCTGCCAGCAGCTAGCGGCTCATTCAACAGGGTAGAGACTTCGCGGCCCAGCGCGTCGTACACTTTCAACGAGGCAAACCCGCTCTGCGTGAGCGCAAATTGAATCTGCGTAGAGGGGTTGAACGGGTTCGGGTAGTTCTGCGAAAGCGAGAAGCTTTCCGGAACACCGCTGTCGTCCGGCTCGACGGCTACGTTGCCGGAGCGGAGGAACTTCTGGACCGCCGGTACAGGCTGGCTGAACTGGACGGCATAGGCTACATTGCCGTCCGGGCTGAAGGCCAGCCCGCGCGGGCGACCCTGTCCTCCATCATCCTGCCAGCGGAGGCTATCTTTGGGAGCCGGGATGGGACCGCCGGGCACAAGCTCCGCCGTGTCGAAGGCATACCAGGTGTTCGGCAGCCAGTTGGTCGTCACGGTGGTATCGCGGTTCGGAGTGTCGTTCGGGGATCCTGCCGCGACCCACAGGTAACCGGTGGCCGGGTTGAACGTCATGGATTCGCTGTCCATGCCTTGCAACACCACGCCGACCGAATCGAACGGCGAGAACTCGTCCGGACGTTCGTAGACGACGACTGCGTGGTTGGTGAAACCCGCCCAGTAGATCCGGTTTCCGCTCGGGTCTACCTCGAAGGAACGGGAGAAGCCCCGCGCCGAATCGACCGCGTTCCCGAGGAAGTTGAAGTCCTTGTCATACATCAGGATCGGGCTTACGGGCGCGACGTAGCCAACATAGACGTTGCCGGCATCATCTACGGCGGGCGCAGTTTTTGAGCCGCCCGGCGTTATCACCCGGTTCATCCCTTCACCCGTTTTGTAATCGAGCCGGTAGAGGAAATTAAACTGGCTTACCAGAATGTTGCCATCGTCGTCGGCTCGAATGCCACGACCAGTTTTCCAATCCCAGACAGGATTGCCATTAGCATCTACGGTCATGAAGCCTCCCAGTGTGTCACGTTCTCCACCAGGCAGGTCAACGAATTTGATTGGTGAGAAGGAAGCTGGAGTACCATCAGCCTCATAGACATAGAGAACGGTAACGCGCTCGTTCTGTCCGGTTTCCGGAACAAATACGCTATCCGTGCGCCCGTAGGGTTGTAACCATACCTTACCATCCGGGTCCACAGCCACCCCATGCATGGCGTTCCCGTCTATGCCCAACAGCGTATCGGGCGGAAACGTCCCGGCATAGTCCCACTGCGCCGAAGCAACGGACGGCAGCAACAACAGGGCGAAAACGAACAGTAAACTTCTTTTCATAACAGTCCTTTATGGTTTGTGAGAGAGGAATGCCGCAGTATCTGTCACGGCAGGATTTAAAAACTAGCAGCACGGGTTCAAATAGTCTTTATGATGTGTCATAAATAACATTTTACTCACGTATGTAAAGAAATTGTGAAGGAGTTTGTTCCGGAATCGGCATGATCTGTGATAGTACAGGATAGTTTTAGCAGCGTCGGTCGCTTCGCTCGTCTCGTTGGTTGGCTGTGCCTCGTATCCGGGGTTCCGGAATGCCTCAATGACGAAGATTCCTTCTGCGTCGGGGTGATAAGTCTGGAGAAGCGTGCAAGTCCTGGAGGCATCGTATCATGCTGAACAAAGGGAATTATCATAAAGGAGGGCGGGCGTTCGCGGCTTGAGTCCAATCCGGGCAGGCTCTCGACGCGCCGGGTCGCGGCTAATTGCCTCTTTCGCGGAGCGTATTGATACGGATGATGTTCGGGGTTACGGTGTCCGTGCGACCGCGCGTCATGTACAGGGTGCTGCCTGTTCCCCAGGCGAGGGAGATCGCGGTTCCATTGAGCACGCCGGGATACAAGGGCGCCGCCGTGCGGTCGGGAGAGACGACCAGCATCGGGTCTGCGGCATCCGTACCGAGCAGCAGGTCGCCGTTGGCGGCGAAGGCCATCGAAAGCGGCGTGACTCCGGCGGGGAGCAGGACGTATTCTTCCACCGGGCCGGCTTCGCCCGCGCCGGAAACGGGAAGCCGCCAGATGCCGCCGGCATTTCCGCGGACGGCGGCTACGTACAGGTAATCCTCGAACAGGTTGAGGGCGCGAACGGAGCCTGCAAATGGAATCGCCGTGATATTCACGTCCGGGGTGATGCGGTAAAGGTTGCCGCCTGTGCCGCCTACCCAGACGTTGCCGCTTGCATCCGTTTCCACCGCGATGAGCCGCGCGGCATTATCCGGGATGACGGCCCACGTTTCCTGGGTGCTGCCCGCAGCGGCGAAGCGGAAAACGGCGCGCACGTTGCGAACGCCATAGAGCGCCCCCTGCGGCCCCCTTGCAAGGCCATCCCACTTGAAAGTCGTGCTCACATAGTCGCTGCGCGTCCCGTCCGGCGCGATCTTTTTGATGCCTGCGGAGACGTTATTGCTAAAGAGAGAGACGTAAAGATTGCCCTCCGGGTCGCTCGCCAGGGCAAAGGGTTCCTCGAAGTTAGCTATGCTTCCGAACGGCTCCGCAACTGCCAGCAGGGTGTAAGGCATGGTGTTGCTGTACTGCCGTGCGCCGAGCACGGACACCTTGACCGCAAGGCCAGCGCCGGGCAGGTTGGGGGCCTTTACCACCAGCGACGTGGGCGATGCTTCCACGATCTCTGCGCGGGTGGCATTGAAATACACCAGGTTTTCAGCGGGATTGGAGGAGAAATTCTGTCCGTTGATCGTGATGAGTCCGACGCCTGCCAGCGATTCGTTTTCCGGGGAAATGCTGGAAATGCCGGGAGCGGGCGTTTCCTCTCCATCCGGGTCATAAAGGCTCGGGCCTGAGTCTGAATCGCATCCTGCCGCCAGAAAGCAGAACAGCAGAAGAAGGATGCCGGCGAACCCTGTTCGGATTCCCGATTTGGTGGTAGCAGCGCGCATAGCTATTCGCAGTGATTAAAAGGACAACTGAAGCGCCAGGCGGTGGACGCGGGTAAACTGGTTGAACACCCCGGCGTCGGTATAGGCATAGTCGGCGCCGAGGGTAAGCCCGGCAAGTTGCTGATGAACGCCCAGCCCCAGGCTCACGCCGAGTTCATCCGTTGGGAAAGCGTAGCCGGCCCGCAAGGCCACGGTGTTCATGAATACGTATTCTCCGCCGAGCTTGATCTGCTCCGGGTAGTCGCGCGGATGCTCGGCATCCATCGAGACGATGAAAGCGTGCATCGTAGAGGTTGAGGAGGTAAGATCCATGAGGTCCATCGAAACGCCGATGCGCATGGTGAGCGGAAGCTGGAAGCTTTCCTCCTCGTACTCGATCTCACTGGCAAAATTGCGGGCGGTAACGGCAAAGTTCAGGCTGCGGAAGCCGGTGCGGTAGAGCACCCCGAAGTCATAGGCGGGAACGCTGAGCCGGTTCGAGGTGGTGGTCAGCCCGCCGCCGCTTGCCTCATCGACGCTGTCGCCCAGGTCCTGCACCACGTATTTGACATGGCCGCCGATGGAAAACCGGTCGGTAAGAGCACGGGCGTATCCGACGCCGAAGCTCATGGCAGAGGGAGAAAAGGAATCCAGGTCGGTGAACCCCTGGTCGTTGTCAGCCCGAATCGTCTGTTGGAGGTCTCCGTAATCGACAGCCATGAAAGAGAAGCCGAACACCCCGTAGCGCCCCCCGGACGGAGCGAAAGCAATGCTGGCCTGGTTGTATTTGATATCTACCAGCCATTGCATCTGGGCAAGGTTCAGGCTGGCGAACCCTTCCAGGCGGGACATACTCGCGGGATTTTGAAACAGAGAGACGGACGCCCCTTCCAGTGAAGTAACCGCGCCTCCCAGCGCAGCCGCTCTCGGGTCGGTTGAGATGCTCAGAAACTTCATCCCGGTCTGCGCAAGCTTCTGCCGCTCATCCTTTTTCTGCCCGTAGGCATCCGGCGATGAGGCAAGCAGGAGCGCACAGAGCAAGACAAGCGCCGCAGGGTATGTTTTCATGGGTACGACTGGTTAATCTCAAAAAAGTCCGTTGAAACCTGCTCCGGAGCGTTATCGGATAATGACGAATTTCCGGTAGGCAGCTTCTCCCGTCTCTGTGTTCGTGATGATGGCAATGTAAAGCCCACTCGATACGACTTGCCGCGAGGACGTGGTATGATCCCAGTACACGTCGCCGCTGCCATCCGTGTGTTCTATCCGGTCCACGAGTTCGCCGGTTTCGGTAAAGATCTCGATCCGGCAGAGGCCCGGCACGTTCAGGAAGCCCAGCTTGTCGGTCTGGTCAGGCCAACGCACCGAGGGGCTGGAGCCAATGTTGAAGGGGTTGGGCACCACACGAATCTCGGCCATAGACTCGCCTGCCTGTCGTTTCAGACGCGCCGGTGTGTAGGACTGCGTGTAGTAGCGGCTGCTCCGGAGCGCGACACCCGCAGGCGTCTGGCCTGCGCCGTCATTGTTTGCCGCATTGCCGACCGCCACGATGTAGTAATAGTAGTCGATGCCGCGAATCGGGGTGGTGTCGTCGAAGCTGGTTTCACTGGGGCCGGCGGTATGGACAAGGGTGTAGGTGCTGTCGTAACGCCCCTGCGCCCGGTAAATCTCGAAGCCCTGCGGTGTTCCTCCTTCAGGGGGGTATTGCCAGGACAGCGAAATCCGGTCGCCGCCGGAGTTCACTTCAAATGCGCTCGGCGGCAGCGGGGCCTTCGGGATGTCGTAGCCGGACTCGTAATTGGCAATGGCGCGGCGGAACGTCTGGAACAGGGAATCCCGGCTCTGGAAAACGATGGTGTTCTTTTCGAGGTCGGTCAGGGCGCCTTGTTTGTAGAGCTGGCCTACCCGCATATTCTCTTCACGACTGAGACCGGCGGCGGCCTCGGCGATCACGAAGCGCACGCTCTGCCCCGGCTCCAGCGTATAGGGGCCGTATCCATTTGCTGCGGAGAACCCGCCCGTGCTGCCCAGCGATGGGTCGCCGGTAGGCGCGAGAAAACCGGGCAGGCCGCTCGGCTCGACCACATAGGCATGACGGGTGGTTTTGTTCGTCGTCATCACGGCGTACTCGGTTTCCATCTTCGCCGGGTTGAAGGCGTCGTTCTGGGATTCGTAGGGGTCATCCGACCCGATCCAGGTGGTAACCGAGGGCTGTGAGGGATCGTCCACCGGATTGCTTGCCGACTGATCCGCGTGCAGCGTGACGACGCCGAGGAACTGCGAGGCGCCGAGGCGTCCGAGCGTGTCGGTGTTTTCTACTTGCTGCGCCGGGAGCACCTCCGGGAGAATGGGGCCGCCGATGTTGTCGTAGGCCGTGAAGGGCGGAAACTTGCCGTGCCAGGCAAATTGCGCCCGGAATTGCTCGTCGGGCGGGTCCGGGAAGACCCCGTCGCCGCGCGCGTCAATCATGGTATTCAGGCCCCATCCCGTTCCGTTGCCTACCACGTAGCGCGTTTCTTTGGCGACGGCCCACCGCCATTGCAGAAAGATCATAACGTCCTGCAAGGTCTGGTTCTGGATCTCTATATCGTCATCGCCGTCTGTGTTGCCGGTATTGGTAAAGGTGTACTCGATGATGTGGTAGTTGTCATGGAAGCCCTGACTGAACTGCAAGATCCGGCGCTCCATTGTGAGGCCGAGCAGCGTATTGACCCGGTTGGTGATGATCTGGTCGGCCTCGATGTCCGGATCTACCTCATCAATGACCATCGAGGCGGTCCCTTCAGAGAGCAGTCCATCCACGAAAACTTCAGGCGCCACGAAACGACTGATCAGCCTGAACGAAACCGGAAAAAACTCGCCGGTTCCGGTAACGCGCGGGCCTGCATGGACCACGCGAACCGGGAAGGTGTTGCCCTGGTCGTCGGTGACATTGCGGGCGCCGATCCAGATGCCTTTCCATGCCTGCATATCGGTATAGCGGTAGATGCCCGGCCAGCGCATACCGTCTTGCTGCGTGCGGACGAAGCCTAGTTCCTCGCCCTCGTTTCCGACTTCGGAATACCAGTTGTGCAGGGAGCCGCCGGAGAGCCACTTTCTGTCGAATTGGGCCTGTGCATCCTGATGGGGAGCTGTCAGGGCAATCAGGATGCCTGCGAAGAGCCAGCGTGCAATGCGTTTGGAGAGCTGAACTGCGTTCATATACGAGAGGGTTGCAGAGAGTCTGTCAGGGATGCGGCTTGCGCCGGAATGATGCTCTGATGCTAGAATGTCAACCGGAAGCCCAGATATACGTCGCGCGGGTTGAGGAACGATTGATACGACAGGTTGGGCATATCTATATACGCCTTGTCCTCCAGCACCTTATCCAGCCTGCTCTGATCGACCGCCTGCCACGCGCCATTCTGGTACGTCAGGTATTGCCGGGAAGACGCCTCATAGTAGATGACCCCGGCATCGGGCGTGCGGGAAGATGAGGAGAAGACGTCCCGATTCTGGATGCTTTCCATCGGCTGAAAAGCTACCCCTTCCTCCCGGTAGTCTCCGGGGCGGTCGTTGCCGGGGATATTGCTGTAATCCGGCTTTTCCGGCAGGTGGAGCGAGCGCATATAGGCGTTGTAGTCGTTGCCGTCAACGACGCCCATCGGCAGGTTGCCCGAATCGAAGGCAAGGCGTTTCTGGTTGAACAGGTTGTAGACATCCACGAAGAGTTGCACGTCCGTCCCACGAACCGAGAAGTTCTTTTTCAGGCGCAGGTCCCAGTTCCAGAAGTCGCGCAGTTGCACATTGTTGCGAACCCCCGGAATCGACCCGCCGCCGGTCCAGGTCGAATAGCTGCCCGCCTGCCAGCGTCCGATCAGGCTGATGCGCCAGTCGCCGAGCAAAGACAGCCCGCCGGCAGCGGGGCCGAAGTTGGCAGGCGTCAGGAAGTCAAGGTTGAGGCGGGCGTAAGGTCGGGGCACCGGTCTCGAAAGGGCGGCGCGGCGTTCGGCGTCGCTGTTCTCGAATTCGCGCTGGACGGTAGGATTCTCGTTGATCTCGTCAAAGCCGAAATAGCCGGTGGATTGCACCATGTAGGTGTAGTTTACGAAGCCCTGAACCCACTTGCCGACATTGCGGGCGAGCGTAAGTTCAAAACCACGAATGTCTTCGTACGAATCAGGCTCGCTCCGGAAATACTCGGTCTGCCCGTCACGGCTGACGTACTGCACCAGGATCTGCTGGAGTGAGATATCCTTGTAATAGCCGGCGATGCGAACGAGAAACTGATTCAGGACCGACTGCTCGAAACCGAACTCATAGGCTACCGTCTTGGGGAGCGGGTTGTTCGGGTTGGCTACGCGGTTGATCCGGTTGGTTGGCCCGAAGTACTGAATCAGGTACAGGTCGTTCGGGTTCGGCATGGACCTGAAGTGGCCGTAGTTGAAATACAGCTTGCTCGTTTCGGTGACCGGGAAGGACACGCCCAGACGCGGACTAAGGGTCAGGATATGCTCGGTGGGCTTCTTGTCCAGCACCGTATCGATGACAGCGGCGAGCTTTGCCGAAAAGGCAGGAGTGAAGGTATCATAGTCGAACCACTCGCCGCCTGCGTGGGCATAGTCCATGCGCAGGCCGAGGTTGGCAATCATTCCCTGGAATTCCAGCTTGCCCTGTCCATAGAGGGCGCCGCGCACCGGGTAGCGGTCCCATTGCACCAGCGTATTGTTCGAGGGCAGGTAACGATCGAACCTGCCGAAGTTGATGTGGCTTTCGGTAAGGTTGTATTCAAGGCCCGTTTTGATCTGAAGATACCGGTTGAGCTGGCTGGTAAGATCTGCCTTCGCGTTCCAGGCCACGACCCGGCTCGTGTCCCGCGCCGTGCTCATGCCCACGCTCATGCGCATTCCGTCTACACCGAAGCTGGGTTCGGGATAAAAACCGAAAGGCGCTTCGTCAAAGCCCACGCCGCCGATGACGACCGCCGTGGTCGTGTCGCGGAAAGCCGCAGGGTTGGTGTCGTAGTCCGAGGCAAAGCGGGTCAGCCGCAGTTCATAAAACGTAGAAGCGCCGAGGGTGTGGGTGAAGATCGATCCCAGCATGAAGTTTTTGACCCGCGTAGGCGCCCAGTAGTCGCTGGCAAAGACCCGCGTATCAATAAAGCTCACCGCGTTCATGGCGCCGGCAATCTCTGAGGCAGAGTTGAAAATGCCCGGCTGCCCGGACGTACTGGTCGAGGTTCCGGTGATCTCTCCGTACAGCCCCTCCACGCTGAGTTTCATCCCGCGTGCGATGTCGGACGTAAGCTTGAGCGATCCGCTGTAGTCAGCATACCGGTCGCGCGAGAGCGGGATGAAGTACATATCTTCGTTGCGCCGGTAGGAAGCATAAAAACGGGCATTTCCCAGCCGGGCGCTCAATCCCGGCACCGGGCCTCCGAACCCGAAGTCGATGGTATAATCCGGATCGGCGATCTCCAGGGTTTTGCGGTGCTGCCAGCGGAACGCCTCCTGCAAGGCGGCCGGAGTCATGTCATTGCCCGGATCATTGTCGTTCAAGAGGTCCTCCGCAACCGCCACCCAGCCTCGAAAGCGAGGATATTGCTGCTGTGTCGCGGTGTCCCAGGCGCCGCTCTCCGTGCCCGTGAAGGCTACAGCCGGGTCGAGATAGGGCCGAATCCAGTAGGAATTGACATCGTTGGCCGCAGGGCCAAAGGTTTTCTGCGCAGGAGGACTGAAACGGTAGATGAGGTCGGCGCTGTAACGGTTGCGGCTTCCTTCTTTCGTCACCACGTTGATGATGCCGGAGCGTACATTGCCATATTCTGCATTGAAACCGCCGGTTTGAACCTGTACTTCCTCCACTGCTGCCAGGCTGATGGTGGTAAAAGGTGTGTTATCCCGCTCGTCCCGGAGCGTCAGGCCGTTCACCATAAAAGAAACTTCATCCGAGTTGCTGCCCCGGATGGAGAGGCCCTGAATGCCCGCCTGAAGTCCGACCGCGCTCGTGATACTGGCAACGGGGAGATTTTTCACCTCTTCGGCAGTGATGTTCGCCTGGCTTGAGGATACATCCGGCTGTACGACCCGGCGCTCTGCCGTCACTACCACCTCTTCCCCCTCGATCACTTCCTGGCGCAGCGTGAAATCGACGGTGGTGGTCTGGTCGATGTTTACGCGCACCCCTTCGACCCGCTGCGAGGCGTATCCGATGTAGGAAGCACGCAGGTCGTAGGTCCCTGGCTTCACATTCAGGATGACATAATAGCCGTCGATGTCCGTAATGGCGCCCTGCGTGGTTCCATCGATCACGACGTTCACACCGACGAGTGACTCGCCGGTCTGCGCATCGGTGATCGTTCCGGCGATTTTGCCTGATTGCGCCAGAACGGCAGAGGCAGGCAAGACCACCACGAGAAGAAACGCCAGGACAAGCGTGCTTGCGAAACTCTTGACAATCTCAGAACTGGTAGACCGTGCGCGCATAGGAACTACGGGCAATGGTTAAAAGAACGTTCTCCTGACAGATGCCACCGGGACATGGCGAACGAGCGAAGTTGAAGCATCAGATCACACTGTCTTTGCAGCCGGGAGGACGCGTGATGCATGAAGAATTAAACATCTGCGAAGATGAACAGCAAGGCAAAATTGCGAGCCGTAGTGAACAGAAGGCAAATTATTTCAGTTGACAAAGTGCAACGGGCGCGTTATCTCATCTTTTTTGCCGTTGTTTCGTAGTGGATAACACAGGATCCTCGCCTCTCCAATTTCAAAAATCCTCATGCTGTTTTTGTCTGCCCGTGTCTGCTGTCTGGTTGTCATTGCCTCTCTGTTGCTTGGAGGATCTGGTTGTGTCACACAACAGATGCAACGCCCGCCTGAACCTGCCGCAGACGCTCTGTGGCCCCGTACGGGCGTATGGGCAGCGCAGCAGTTAGACCGGTTGACGTTGGAGCAGCGGGTTTCTCAGCTTTTCTCCGTGCCGGCATACGGGCGCTATACTTCGTCCGATGACCCGGTTTACCGGAAGTTGCTGGATCTGGTGGAGCGATTCCAGCCGGGCGGCGTCATCTTTTTCCAGGGCGATCCGTTCAGCCAGGCGATGCTCGTCAATACGCTTCAGCAGCGCGCCGCTGTCCCGCTGCTCGTATCGCAAGACATGGAATGGGGGGCCGGAATGCGTGTGGAACGTGCGACGACCTTTCCGCGAACGATGGCGCTGGGAGCAACGCGCGACCCTGATTATGCCTATGCGGTGGGATACGTCACGGCGCGAGAGGCGAGGGCTATGGGTGTGCAGCACGTCTTTGCTCCGGTCGCCGACATCAACAACAATCCGTACAACCCGATCATCAACGTGCGCTCCTTCGGCGAGAAGCCGGAACTGGTAACCGAGATGGTTACCGCGCTGGTGAAGGGGGTGCAGGATGGCGGGGCCATTGCCACGCTCAAGCATTTTCCCGGTCATGGCGATACGGCCACCGATTCGCACGCGGATTTGCCGATCTTGCCATTTTCAGTTTCCCGGCTCGACACGCTGGAACTCATTCCTTTCCGGACGGCGATAGAAAAAGGGGTCAAAAGCATCATGACGGGTCATCTTGCTTTTCCTATGGTCGAACCAGACTCCACGGTTCCAGCGTCGCTTTCTCCGAAGGTGTCCACGGACCTGTTGCGGAACCAGTTGGGCTTCAAGGGGCTTGTCGTAACGGATGCGCTGAACATGAGTGGGGTAACAAAGCACTTCTCCGCCGGTGAGATTGCGGTGCGTGCGATAGAAGCAGGCGCTGATATGCTGTTGATGTCGGAAGACGTATACGCGGCGCGGGCGGCCATTCTCCGGGCTGTAGCGGAAGGACGCCTTTCCAGGGCGCGCATCGACGAATCCGTCCTGCGCATCCTGCGCGCGAAGGAATGGGCAGGACTTCACCGGAACCGGATGGTTGACATGGAAGCCGTGCGCCGGTATGTGGCGACGGACGAACACCTTGCCGTGAGCGAGGCCATTGCCCGGCAGTCGCTTACGCTGCTCCGGAACGAGGGCGATTTGCTTCCGCTCACCAATCCAGCCGTCAGAGTCCTGAACATCACCTTGAGCGATAGCCAGGACCCCGCCGAAGGGAGTTTTTTCGTAGAGCAACTTCGCAGGTACGGCTCTGCGTCTGCGCTCGATACGCGCCTTCTGACGCCGAACGCACGGGTGGAGGACCTCGAAGAAGCTATCCGTCAGGCGGCGAACTATGACGTTATTCTGGTTCCTGCCTTTGTATATGTGCGATCCTGGAGCGGAAGGATCAGCCTTTCCGATGAGCAGCAGCAGTTTCTGAACCGTCTGATTCAGACGGGAAAGCCGGTTGTGCTTCTCTCTTTCGGCAATCCGTACATCGTGATGGGGCTGACTTCTCCGGCGGTCTACATTGCAGCCTACAGCGCCTCGGAATCCTCACAAGAAGCTGCGGCGCAGGCGCTCTTCGGGAAGAGCGGATTCTACGGACGGCTGCCCATCACCATTCCGGACTCCTATGCCTATGGCGCCGGGATCATGCGCGACCAGATTGCGCTTCGGCCCGGCCTGCCCGAAGAGGCGGGCATGGACGGCGAGATTCTCAATAGCGCGGATTCACTGATAGAAGCTTCGATAGCCGACCATGCTTTTCCCGGCGCCGCCGTAGCCATCGGGCGCGGAGGGGTGCTTGCAAAGCTCGAAGGCTTCGGGTACTTCACCTATGACATGGAGCAGCCGGTCACGCCGACTTCCCGTTTTGACCTTGCCTCTCTGACGAAAGTTATTGCTACGACTACGGCGGCCATGCGCCTGTACGAACGGGGAGACCTGGACCTGGAGGCCCCGGTGTCGCAATATCTCCCTGCCTTTGCGCAGAATGGGAAGGATGCTGTGACCATCAGGCAGTTGTTGTCGCATACCAGCGGGCTTACTCCCTTCCGGGCTTTCCATCAGATGGGCCTCCATGCCCGGCAGGAGGTGATCGACGCGATCATGGCGGAGAAGCTGGAATATCAGCCGGGTTCGGAATCCCGGTACAGCGACTTCGGGCTGATTACGCTGGCGCTGGTGATGGAGAAAATCACCGGGAAGGATTCCGCTTCTTTGATACAGGAAGAGGTTCTTGATCCATTGAATATGTCTCGCACGGGGTTTCTTGCCGCAGGCAACACAGATCCCCGGATCGTTCCGACGGAAATAGACACGCTTTTCCGCAAGCGGCTGGTGCAGGGCGAGGTGCATGACGAAACGGCGTGGATTCTCGGCGGCGCAGCAGGTCATGCCGGACTGTTCTCGACAGCCGGGGACCTTGCAAAGTTTGCCTATATGCTGGTGGAAGAGGGGATGGCAGGAGGGAAGCCTTACCTGAAGCCGGAAACCATCCGACTTTTCACAACGCCGGTCGATCCCGAAAGGCACACACGGGCGCTGGGCTGGGATACCCGGAGCCGGGAAGGATATTCCTCCGCCGGACGGTTTTTCGGCCCGCACGCTTTCGGGCATACCGGCTTCACAGGAACCTCGATCTGGATCGATCCGGATCAAAAGCTTTTCGTCATTTTGCTGACCAACCGGGTTTATCCAACGCGGGAGAACCGCAAGATCTTCGAGGTGCGCCCGAAGCTGGCGGATCTGGCTTATCGATCTATCTCCGGTCCTCCTTCGCCGCTTTTGTTTGTCGGGAAAGAAGCTTCAGGCGTGAACAGGGCGGCAAATGTAATGCAATGAGAGGGGTTCGGTCGTGAGCGTAATCAATGACTTTGCCTGTGGAGACTTGCATTTATGGCAGTTCAATCAGTAGGAACGGCCGTCGGGCGTCCGGAAACGATAGCGCCGCACCTTATGGGAAAGCGCCTGGTATCGCTCGATGTGTTTCGGGGCGCCACCATTGCCGGGATGATTCTCGTCAACAATCCGGGTACATGGTCTGCGGTGTACCCGCCGCTGCTGCACGCGCCCTGGCATGGATGGACCCCGACGGACCTCATCTTTCCTTTCTTTCTGTTCATCGTAGGCGTGGCGATTGCGCTGGCGTACACGAAGCGGCTCGAACGAGGCGTGGAAAAAAGCGCGCTGGTGAAAAAAGCGGCAGGCCGCGCAGCCATTCTGTTCGGATTGGGTCTGTTTATGGCGGCCTATCCGTTCTTCACCTTTGACCCTCATTTCGGACTCAGGCCGGGGCTGTCCACGCTGCGCATCATGGGGGTGTTGCAGCGCATTGCTATATGTTATATGGCGGCCTCGCTCCTTTTCCTGTATGCGCGTCCGAAAACGCGGCATCTGTGGACGGCAGGGCTGCTAATCGGGTACTGGCTCGCCATGACGTTGGTCCCGGTTCCCATTTATGGCGCAGGGCAACTGAGCGAACCCGGGGGGACGCTTGCCGCCTTCATTGATCGCCTGGTTCTCGGCGAGCACCTGTGGGTGGGCGCAGACCGCCTGTGGGACCCGGAAGGGCTGCTCAGCACGATTCCAGCTATTGCAACGACGCTGTTCGGCATCTGGACCGGCCTTTTGCTGCTTTCAGAGAGCGAGCCTGCGCAGAAGGCGGCGCAGTTGATGGTTCGCGGAGTTTTGCTGGTGGTTGCCGGTTACCTATGGAACTGGTTTTTTCCCATCAACAAGTCGCTTTGGACCAGTTCCTACGCAGTTTTCACCGCCGGGCAAGCCATGTGCGGACTGGCACTCTGCTACTGGTTCATCGACGTAAAGGGACATCGTGGCTGGACGCAGCCTTTTGTCGTCTACGGGGTGAACGCGATCACCGTTTTCGTACTGAGTGGTTTGCTGGCGAAGACCCTGCTTTATATCCCGGTGGCGCAGGCGGACGGCTCGGAAATATCGTTGCAGGGGTATCTTTTCAAGACGATTTTCCTGGCTGTGGCCTCGCCTGTCAATGCCTCGCTGCTCTACGCGCTCACCTGGATCGTCGTCTGGTACGTGATCCTGTTATGGATGTACCGGAAGCAGATCATCATCAAAATCTGATCGGGCCTGCGCTTGCTCACTTTATGAGCAGCAGCTTGATGGCGCGGGTATGATCTCCTGCCTGCACGCGGCAAAAGTAGACGCCGCTGGGGAGGTCGGCAGCGCTCCAGGTAATCTCATGCGTTCCGGCAGCGTAGGAAGTCTGGTCAGCCAGCACGGCAACCCTGGCCCCCAACTCGTTGAACACAGTGATGTTGACTTCCGCCATACGCGGAAGGTCAAACCGGATAGTGGTCTGCGGATTGAAGGGATTGGGATAGTTCTGATGGAGCGCAAAAGTTTTCGGCGTCTCCTCGCCCGCAGGTTCTCTGCCGGTAGACACCGGAGTTTCCCTGACAAGCCGCAGGTCATCGAAGAAAAGGCGTCCGAACGCCCCTGCGCCGGGTGTGTGGGTAAGCTGGATGCTGTCAAAGCGCAACGCCCCGTCGAGGTTTCCGTCGCCGATCCAGGCTCCGGCGCTGTCCTCCGACATATTCCAGGATACCCGGCGCCATCCGAGCCAATCAACCGTGAACCAGGGGCTTACTTCATGTCCCGAACCGGAGGAGGTAATGTTGTCGTCCACGGCAAAGCGGAACTGGTTGCCGCTTCCATCGCCGAAAACGAAAGCTTCCAGCCGGTAGGAGGCGTCGAACACTACGGCGCGGGGAGGGCCGCCGCCCAGATATTCACGGATCAGCCACTGGTCTGCCGTCAGGTCCCAGCCGTACTCCAGGCGGACAGACACGTTGCTATCGGTGAGCAGGTTTACGATGCTGCTGTCAACGACGGCGCGGGTGGAATCCGTGACGATTCCCACTGTTGATCCGCTCTGTTGCGGCGCCCACCAGTTGGCCTCGAACCCTGCCTCGAACCCGTCGATCGGGGTGACGACAGAGCGAACATTGCCTGTGGTGAATCGAACCTGTTTCGGAACGGTTTCTGCGTTGCCGAAGGCATCCCGGAGGCCGGGCAGGACAGTAAGTTGATAGGGCGTATCCGGATCAAGTTCTTCTTTCGGAAAGAAGGTTAGCAAGCCTTGATCCTGCACTACATAAATGGATGTTTCACCACCGACCGGGTTCTGATCGGTGGTTCGTTCGAGGTGAACCAGACCTTCCAGCGAGGCCGGATCAATGGGTTCATCGTAGGTGAGCGTGATGACAGGCAATAGCTCGACATCGCGTGCTCCAACGCGCGGATAGCTTGCCAGCAGGCGCGGCGCCGCCGTATCCGGGTAGCCTGTGCGAAACGAAAGGGAAAACGCATCGCCTCCGGCGCCGTCTGCGTTGCCGTCGAACATATGTCCGTACAGCCCCAGGGCGCTTCCGGCAATGGTAAGGGTGTAGGAAGTCAGCGGGAGCAGGGTATCCGGCGTGACGATCAGGCGCGTATCGCCCCGGTCCCAGCGGAACGACACGGGTGTTTCCGGTGAAAGCGAGAAAGCATTTTCCACAGACGCGCGATCCATCTTGCGCGAGAAGTCGAATACCAGCGGGTCGGTGATGCGGAAATTATTCGGGTTTGCAGCCGGTGAAGCGCCGGCGAGGTAGGGCGGAACCGTCGAAATCATCTGCACATCAAGCAGCGTGAAGAAGGTGTCGGCCATAGTGACCTCTGTGGCGACAGGGAGGTATTGATCGGCCTCCACCGTAACGGGAAGCGTCCCTCCGGGCAGGCGATCCAGGTAAAAGAAGCCGTTTCCGAGCAAATCCGGATCATTCGAGTAGCGGTTGAACAGCGAGGCATAGGTATCGGTCGTATACGTGGTGTCGCTGATGGCAACCGTTGCGCCATTGATGGGACGACCGGTTTCGATATCGCCAACAAAGCCGGCAGCGATGTGCTCTGTGGGGCGGGCCAGACCATGATAGTCGAGTATGGACCAGTACAGGGCTTTTGCTTCCAGCCTTTTCCAGTCGGCGTTCATATTCCGCTGGTTCTGGACAGGGTTCGTGTGGAATCCGGCCTCGCTCAATTCCGAAGGCATATTGGTAAAGCTCTGAACGTAATTCCGGGACCCCCCCTTGCCCTGACCGTTGCTGTTCCGTGCATCGCGGTCCCGGCACGAAGCGGCGCCGTAGAAATCGCATTCGCCGAACCCGCCGAAGGAAGGGATGCGCATACTGCGTCCGAGCACTTCTCCCATGATCTCGCTCATACGGCGGCCTCCGTTGGGGACGGCCTCCGAGCCGTCGCGGTACTGCGGCCACAGGACAAAGACGTGATTGGCCTCCGGCGGGCCGGCATTGCTGTGTATGGAGTGGAAATGAGCCGCGCCAACGGTATTGGCATAATCGACCCGCTGCGCGAGAGAAACGTCGATGTCGGCTGTGCGCGAGATGTAGACGGTATCGATGTCTGTCGTTTCGAGAAGCATTTCACGCAAGTGCAGGCCGATAGCCAGCACCTTGTCGGCCTCTGAATATCCGAAGATTCCGGTATTCTGATTAGACCCTCCATGCCCCGGATCAAGGAAAATATTCCAGTCTGAAAGACCGGTCACCTGCTGGGCATTTGCGCCGGTGATCGTGAAAAGTAATGCGGCGAGAGTCAGTAACGCTTTTTTCATGCCTGGTAAGGCTTGTCGGCAGGTCAGAAGGAACAGGGAAGTTGCTTGTACGGGCGCTGCTTCGCCGTTATTCGGCGACTTCGAGCGCGTAGAGGATGCCGGAGTTCAATTCGTCAAAGACGATGTGGCGGCCATCCGGCGACCAGAAAGGATTCATTTCCATGCGTTCGGGGGTATCGGTAAGCTGGACCGGGAGGCCATCACTTGCCCGGACAGCCCACAGATCCGCTTCCGTGAACTGGTAGCCGTCGTCACGGGTTTTCATGCAGACCACCCAGCGGCTGTCCGGCGACCATTGCGGACGGTAACCTTTTCCCAGGTCCAGCAGGTTGCTTCCGTCGCGGTCTATCACGTACATATTTCCGCCCAGGATTTCGAAAGCTACTTTAGACCGATCAGGAGACACGACCAGATTAAGTACCTCCCCATTCTCAAACGCGCGAATGGTTTGCGCCTGTACGTCGTCCATGCGGGCTGTCCCGATAGTCTGACCCTGCGCGAAAAAGACCTGTGCGTTTTCGGAGCTTTTTGAGGCCGCATCCGGCGCCAGGCCAGCGTCGGTTATTTCAAGAGCGCCCTGTTCGTACAGAAATACGCGATCTCCTGCCGGCGCCCAGTGGGGCAGGGCGGCCATACGAGGCCGGTACTCGGTCAGTTGGCGGGTTTCCTGCTGCTTCAGGTAGATTATTTTGACGGCATTGAGGCGCCGGGCGCCTTCGAAGCGGGCCACGCGGGCAACGATGGCCTGACCGTCGGGCGACCATTCAAACCCGAATCCGGCAGCCGGTTCGTCGTTGATCTGTCTCAGGTTCTGTCCCCGGCGATCCATAATCCAGATGCCCTGGTAGGAGGGACCCGACGCAGCGATTAGCGCTCCATCCGGCGACCAGACCGGGCGCATGAGTGCCATTTCACCGGAGGTCAACGGTATGGGCGCTCCGATGGGGCGGAGGCTCGTCTGAGCGGCAGCGGTGGGAATAACACCCGCGAGGAGCAGGGTGATAAGTAGCAGGCGCATTGCCGGAACGGAAGTCAGCACAGGCTTGTGTAGCATGATATGCGGAATGAATCAAAAAACGAGACGAACATGGACGAGGGGCGCGTGGCTGTCGGCGGTCGGCGGGGACAAGGCTACGGATAGATCCTG
>CBDUBU010000015.1:0-26951 GCA_965365465.1 uncultured Rhodothermaceae bacterium
TGCGTTTTTGCCCACTGAAGCCCAGCCGCAACCTGAACAGGCGCATCGGGCTGCCGCCCCCGCTCAGCAGCGGCGAGACGCGAGCGCTGCGCGACCGCCGGCAAGACCCGAACAGCCGGCTATTGCGGTAGCGCCTGCCGCTTTTCCGGAATTCGGCAACGATAACTACGGAGCCGGTGGAGATGGCGCAAGCCACAATTTCAATCTACTCGCAGAAGTTGAACTCGAAGTTACGGTAGAACTGGGCCGTCGCCGCCTTCCTTTGGCCGACGTGCTTCGCCTCACAACGGGAAGCGTGGTCGAACTGGAAAAACTCGTCGGAGAACCTCTTGAGATCTACGCAAACGGCAGACTCATTGCTGAAGGCGAGGCTGTAGTTATTGACGAGCAGTTTGGCATCCGAATCACCAATCTTTCCGCTGCGCGACAACGTCCTTCCAAAGCATTTTTATAGAAAACGCACCCTTGCGCGAAAAAAACATGGACCCAAATAAAGTCTTCGAGAAAATGCATGGCCTGCTGGCTCTGGAGGAGCACATGGACCTGAGCACCTTCACCTCAGTAAGTATGTGTTTTCTCTGTGCGTCCATGGAAGCCCTGGAGCAGGCGCCTCCGCTCGTTCGCCTTCAGGTGCTGCGGTCTGCCGCAGGCTTTCTCGACGAGATAACGCGCCAGGATGAGGGTACAGACCACATGAATGCGTGGAAGTTTATGGACCGCCTCGGAGTTGCCCTTCAGGTGCAGCCGCACGCACATGAGAACTTCGCGCACGGAGCAAGGAATTAACGCGGGCTTGCCGGCCTGACCCCAAGGGGATCCAGCTTTCGCACACCCGGTGTAGAACAGAAGTGGCATTCTTTTCGCGTCAGGAAGACGCATCCGCGCAGAGGTTGCTTGGGCGGCCTTTTCTGCAGACTCGATGCGAAACCGATTCCTACCGCGAGCAAAATGTTCCGTGCGCTCAAACGTTCTGGTGAAGCACCTACGACACGCCAGGAGCCGCGACTCCTTCTGAAAAGAGCCTTGCTTTTTGCAGGGGGTTTGGCGCTTCTGTGGCTGGCAACGCAACTCATGCCGTCGCCTAGCGCGTCCACGCCGCTTTATAGTGATGAATCGGGCACGGTGGCAGCCAATCCTGGAGCCGCCATTCCGGAGCGCCAGCGTGCTCCGAGCCTGGTAGGTCCGGGCTACCTCGTAGCCTTGCTGCTCCTGGGAGGCGGAGGCGCCTTCGCCGTCCTGCTTCGCCGCCGAACGTCCTCCGGGCGAGCGACAGCAGCCGAAATCCAGTCGCTGGGCGCCATGCAGATCGCGCCTGCACAGCAGCTTCGCCTCGTCGCCTGCGGCGATGAAGTCTTGTTGCTTGGCGTGACCTCCAGCCAGATTACCCTTCTCAAGAGTTACCCCAGGGAGAGCTTCAACGACGCGAATGCTTCTCCTTCCCCGGACCCTCCCATGCCCGGCTCCCTCTCATCCCCTGTGGAACCGGTGCGGGCAAGCTTTGCCGGCCTTTTACGCGACTACGCAGGAGTCCATTCCAACGGAAATCAGAAAGTAGTATGATGAAGCACGTTCCGTCTATCCAGATTGCACTTTTGCTGCTCCTGCTTCTCGCAAGCTGCCTGACTCCGGCTGCTTCGTATGCACAGTCAGCGCCATCCGGTGCGCCTTCTTCGGTAACTTTCGACCCGCTTCCCAACGTCGACTTCGGCTCCGGGGAAACTGACTACGAGTTGCCGGTTCAGCTACTGCTGCTGCTTACGGTTCTTTCCCTGGCTCCGGCCATCATCATCCTGATGACCAGTTTCACACGGCTGGTCGTCATCTTCAGCATCTTGCGCACAGCACTCGGCACCCATCAGTCACCCCCGACACAAGTCATCACGGGCCTTTCGCTTTTTCTGACGCTTTTTATCATGTCGCCTGTACTGACCAAAGTGCATGATGAGGCCCTTCAGCCTTACATCCGGGCCGAGATCAGCCAGAAAGAAGCATTATCACGGGCCTCCCTGCCCATGAAAAAGTTCATGCTCGCGCAGACACGCGATAAAGACCTGATGCTCTTTATGGATATGGCGCGCATCCCTTCTTTCAGCACCTCAGATGACATTCCGCTCCATGTGCTGGTGCCTGCATTTGTTATCAGTGAGCTGCGGATTGCCTTTCAGATAGGCTTTATGCTGTTTCTGCCTTTCCTCCTCGTTGATCTCATTGTGGCAAGCGTCCTGATGAGCATGGGCATGATGATGCTTCCGCCTGTCATGATTTCCCTTCCCGTAAAGCTGCTGCTTTTCGTCCTCACCGACGGGTGGTACCTGATCGTAGAATCGGTCGTGCGCGGCTACGCTACGTAAGGAATCTGAGTCTGATGACAGGAAAGCGAAACATTCACTAGAGCGAACCCTCTATATAACACACTTATGAATACCGACGTTGCATTATTCTGGGTACAAGAGGCGCTCAAGACAGCCGCCCTGATTACGGCGCCTCTCCTGGGAGCCGCCCTGGTTGTGGGCCTCATTGTCAGCCTGTTGCAAGCCATCACTTCGATCCAGGAAATGACGCTCAGTTACATTCCGAAGATGATGGTGGTGGCGATCGTCCTGCTTCTGCTTGCGCCCTGGATGCTTCAGATGCTGTCTGATTTTACCACCCACATCTTCCAGGTCATCCCTGACATATCCCACTGATTTTCGGTTTAGAACCGCAGAGCGTTGCCCTGCGCACATGAGGGCAGATCTCTGCTCACCAGATTCATACCCGTGTCGCCGCTCGATCCCGAATACTACCTGCGTGTATTCCTGATCTTCATCAGGATCAGCGGGCTATTCGTGTCGGCTCCTTTTTTCAGCCAGCAGTCTTTCCCTATAAAGGTGCGTGTGCTTTTTGCCGTTCTGCTGGCATACGTGCTGGTCGGTGTGGTAGAAGGCCCGCTGCCGGCGGGCGCTCACACAGCGATAGGACTTGGGGCGGCCATCATGGTAGAGGCGCTGACCGGCCTGCTGCTCGGATTTGCCGCTCAGTTTGTCTTCTGGGCCGTCCAATTTGCAGGGGAAGTGATCGGGTTTCAACTGGGACTGAGCATGGCGCAGGTGCTCGACCCGATGAACGGCCAGCCCTCGAATCCGATGGGACGCCTGCTCACGATGAGCCTCCTGCTGGTTTTCATCGTTCTCGACGGCCACCATCACGTGTTGCACGCGCTCATTCGTTCGTTCGAGCTTGTCCCATTGAGCGGCGCGCAACTGCATACGGGCGGACCTCTCTTGCTGAGCTGGACCGGAGGATTTCTCAGCACAGCGCTGCAACTGGCCTCTCCTTTCATGGTGACGATCTTCCTGGTCGATACGGCGCTTGGCGTCTTCGCGCGTGTCGCGCCGCAGGCGGATCTGTTTGCCATCAGTCTGCCCCTGAAGCTGCTCGTCGGCTTTGGCGTTTTTTTCTTTTACCTGCAGTATTTCTTTCCGATCATACCGGACCTCGTGCAGCATATGTTTGCAGATCTCATGGAACTGATCGAGCAGTTAGCGCCCATCTGAGAGGGCGCAGGCAGGAAAAGCTTTCCCGTCCGGCTCCTTCTTTTCCCGTTCTCCGGAGCGCCGTCTGGCGGAAGCATCCAACGCTGAAATCGAATGATCGGGAGCAAGGAGAAACAAAACCGTCTGCCCTCCCCTGGTTTCCCCACAAAGCGCCCTTCTGCACGCTTTCCTTTCGCTTCGGCCTGCAATGGGATTCCTGCGTTCACGTACGGCGCCCTTTTTTCTAGCTGTGGCCTTCATCAATCCGATAAAGAACGGCCGTGAGCGACAAGCAAGACAAAACCCTGGACGCAAGCCCGCGACGCCTGGAGAAGGCGCGCGAGGAGGGGAATGTATCGCGTTCCCGCGAGATCTTGTCTGTCGGCATCCTCATGTTTAGCGTTGGCACGCTGGCTTTCGGGGCGCCTCTAGGATTCAACATGCTCAAGAAGCTGATGGTGCGCGTCTTTACGGCTGCCGCGTCTACGCCCCTCACCGTTATTTCCGCTCCACGCCTGCTCATGGACCTGGGTCTCCAGGTGACAGCGATAATGGCTCCCTTCTTCGGCGTCCTGATTGTGACAGGCATTGCTTTCAACATACTTCAATCGGGGTGGAACGTCACGTTCAAGCCGCTGATGCCAAAGGGCAATCGCATCAACCCGTTGCAGGGCATGAAGCGCATTTTCTCCTCGCGCGGCCTGTTCGACCTGCTGAAAACGTTAATCAAAATCGCGCTGGTTGGTCCCCTGGCCTACAGAACGATAGCGGACCACTTGCAGGAAATCATGATGCTTCACACGTTGCCACTGGACGAGATTCTGACTACCAGCACCGGCTGGATTCTGGCGCTGCTGGCCAAGATGATCATGGCGCTGCTGGTTCTTGCGGGCGTGGACTTTGGCTTTGAGAAATGGCGGTACAAGAATGACATGAAGATGAGCCACCAGGAGATGAAGGAAGAGGTGAAGGAGCAGGAAGGCGATGCGCAGATCAAATCGAAGCGTCGCCAGAAGGCCGCCGCCCTGGCTCGCCGTCCCAGGCTGGATCATGCCATCCTGAAGGCAGATGTCGTGGTCACCAACCCTACGCACTATGCCGTAGCGCTTCGTTACGATCCGGCAGAGGGCGCTGCTCCTCGCGTGCTTGCCAAAGGCATCCGCAAGCGGGCGTTGCGCATCAAAGAACTGGCCCTGTTGCATGATATACCGACCATCGAGGACCGCCCGCTTGCGAGAGCGCTCTACAACACCGTGCCGGAAGAACAGGAGATTCCTGAAGAACTCTATCCCGCCGTAGCCGCCGTCCTGGCCGAGATCTACCGCAAGAAGAGAAAGCAGTCCATTTGATCGCCATCCACGACTGTGTAAACAGACAGTCATGCGGAACAGACTAAACTCTTTTTAACGCACGATAGCCTTGCCGAACCTCATTCAGACCAAAGAAGCCCCGGCTGCGCCGAGCTTCGCCTCGCTGGTGAATGGAGAAGCCATTGTCGCGGTGCTGCTGGTGACGGTGCTGCTGGTGATGGTTGTGCCGCTGCCGAGTTTCATGCTAGACATGCTGCTAGCGACCAACATCGCTATCAGTCTGGCGGTGCTGCTTACGGCTTTCTACGCAGTCCGCCCGCTCGACTTTGCCATCTTTCCGGGCATGTTGCTGATTACGACGCTGTTCCGGCTCTCGTTGAACGTGGCCTCCACACGTCTTATTCTGAGCGAAGGGCAAGCCGGGGCCTTGATCAGCGCTTTCGGGCAGTTTGTGGTGTCGGGAAACTACGTCGTGGGGGGCATCATCTTTTCGGTGCTCGTACTCATCAACTTCGTGGTCATCACGAAAGGCTCCGGGCGCATCGCGGAAGTAGCGGCCCGATTTACGCTCGATGCCCTGCCCGGCAAACAGATGGCCATCGACGCCGACCTGAACGCCGGGCTTATCGAAGAGAAAGATGCGAGGCGGCGCCGGGAAGAAGTGGGCCGGGAAGCCGACTTCTACGGCGCGATGGACGGCGCCAGCAAGTTCGTGCGCGGCGATGCCATTGCCGGCCTGATTATCACAGGCATCAATATTGTCGGCGGGCTTATCATCGGCGTGTTGCAGCGTGGGCTTCCCCTCTCGGAAGCCGGAGCAACCTACACCCTGCTTTCCATCGGCGACGGGCTGGTGTCCCAGATACCGGCCCTGTTGATCTCTACGGCAGCGGGCATCATTGTGTCCCGCGCCAGCGGCGAAGGCAGCATTTCCAAAGACTTTGAGGGACAGCTTTTCAAGAAAGCGCATCCTCTTTTGATAACCGGCGGGTTCCTGGGCGTTCTGGGCCTCATACCGGGCCTGCCGCTGGTTCCATTCTGGTTGCTGGCGGGCGGCATGATTATGCTTGGCCGCAAACGCATCCTGACGGAGCACCAGGAGGCGCTGCAGGCTTTCGCCGACGACACGAAGGAGGAGAACGAAGAAACCAAAGACGCCCCCACCGAACTGGTCCTGGTGGACCCACTCGAACTGGAAATCGGATATGCCCTGATCTCTGTCGTTGATCCGGCGCAGCAAGGCGACCTCCTGGAAAGGGTCAAGATGCTCCGGCAACAACTGGCGCTTGAACTCGGCATCGTTATACCGCCGGTGCGAATCCGGGACAACGTAAGCCTGGGTCCCAACCAGTACATTATTAAGCTCAGAGGCAACCCTATCGGGGATGGCGAAGTGCTGCCCGGTTATCACCTGGCCCTGCTTCCGGATGACATTGCCTCTCCACCACCGGGCATCCGGGTAAACGACCCCACGTTCGGCTTACCTGCGCTCTGGGTAGCCGAGCGCAACCTGCATGAAGCCGAACGGCTCGGTCTTACGGTTGTCGAGGCGCCTGCCGTCATCACGACGCACCTGCTAGAGGTGTTACGAAAGACTGCTCACCGCTTGCTCGACCGTCAGGAAGTAAAGAAACTGATCGACAAGGTCAAAGAGTCAGCTCCCGCGCTTGTAGACGAGCTTGTGCCCAATCAACTCACGATTGGCGGCATCCAGAAGGTGTTCAAACGCCTGTTGCAGGAGCGCATCCCCATCCGCGACCTGGTGACGGTTCTTGAAGCACTGGCTGACCATGCGCCCATGACCAAGAATGTAGATGTGCTTACGGAATATGCACGCGCCGCGCTCGCACCCACCATCACCCGGCAGTTTGCAGGCATGGACGGCAGCGTCCACACGTTTGTGCTGGATCCTGTTTTGGAACAGCACTTGCTTGAAAAGGCGCAGGCAGGTGAGCTAAATCCAAACACCCTGGGCCTCAGTCCCGAACGCGCCGAACGAATGATTATGGAGGCGGATCGTATGGCAAAACGCATGATCGGCGCCGGACGCGCACCGGTTATGCTTGCTTCACCCATTCTCAGGCCGACCCTGTTCGGGTTTCTCTCACCCACCGTTACCGACCTTGCTGTTCTATCCTACAATGACCTCGTTCCGGACGCGTCGATTGAAATCATCGACCAGTTGAAACTGCCCTAATGAATGTAAAGACGATCACGGGTTCGAGTATTCGGGCCGCCCTTGACGAGGCGCGGCGGCTGTTCGGGGAGGACGTGGTGCTCATCGAGTCCATCCCGCCTACCGGCAATGCGCCTGCGCGTATCACAGTTATGACAGACGCAGCATCTGTCCCTGTGACCCCGGCGGCAGCCGTAACTGCCGGCAGCGCTCCCCCCTCCCGATTTGGCTATTCATCCAGCCTTCGGACTCCCCCGGAGCCTTCTTCCGTCATGCGAAGCATGGAAGAAAGTACCATGCCGCACGAAGGTTTTTCCGCCGCCCGCATCCGCACGAACGGCATCACCCAGGAACGGCCTGCGCCGCCCGCATCAGGTTCCGGCGACACGCTTCCCGCGCGCGCCGAGGTCAAAGCAGTCGATTCCCGCGAACGCGGTCGCCTTTTTTCGCAGCAGGTGCGAACGGCCCCGGCGCCCGAACCTGAAGGAGCTTCGTGGAAACCACTCGAACAGCTTCTGGAGGCACAGCTAAAGCTGCTGCACGACCGGATCGATCAACTGGAGCGCCGACTCGGAGAAACAGTCATAGGCGCCTCGCAGCAATGGATTGCGCATCCGCTCTTTGCCGCTCTGCTCAACCAGGGCTTGCGCCCTGCCACAGCCACGCGGCTGTTCGACGCGCTCGCGGCCAAAGGATGCGAACCTGAAGGAGACGAAGAAAATGTCAGATGGGCGCTTGCGCAGGAGATTCGCAAGATGCTCGATGTAGCAGCGCCAAAGCGGCTCACGGGTTCGCTGCTTCTCGTCGGCCCCAGCGGAGCCGGCAAGACATCACTGGCCTTGAAACTGGCAACCCATCCCGGCTTTTTTGGACGCCGCAACACAACCGTCATCATCATCCTTCCGGAACGGGAGCACGAGACACTGTTCATCAACCCACTGGAACGGTACAAGCAGGCCGGCATCCCTGCCCAGTGCGTGCAGAACGAGGAAGAAATGCATCATGCCCTGGATCGGGTTTTGAAGTTTGATCAGATCATCATCGACACGCCCCCAATGCCCTCGCGAGAAGGCGAGGCGCGCAAGCACTTGCTGCGCGTGAAACAACTGGTCCATGCCGTCATGCCGATTCAGGTTCATCTCGTGGTCAACGCGACACGGGCGCTTGACGAGTACAACATGAGCTATATGCAGCGCCTGGCGCTGCGTCCTGACGCCGTTGCGCTGACACACCTTGATGAGGCAACAGGCTGGGGACGGATCGCTGAATGGATCAAGACCATCGGCCTGCCTGTACAGTTTGCCTCCACCGGCCCGCTAGTGCCTGACGGCATCACCGCGTTTTCGCCCTCCTGGTTCGTCGAAGAAATGATGCAACTGTAACCGAGGCCCGCCAGGTCTTCATCACGGCAGCCCATGAACACTTTCGGCTAAAAATAAACATGAAGCGCAATTCAACACTGATTGCCATAGCAAGCGGCAAAGGCGGAGCCGGCAAAAGCGTCATTGCCGTGAACCTGGCCGAGGTTCTCTCCGAGACCGGCCACACGGTGGCCCTCGTTGACGCCGATTTCGGGCAGGGCGCCTGCGCCATTCTAATGAACGAGACGCCTCCGCACAGCACGCTCGACTTTGCGCGTCATACGGCGCAGTTACATCAGGTCATGCACCGCACGGCATCGGGTGTGACGCTCGTGCAGGGCGTGGCTGAACCGGGCCAGATAGAAGGCCGCGAAGCAGAGTGCTATGCGTCTCTGGACCGCGTACTTGATGAACTTCGCCGCACCCACAATGTCATCCTGATCGATGCTCCGGCAGGCACGGATGGCCCTGTACGCTGGGCACTGGATCGCGCAGACATGGGAATGCTGGTTATCGCCGGGGAACCTACGGCTATCGCCGACACCTACCGGCTTTGCAAGCTCGTCTGGCAGGCGGAGCCTGCCTATCCGTTCTGCACGGTGGTAAACTTTGCCGACACGGAGGAAGATGCGTGTAGTGTGGCGGATCGTTTCGGCAAGATAACCGAACGGTTCATCGGAAAAATTCCTGAATATCTGGGCTGGTTACCTTTTTCAGCGCAGGTGCGCCACTCGGTCATGGAACAGCGTCCTGTGGTTCGCCAGGCCGGCGCACTCCGTAACCATTTTGGAGCGCTCGCACAGGCCGTGATGCAAGACGATCGTCGCGTCCTAGAGGCGGTGTCGCGGGCGGATTAAGCAGCTTCTTCCCGGCGCCGGGCCGTCCGGCGTCACAATCGGTACAAAACAGCAAAACGACTGGCATACATCTTGTTATTACAAAAACCAGTTTCTTTCTGACTCTTGAAAGGTTGAGTTATCATGCGTGCAATCTTCATCCAGTTCAGCGGTCTTATCGGGCTGTTCGTTTTTCTCAGTGAGATGTGGCATTACGCGCCCGTGGAAAAGACGATTGTCGCGGGCATCAGCACAGGGCTGATCGCCTACCTTGCGTTCATTGTTGGAGAACTCACCATCCGGCGCATTCTGGAATACACCCCCCCGGGCCTTGCCGGAGAGGGGGCCGCATCAAAAGGAACAGATGCTCCGGCCCCCGAAGTCGCAGAAAGACCTGCATCCTCGAATGCCCAGTAGCGCTGATAACGATCCTGCCTTGCTGCCGGTATATTGATAGCTTCCTGCCATGGCTCAAGACCTGCAAAAACTTGCTGAACTTCATGCTGCTACTCCCTCCGTAGCCAACCGGGAGGCGGTAGTGCTTGCAGCCGTTCCTCTGGTCCGTTCCCTTGTGGGACGCCTCAATATCCCTGACCACCCGCTCGCAACGCGAGAGGATCTGGAAAACGTCGGATTGCTCGGACTGCTACAGGCGCTCGACGGTTACGACCCTGCACGAGGCACCCCCTTTGTGTCCTATGCATACGGACGGATACGCGGCGCTCTGGTAGATTATCTGCGCTCGATCGATGCCTTACCCCGCGAACGCCGCCGCCAGCTTGCCGAGGCGCAACAGGCTGTTGAAACGCTCCGCCAGATGCTTGGCGAGGAACCTCAGGACCAGGACGTAGCAGACTATCTCGGCATCACGATTTCCGAGTACCACGCGCTGCTCACCGATGCCCAGAGCCGTTTTGCGCTTTCGCTGCATGATGCCAGCGGCGCCGATGGCGAACAATCGGTTCTGGAGACGATCGTTAACCCGGATGCCCAGTCTGCCTTCGACCAGATCGAGCAGGATTCGCTCCATGCCTACATCGCTTCTATCATAAAGGAATTGCCTCAACGGGAGCAAACCATTCTCGCGCTATATTACTATGAGAACCTCACCCTGCGCGAAATAGCACAACTCCTGAGCCTTACCGAAGCCCGCATTTCCCAGATCCTCGGCAAGGTGCTGCTCACCTTACGCGCCCGCATGAACCGTGCGCGGGCTTTTGCCGCGTGAGAATAAGGACATCTCTTGCCAGGAAGGGGCCGTCGATTTCCCCTCCATGAAGGTTGTGAAAAACTGCGAACCTTAAGCCCGGCCTTCCGTATATTAGCGGGCTAATAAAAACAGGAAACCCATTCAGGGTGACGAACGCAAAGGCGCAGGCGGGCTTGCCTCCATTGCAATAAATCCGCGCTCAACAAGGTCTGCGGCGTCACACAAAGCATTTCAATCCATCGTGGTAGAGGTTCATTCATGGGGACAATGAATAAACTCCGGGAAAACACCGCCGTAATCCTTTGGATTCTGGTGATTTCCTTCGGCGTAATCTGGGTGCTTCAGGATTCGGGCGCGTTTGACGCCATCGGCAATACGACCGGAACGAACATCATCGTTGTGGACGGGGACGCGATCACGTACGACCAGTATTCGCAGGCGCTGGATGCGCAACTTCAGCAGTACCAGGCGCAGTCGGGTGAGCCGATGCAGCCCCAGATGGTAGACATGACGCGCGATCGCGTCTTTGACCAGCTCGTTGAAGCCAAGCTCCTGGAGCATGAGATGGACCGTCTCGGCATCAAGGTGACCGACGATGAAGTGTACCAGATGGTCCTCGGCGACAACCCGCATCCCATCATCAAAATGTACTTCGGAGACCAGCAGGGGCAAATCAACGAAGCTTACCTGCGCAGTGTCATCGACGATCCAGAAGCCCGCGAACAGTGGCGGCAGTTGGAGGACTATCTGCGCAACGAGCGCCGCCGGCAGAAACTCAACAACCTGATTGCAGCCAGCGTTCGCGTTTCCGACCAGGATGTGATAGAAGAGTACGTGAAGCGCAACCGGAACGTCAATGCCCGGTACGTCGCGCTCCGTTATGCAGATATTCCGGATGATTCCGTTCAAGTGACGGAGAGCGATCTCAAGAAATTCTACTCGGACCACCGGGAGGATTTTGAAAGGAAACGCACTTTCTCCGTCGAATATGTGGCGCTTTCCAAGAACCCGACGGCTCAAGACACTTCGCTGATCGTGAGTGAACTGGACCGCTTGCGCCCGCGATTCGAGACGGCAGAAGATGATTCGGTATTTCTGAGCCGCAATGCATCGGAGCGCCCGTACTCCGATGCCTATTTCCGCGCAGACGAACTGGAGCCATCCATCGCGGAAGCCGTTTTTTCAAATCTCCAGCCGGGCGCCGTGATTAGCCCTTTCGTAGCGGGCAATGAGGCTCATTTAATCAAAATCAAAGACGTGCGCCCCGCGGAAGAAACCGCTGTGCGCGCCCGGCACATTCTCTTCCGTGCGCCGGAAGGAAATACAGCAGAGCGTGCTGAAGCACTCAAACGCGCCCAGGAGGTCAAACAGCGCATTCAGCAAGGAGAAAGCTTTGCAGCGATGGCACGCGAGTTTTCCGCAGATCCGGGCAGCGCTGCGAAGGAAGGCGACCTGGGCTGGTTCGGCAAAGGACGCATGGTGGAGCCTTTCGAAAACGCGGCTTTCAATGCGCGTGCAGGCCAGGTTGTCGGCCCGGTCGAGACGCAGTACGGTTACCACCTCATTGAAGTGACACAGCGGGCCGACCAGGAGGTTCAGCTAGCCGATTTCGTCATGCAGGTGCGAGCGGACATTGCTACCCTGAACAGCATGGAGGAGCAACTGGACGACTTTCAGTACTATGCTGAAGAATCAGGCGATTTCAGCGCGGAGGCTCAGCGCCGGAATTTGCCTGTGCAACAAGTCCAGATCGAGGCTGACCAGGAGATGATTCCCGATCTGGGCAATAGCCGCTCTATCCTGAACTTTCTCGAAGATTCCGAGGAGGGGGCCGTAAGCAAGGTTATTGAGTTAGACGACCAGTTCGTTGTGCTGCACGTGCAGGAAATCCAGCCGGAGGGCTTCCGCTCCTTTGAGGAGGTGCGCGCAGAACTGGAACCCCGCGTCCGGATTGAAAAGAAGAAAGGTGTTCAGGAAGCCAGGTTGAGAAATGCGCTCGAAAAAGGCAATTTTGAAAGTCTCGCACCAGCGCTTGGCGTCTCGGAGCGCAACGCAGGAAACATCAACTTCAACAACCCGGTCATCCCCGGTCTGGGAAGAGAGCCTAAATTTGCGGGAACAGCGCTGGGAATGAAGGAAGGGCAGGTCTCCGATGTCATTGCCGGTGAAAATGCCGCCTATGTCATCAAGGCAACAGAGATCTCCGAGCCGGACCAGATTAAACAGCAGTTGCTGAATCAGCGGCGAACGACGGTGATGAACCAGTGGCTGACCTCGCTTCGTGAGAAGGCAGATGTCATAGATCGTCGTCGGAGTTTTCAGCAGTAGCCCTGACGGAAAGCGCAAGCCTGCGTTAGGACATGGAAAAGCAAAAGGGGCTTACTGAGAAAACCGGTAAGCCCCTTTTTTTGTTTGCCATCGCGGCGTCTTTCTCTCAAAGCACGAGCGTTCCTCGATAAACTACCACCGCCGGTCCTTCCAGGTAAAGGTTCTCGACTGTGTTCTCCCGGAGGTTGAATCCTACACCAAGCGTCCCTCCCGGCATCTGCACGTCGATGGTAGTACTGTGAACGGCATTCAGCAGGCGGGCCACAACGGCCGAGGCGAGCGCTCCGGTCCCGCAGGCCCACGTTTCGGCCTCGACGCCTTTCTCGAAGGTTCTCACCCGCAGCGCAGCGCGTTCTTCTTCAGATCCTTTGCCTACGACCTGAACAAAGTTTACGTTGGCTCCGGCAGGTTGAAGATTTTTGTCTTTGCGAATGTCAGGCCCCCAGGTTCCGACCGGAGTATCTTCCACACTCTCTACCATAACGACGATGTGTTCTACGCCAGTCCAGATGTAGTGTGTAGGCCCTGTCAAAGAAGCTGAATCACATGCCAACTTCTTGTTCGGCTCGAAATGGCGAGGGCCTGGAACATACAGGCGAACAGGCCCATCCCCTGCGGAAGCGGCGGCGCGATACAGCCCGGCATCAGACTCGAATAGGAGGTTGTTGTCATCTATCCCTGCAAGGCGGGCAAAACGGGCCAGGCAACGGGCGCCGTTGCCACACATCGTACCCAACGAACCATCGGCATTGAAATACCGCATACGGTAGTGATGAGCTTCATCAACAGGCGTGGAAAATCCGAGCAACCCATCGGCGCCTACGCCAAACCGCCGCGTGCAATACTGCCGGGCCAGATCCGACAGATCCTGATCTGAAAAATGGTAAAACCGGTTATCGATTATGATAAAGTCGTTGCCAGCCCCGTTCATTTTCGTAAACTCAAGGATTAACTTCTGCTGCATCTGTCCTGCTCCAGTAATATTTTCAAAAACGTATTATAGTGGGCACCATCGGGAAAAAATCCCGTATGACCGAAATAACGAAGATGCCGGGCGCGTCGCGGTTGATGGCGATGGATTCCGGTAAAGTTCCTCTACTATTCCTTTCTCAAAACAGGTTAACCATTGGCAGAAAAGCGACTGACGATAGAGGGAACAGAACCTCTCCTGCTTTTTGGCTTCAACGACACCTTTCTCCGCAAAGTCGAAGCCGCCTTTCCAGACACACAGATCACCGCTCGGGGCGATCAGGTTTTTCTTCGCGGCGAGCCTTCTACTCTCAACCGGGTTGAACAGGTCCTTTCTGAGCTTATCCTGATTCTGAACAGAAACGGCAACCTGACCGAGAACGATGTAGATACCGTTCTTGCGCTGTTCACGGTTGGAGACGGGGTTTCGCTGCCCGGTCATGATACACGGGATGTGGTGCTTTTCACGCCGCGCGGCGGAATGATCAAGGCAAAAACGCCAAATCAGGCGCGCCTCGTGGAAGAAGCACGCAGCAACGACATCGTGTTCGCCATTGGACCTGCCGGAACAGGGAAAACCTACACGGCGGTTGCGCTGGCCGTCTCGGCCATGAAATCACGTCAGGTAAAACGGATCGTGCTTTCGCGCCCGGCCGTAGAAGCGGGTGAGCGACTGGGTTTTTTGCCGGGTGATTTGCGTGAAAAGGTAGATCCCTACCTGCGTCCGCTTTATGACGCCATGGAAGACATGATTCCTGTCGAGAAGTTGCGGGGCTACATGGATCAGAACATCGTCGAGATCGTCCCGCTGGCTTATATGCGAGGCCGAACGTTGAACTCGGCTTTTGTCATCCTGGACGAAGCCCAGAACGCCACGACGAAACAGATGAAGATGTTTCTGACACGCCTGGGCGCCAACAGCCGCGCCATCATAACCGGCGACGTAACGCAGACAGACCTCCCGCGCACCGACCAGAGCGGACTGGTGCAGGCAAAACAGATTCTGGAAGGCGTAGAGGGAATATCGTTCGTTTATTTCGACCGGGGCGATGTGGTGCGGCATCGACTTGTAAAAGACATTATTGAAGCTTACGAGCGCTATCAGAAAGACAACGACACGGACCTAGAGTGAAGAACCATACAGGAATCATGCGCAGCGACAGCACGGAAGTCACCTCGGCCCAGCCGGTTTCCGCGCTAACTCGAAAGTTCGCCGGCGCTGGATCAGGATACCGTTGGAAAGATCTGCCCATCAAGGAATACAAATCCGAAGGCGCTCATTTTCAGGGCATAACGCGCCAGGTTCTTTTCGGAACAGAGCACGGGTTGCCGGCAGAACTGCGTTATTTTGAAGTAGAGCCGGAAGGATACTCCACGCTCGAGCGGCACGAACACGAACACGCCGTACTAATTTTGCAGGGAAAAGGTCGCGCCGTCATAGGCGAGACCGTAACCGACCTTGCTGCGCATGACCTGGTCCACGTACCGGCCCAGACATGGCATCAGTTTCTTGCTGCGGAGGACGCTCCGCTGGGTTTTTTATGCCTCGTCGCAAGCGACCGGGATCGGCCTGTCCGTCCCTCCCCCGAAGAAGCATCTTGCCTCCAGGCACACCCTGTCATCGGCAACGCAATCCGGCTATAACTGTTGTTCGCGCCGTCTCCTTTCCAGAATCAGCTATTGACCTTGACCATGTCATCTGAACTGAAAAACCGGATAGAATCGCTTGCGACAGAATCGGCCCTATCTGACGACCGCCAGGCAGCCGAGGCAACTATTGCTGAACTGCTGAACGGTCTGAACCGGGGCAGTATCCGGGCCGCTTCCCGACGCGAAGATGGCGCGTGGGAAACGCATACATGGGTCAAGCAAGGTATCTTGCTCGGATTTCGCCTTGGGCGCATGATTGAACTTTCATCGGGAGGTTTCACGTTTTTCGATAAACATACCTATCCCCTGAAAGTGCTCTCCCTTGCAGAGGGCGTGCGGCTCGTCCCGGGCGGTTCATCTATTCGCACCGGGAGTTACGTGGCGGCGGGCGTCGTGTGTATGCCTCCGATGTATATAAACGTCGGCGCCTACGTGGACGAGGGGACCATGGTAGATTCCCATGCGCTGGTGGGAAGCTGTGCGCAGATAGGAAAGCGGGTTCACCTCTCCGCCGCAGCACAAATCGGAGGCGTACTCGAGCCGGTTGGCGCCCGACCTGTGATCGTAGAGGATAGCGTGTTCGTGGGCGGAGGATGCGGGATCTACGAAGGCTGTCTAGTTCGACGCGGAGCCGTGCTGGCTCCGGGCGTGCAACTGACAGGTTCTACTCACCTCTACGATCTGGTGCATGAACGCATCATTACCCGCACCGGGGATCAACCCCTGGAAGTTCCGGAATACGCCGTAGTGGTTCCCGGCTCAAGAGCAGTCCAGACGGATTTTGGCCGGGCGCATGGCGTTTCCCTCTACGCGCCTGTCATCGTTAAATACCGCGATGAAAAGACGGATGCCTCTACCTCGCTGGAAACCGCACTCAGGTAAGGCCCAGGGTTGCTCACTGCTCAATGGTCACCGTATCCGGGACAATCGCAGCGGCCGGGTAGCGCTCCTGGAGCGCCCGCAGCATCTTTTGCGCCTGTTCGCGCGTCTGAAAGTCTCCCAAACGAATGCGATAGTATGGCTGCCTGTAAAAGATATAGACCGGGGGTTGCCTGCTTTTAAACAGATCTGAAGCGCTGACTGCTTTTTCAGATCGCCACCAGTCGGTAACCTGCTCAATCTCCCGGTCGGCGGTGCGTTTGTCCTGGGTCTGAAAGATCTGAATCCGGTAGCCATCAACCGTACGCGAGATGCCCGCGTTCGCACGGCCTTCCATAAGCTTGGAGGGCACATCGTGTTCTACGTTGACCTGAGTGACAGGCGCTTCTTCCGGATAAGGGGAGGGGTCAAAATCTTCGAGGCTCGCCCAGTCTACTTGTTCCTCCACAGGCCGATCAGGATCCGGCTCGCGAGACACCTCTCTTTCTCTCGACCCGGCGCAGCCCGCTCCCCACAAACTCAGAACGACTACGAAGAACCAACTGTGGCTCCGTCTCAGGAAAAAAGAATGACGCATGGCTGTTCCTGCTTGATGGCGCCGGTACGGCGGCAAACGCTTGTTTAACTATCCTGCCCGCAAATCCGGATGTCGGCTCTGGTTAATATCCCGACTTACCCTCCGACTTTTGAACAATGGAAACAGAAGCACTGGCCCCGATGCGGCTGGCTCCATGCGCGATCATATCAAGCGCATCCTTGCGGGTACGGATTCCTCCCGCCGCTTTGACTCCCATCGTTTTACCCACTACTTGCCGCATAAGCAACACATCGGCGGCCGCAGCGCCGCCTGTGGAGAATCCGGTGGAGGTTTTGACAAAATCAGCGCCGGCGCGTGCAGAAAGCACACAGGCTATCACTTTTTCCCTATCGGTAAGCAGCGCTGTTTCCAGGATGATCTTCACCCCGGCTTGTTTGGCGGATGAACCTTTCACCGCATCCACGACGGCGCGAATATCTTGTTCCACGTATCTGAAGCGGCGACTTCTGAGCTTGCCGACATTCAGCACCATGTCCACTTCCTTCGCGCCATTCTCTATAGCGAGTTCCGCCTCTTTTGCCTTGGCCGCAGGCTGCATGGCTCCAAGTGGAAACCCTGCTACGGTGCAAACAATCACAGACGACCCTTCAAGCATTTCGGAAGCGAGCGGTACATAACATGGATTCACGCAAACCGATGCAAAACCATACTGACGCGCTTCATTGCACAGTTTCTGCACGTCCGCCTCGGACGTTTCCGGCTTCAGCGCCGTGTGGTCAATGAGGCGGGCCAGACGCGACGCATCTTTATAAGGCGTCACATCCACAGAGGCAACAAAAGGCAGGGCCTCACTTCCCTTCTCCAGCCTGCCGCCGAGCACCTCTTCCAGAGCCTGGAGCAAGTAATCGTCATCCTCTGTAACCACCTCCATGCCGCGCAATCCGGCAATCACTTGTTCGACCATGCAGCAATATTCTTTTTGTTTACCCTCATGCTCAAGGCGCCGAGAAAAGCGCCATGCGCACGCGGGATCATAAATGACTCACTCATCCTCCGACCCGTTTTTGGCATTGGCTCCCACCCGTGCATCCACCTCCTCGTCCAGATTATACCGTTTGCGCTTTTCCCAGAGCGTCTTTTTCGAGATGCCAAGCTTGTCCGCCACATCCGAGTAGCTCGCTTCCGTATTCCGGAGGGTATGAAGGATATAGGCGCGTTCCAACTCTTCAAGGGTGGCGTCACTGGGAAACACAAACATCCAGTTCACGTCCTCCGGCAGTTCAAACGTGCTGGCCGTCGTCAGGATCAGGTCGGAAGCGCCGATCGTCGTGTGTTTGGCAAAGATCATGGCCCGCTCCAGCACATTACGCAGTTCGCGCACATTGCCCGGCCAGGGATGCTCCAGCAACTTCTTTTCCGCCTCCGGACTAAAGCCCTGGATGTTGCGATGCATATCGCGGTTGAAATGCTTCAGAAGGTCCTGGGCGATCACCAAGATATCCTCCCCCATATGCCGAAGGGGAGGCAAGTGCAAGTTGACCACATTGATGCGGAAAAACAGGTCCTTCCGGAATTGTTTTTTCGCTACCAGTTCTTCCAGGTTGGCATTCGTAGCGCACAGGATGCGCGTGGTTACGCGGATATCATCGATGCCTCCCAATCTCCTGAACACGCGACTTTCCAGAAAAGAGAGCAACTTGGACTGCAAAGCGAGACTCATCGAATCAATTTCATCCAGAAAAACCGTCCCGCTGTCGGCAACTTCGAGCAATCCGACCTTCGAGGCCCGGGCATCGGTAAAGGCGCCCTTCTCATACCCGAACAGTTCTGCTTCCAGCAGATTATCGGGAAGCGCTGCGCAATTGATTTCCATGAACCGGCCTGCGTTATAGGCCGAGTTGAAATGGATAGTTTTGGCTATGAGGTTTTTTCCGGTTCCTGTTTCCCCACTGATAAGCACCGTTGTGTTAGGAACATCCCGGAGCGTCAGAATGGTTTCCCGAACCCGGTCAATCGCGTCGCTTTCGCCCAGCACTCCTGAGATGGGAAAGGAAGCGCGCTGCGTGCTTTTGATCTCCTCCAGTTCCTGCTTGACGTTGTAGACATCAAAAGCCTTGTTGAGGAGCGTACGCATCTCCTCCAGATTGATCGGCTTCTGAAGATAATGAAACGCTCCTAACCGCATTGCTTCCACAGCCGACTGCACGGAGGAGTGCGCCGTCATAATGATGACCGGGAGGTTCAGCTTCCGGTCTTTCAGCGCCTCGATGAGTTCAATGCCGTTCATATCCGGCATCATCAGATCCGCCAGAACCACATGGGGGACATCATCCCGGTCGATCCGCTCCAGCATCGGCAGCGGATTTACAAAGGCATGTGCATCGAAGCCGTCCCGGCGCAGCACTGTTACAAACAGTTCGCCTATCTTAGGTTCATCGTCAACTACAAAGATGCGCTTTTTCACAGCAGGAGGCCAGAAAGCGAGAGAGGTAAAAAAGTAATCCGATTGTCAGCTAAGATACGCAGATTCCGCAAATTGCTTCCCATTACAGAAGGCATCTCTGAAAAACATTTCGAAAGTTCAACCTGGAAACAGCACCGACAGGCCGCCGGGCTCCAGCGCCACACTAACCTCGTCCGCCATTTTCGTCAGAACTTCGCCATCGGCGTGTACGAAAAGAGGGCTTTCCGAATGAAGCCGGAAAGAATTGAGACGATGCATCTCCACCTCCGGAGCCGTAATATGTTTGCCTCGCAAGGCGCGTGGAATCAGTTGAAACACCCGCCATACAGGAATAGCCCGTATCACACAGATATCGAGCAGGCCATCGGTGATGGATGCATGAGGCGTCAGATAAAACCCGCCTCCGGAACTCACTCCGTTTCCTGCCGTGTTGAGAAAAAGGGGGCCTTCGTACAATACAGCATCGGGGTCGCCTTCCAGATTTGCATAAATACGCACCTGGGGGGAGCGCCAGTTTCGGAGTGTTCTCATAACAGCAGCAAGGTAACCCACCACCCCCGGAAGAAACTTAAAGGCGGCGACTTCATCTGCCACCTGTGCATCAAAACCCATCCCTACAGCGTTGACGAAGACCGTTTCTTTCTCCTCGCTGCCTTCTCGCCACCGGACAAGGCCATAGTCCACCGCGACCGGTTTCGCCTCAGTCATCGCGAGAATCACTCCTTTTATGTCGCGTGGCATTCCTGTCATTTTGACGAAGTCATTTCCGGTGCCCACGGGAATAACGCCCAGATGCACGTTCCGCCCACTCGATATGATGCCTCTGCTCACCTCCTGGATGGTCCCGTCTCCCCCAACTGCTACGACGACATCTCGCTTCATTGCAGCGGCGTGCGCCAGGCGAGCGGCATGTCCCGGCCCCTGTGTCTCGCACAGTTCATAGTCTATCCCCGACAAGCGTAACGCCTCCTCAAGCGTATGGCGCCTTTTTCCAGCCGCACCATTTGCAGCGGCAGGATTGAGAATAAACGTATATTGCATTGCAGCCTTTCAGAAATGCTTGAGATTAAAAGGGTGGAAACATACGTCAATAAAGGATTCATACAAACAGATACCTTCGGATTGTATTTTTGCAGGCTAGCATCAGGCACATCCAGGAGCATTATGCATACCTCGGCCTTACGTTATTGCGTCCTTCTTTGCATTATCCTGGCGGCTTCAGGTTGCGCAGATAGCTCCTCCCAAATGGAACAAGACGTTGCCCTGATCGATGATCTGGGGCGCGAAGTGCATGTTCATCGCCCTGTTGAACGCATTGTCACGCTGGCGCCCAACCTTACGGAAATTGTGTTCGCGGCAGGCGCCGCACACAAACTGGCAGGGGTGTCAACCGCTGACGACTACCCTCCTGCCGTGGATTCACTGCCTCGCATCCAGACGCTGCCGATCAACTGGGAAACCCTGGCAGCGCTTGAGCCGGATCTGGTGCTGGCTACCGACCAGGTCAACAATCCCGATGAAGTCCCTTCTTTCGAGGCGCTTGGGATTCCTGTGGCTTTTTTCTCCTTTGACGACCTAAACGATGTAATTGCGTGTATTCGGACCCTCGGCAATACGCTCGGCACATCTGAAAAGGCTGAGGCCGCCGCCGATTCTCTGGAGCGCCGGATCGAGAATCTCGCCGCCCTCACCAGAGGTGTTTCGGAACGTCCGCTGGTGCTTTTTCTGGCAGGAGAGGAGCCTCTTTACTCCTTTGGAAAGGAAAGCTTTGTCCATGACCTGAGCAAACTGGCAGGAGGTCGGAGCGCTACCGCCGATTTTCAGACTGCCGCGCCGGTCCTGAGCGAAGAGTTCGTTCTTTCCGCAAAGCCTGATGTCATCATCGGGGCCCAAAGCGCAGACTTTGATGCTAACCGGCTGCTGAGGTTATATCCCACCTGGAGCATCGTCCCGGCGGTGCGTGAAGGCCGCGTTTTTGGTCTGGATGGGGCGCTTATTTACCGGCCCGGCCCCCGGCTCATTGAAGGCGCGTACCGTATCGCAGAGGCGCTGCATCCTTCGCTTACGGATGAAAGGACGCCATCCGACGCCAGCGCTCCATGAGGAAATCCATCACCCTCGCCCTTGCTCTGTTTGTCCTCTTTGCAGGATCGCTGACGCTGTCCTTATTGCTCGGCAGCGAGGCATTGGCTCCCGGCAAGGTCTTTGCAACCCTGTGGCATCACTTCAGCCTCGGGCGGGGGGCTTCGCCTGACCCGACTACCGATGCCATCGTGTGGTTCATTCGCCTTCCGCGTGCTTTGCTGGCGCTTCTGGTAGGCGGCGGCCTGGCCGTCATAGGTGTGGGAATGCAAACACTGGTGCGAAACCCGCTGGCTGAACCCTATATCCTGGGCATCTCCAGCGGAGCATCTGCCGGGGTTTCTCTCTTTTATCTCGGCTTCGTACCTTCCTATGTTTCTTCGATGCTCTCTCTACCTACTGCTGCCTTTCTGGGAGGACTTGTTTCGATCACTATCGTCTACCTGGTAGCACGCGACGGGTCATCGATCTCTGTCGGGCGTTTGCTGCTGGCAGGCGTCGCCATGTCGTCGCTCATGGGCGCTGTCGGATCGCTGGTCACGTTTGCTTCTCCGAATCCCGACAAGCTCCGCACGGTGCTGTTTCTGCTGCTGGGGTCGCTGAATCGTGCGCGATGGGATGTAATACTCGTACCAGCGCTCGTTTCCATCCTCGGCGCTCTTATCCTCACAGCCCTGTCCCGGCCTCTGGATGCCATGCTTCTTGGCGAGGAGCCTGCCTTTAACCTGGGCGTTCCCGTCGAAACAACGAAGCGGCTGCTAATCTTTCTGGCGGCGCTGGTCACCGGCACGCTAGTCTCCGTTTCCGGAGCCATCGGCTTCGTAGGCCTTATCGTTCCTCATGTCGTGCGGTCGTGGACGGGCGTATTGCACCGGCGGCTTCTGCCGTTGAGCTTCATTGCAGGGGCGCTCTTTCTGCTGTGGGCAGATGTAGCGGCGCGTTTCCTCATCCCCTCTCAGGAACTTCCGGTCGGCATTGTGACCGCTCTCTGTGGCGTCCCCTTTTTCCTGTTCCTCCTCCGCCGCCATGCCTATCGTTTCGGTTGACCGCCAGGCAGGCCGCCGCATCGCTACGATTGCCAGTTGAGATAGCTGTTCTTTCCCTGTTAAATTACAGAAGCCTGCGTATCTTCAGAAAAAGGCGCTTACAGCTTTTAAACTTCTCGATGAAAAAAGCGTATATAACCCGATGATTTTCAAATCTTTCTGAAAGTTACGTAAATGCGCGACACATTGCCGGGCTATGTGGGAGGAGACGGGTACGGAGATGGAACTGTGGCTCAGTCGCAGTTGCTGTCCCTGGATGATATTCGGCGGCCTGTTGAAGAGGAAATGGCGCATTTCCGGCGTCATTTCAGAGATTCGATGCGCTCGTCGGTGGGACTGCTGGACAAAATAACACAATACCTGCTCCGACAAAAAGGGAAGCGGATCCGCCCTCTTCTTGTGTTGCTTTCAGCCAAAGCCTGCGGCGAGATAACAGACGTAAGCTACCGCGCTGCCGCGCTGGTCGAACTGCTGCATACGGCTACGCTGGTCCACGATGACGTTGTGGATGATGCCGAGCGACGGCGCGGCCTGTTCTCGATCAATGCGCTCTGGAAGAATAAAATATCCGTTTTGTTTGGCGACTTCCTGTTAAGCAGGGGCCTTTTGCTTGCCCTCGATTATCATGACTATGAGCAATTGCAGACGCTTTCGAATGCAGTCAGGCGCATGAGTGAGGGAGAGCTTCTCCAGATCCAGAAAGCGCGTCTGCTGGATATCGACGAAGAAACGTACTTCCGAATCATATCTGACAAGACGGCCTCGCTGATCTCGGCATGCACCACCTGCGGCGCCCTGAGCGCCACTTCGGACAGAGCGGCCGTCGAGCATATGCGAGCCATGGGGGAAAAGCTTGGCATGGCTTTTCAAATACGCGATGATTTATTTGACTTCGGGGTGCAGGATGTAGGCAAGCCGCTGGGGATTGATCTGAAAGAGAAAAAAATGACTCTCCCCCTCATCTATGCATTACGAGAGGCCGATAAGCCAGAGCGCCGGCACATCCTGCGCATCGTTCGGAAAAAGAAGAAGAGCCGTCCCGACATTCGAGAGGTATCCAGGTTTGTGGAGGACCGGGGAGGCATTGCCTATGCGCGATCCCGGATGAAGCAGTTTGCGGAGGAAGCCCGCCTTCTTCTGACCGGCTTTCCAGACTCGGATGCACGCGATGCCTTGATAGCCCTCACGGACTATACGATCAGTCGGAAGAAGTAGGCATACGCCGTTGACTTTTTCGGCTCCGGCGAAGTAGTCTTTGTACGGTTAAGTTTTGCCGTTGACCATTGCGGGTACTCATCATGCCTCAACTTCACCTTCTCGGCACGGGTGCAGCAGTAAGCGATCCGCACCGCACCACGACCATGCTGGCTTTTACGGACGACGAGACAACCCTGGTGGTTGACTGCGGCGGAGATGTCGTGCAACGCCTGATGGCTTCCGGCATAAATCTCGATACGATCATCGGGCTGGTGGTCACCCACGAGCATCCGGATCACGTAAGCGGCTTCCCTCTTTTCATGGAAAAGATATGGTTGGCCGGGCGGCGAAAGCCTATTGCAGTTTACGGGATCGCGCCTGCGCTGGATCAGGCCCGCCGCTGTTTTGGGACGTTTAACACATCCGGCTGGAAGGGTATGCCATCTATCGACTGGCGTGAAGTCTCGCACACCGAGGGAGCCATTCTGCTGGAAGACGACAGATGGCGCGTTACGGCCTCTCCCGTCGTGCATCCGGCGCCCACTATCGGCCTGCGTGTGGAGCACCGTGCAAATGGAGGCGTCGCAGCCTACTCTTGCGACACCGAACCGACCGAAAATGTGGTTCGTCTCGCAGAAGGAGCAGACATACTGGTTCACGAAGCAACCGGAGCAGGACCAGGGCACACGTCTATCGAAGATGCTGCACAGATTGCCGCAAGGGCGAAAGCTAAAAAGCTCATCCTCGTCCATCTGCCGCCCGGCCTTTCAGAACAAGATCTCAAAAGCGCTCGCGCATCTATGGACGAGATCTCGCTCGGTGAGGAACTCGGGCGCTATTCCTTCGGACCTGGAATCAGGTAGAGGTCGAACGGCGCGGAAGCCATTGCTCCAGAAAGGAATGTGCTCTGGGCGTAACCGTCAGCTTTTCTTCCAGGGGCGATTCGAGGCGCAAATATCCTTCCTGAATGAGCCAATCAACCAGACCCTCCAGGTGATAGGCCGGGGGCGGCGCGGTCTCGAACCAGTCGCTCGGCGGCGCTCCTTCTTTTACCTTATGCAGAATGTGGCGCATCAGCGGTTCATCGTCCGGGGTGATTTCCACCGGACGGTGGCGGCCCAGGCACACATCACAGCGTCCGCATCGGGAGCGGCTTTCTTCTCCAAAGTAGGCTAACAAAAAATGACGCCTGCACGTCACAGACCGCGCATACCGCAGCATATCCTCAAGCCGGGATTCGGAGCGCCTGCGGGCGCGTTGCATCATCAGATCATCAACGACAATTTTCCGGCTCCGGGGCCCGCCAAAAACCACCTGCAATGCGCCTCCCGGCGCCTGCCAGCTTACGAGGCCACGCTGCTGCAAAAAGGCAAAGCCCCGCTCTATGCGCTCGCGTGACAGTTTGAGGCGCTTTTCCAGGAGACGCATATCCATCTCCCACCAATCAGAATAGGCATCAGCGTGTACGGTGCGGAGCAGTTCGCTCAGAAAGCGGGCCAGAGCCTGGTTCTGTAAACCCTCTGTGTAAGCGCGGACTGCGCCCGGAGGTTGCAAGAACCGGAGCAATCCGTGATGCTTTCGGGCAGGCAGCGCCTGCCAGATACCCTGCCGCGCAAGCAATGCAATTGCTGACTTGACTCTGCCTGCCGAGAAACCAGTCAACCGAACCAGCGCATCCAGATCGAGCGTCACGGGAGCATCAGGGTGGGACCCAATGGCAATCTGCCCCAGGCTGCACACAGCGTCATAGACCATCTGGAGGTCTTTCACCGCTGGATGTCCGTCTGCAATGAGCGTAAGCTGCACCGTTGCGTCCTCTGGATGAAACAGCAGCACGGCGTGCGCTTTTTGACCATCCCTTCCTGCCCGGCCCGCTTCCTGGTAATAGGCTTCGAGTGTGGCAGGCACGTCCACATGAATGACAAAACGCACGTCCGGTCTGTCTATGCCCATGCCGAAGGCATTCGTCGCCACCATCAGGCGTTTCTCCCCGCGAAGCCACTCACCCTGGGCCGATTCACGCAGGCTGGCCGCCATACCGCCGTGGTATGTCTGCACGGATTCGCCCTGACCGGCCAGCCATTCCGCCCAGTGCTCAACGCCCCGACGGGTTGCGGCATAAAGGATTCCGCTTCCCGAAACGCCCCGGATGATGTCTAGCACCTTTGCCCGTTTGTTCTCCTCTCGAAAAATCGACCAGATGATGTTAGGCCGGTCGAAGCCTTTGACGACAATATGCGGATCGCGGAGGCTTAGATGCTCCACGATATCTTTTCGCACCTGAGGCGTAGCCGTAGCCGTCACTGCCACAGCAGGAGGATCGCCGAGGAGACTGCGCGCCTCCGGTATCCCCAGGTAGGCAGGCCGAAAGTCATGCCCCCACTCGCTCACACAATGCGCTTCATCTATAGCCAGGAGCACTACCGGCAGGCGTTCCGCACGCGCGAGGAAAAGATCCGTTTGCAGGCGTTCGGGAGCAACGTACAACAGGCGATAGCGCCCGAACTCTGCATCCGTCCAACGCTGATCGACCTCACGGGCAGAGAGAGTGCTGTTGATGCAAGCGGCCGGGATGCCACGGCCCTGCAAGCTTGCCACCTGATCCTGCATCAAGGAAATAAGCGGAGATATGACCATCACCAGCCCGCGCTTCAAGAGCGCAGGCATCTGATAGCAAACGGACTTGCCCCCTCCGGTCGGGAGCACAGCCAATGCATCCCGACCTGCAAGTACAGCCTGGATGACCTCCCATTGCCCCGGACGGAGGCTTGAATGCCCCCAGTAGCGATGCAAAACGGCTTCAGCTTCCCTGCGCCCCGAGTCCGGGGCGTCTGGCTCCAGCATACACACAGACCGAAAGTAAATTGCAGGTAAAGGGCAGATCAGGAAGGAAAAGAGATACGATCTCGAAGAGACTCCGCTTCTCCCGTTGTTACGGCGACATAGATTTCATCGCGGTTTCTCCAGACGAGCACCTTGTTCTCGCCGAGATCATGCAGGTCAAAATGCCTTTCATTCTGAATCTGTTGGAGAATATCCCGCTCCAGTTGGAGCCTGGTTTCATAGCGGTCAAGCAGCGCATACGTATAGGCGTAAAGCGTGATCCGGCCATCGGATGCGGGATCCTGGAAAATGAAAGCCGGTATTTCGACGGCAGGGGCTATCTCTACGATAGCAACACCGGAGAGCACAGCCCCGTCGATCCCCGGCACAGTCAGACTCCAGTGAAACCTGTCGAATACGAATCGTTCAGCCTGCTCCAGGCTAGAAGTGCGGAAGGCAGGAGTGACGTCTTTTGCCTCTTTAGCAGAAAGCGTGATCAGATTAACGTCCGGCTCCTCTTTCAGCGCCCTGTTTATACCGTAACCCACCAAGCCCGCCGTCAGGATC
>CBDUBU010000016.1:0-26725 GCA_965365465.1 uncultured Rhodothermaceae bacterium
CAGTAACCGCCAGGAGGTCGCCCAAGACGATCTGCTTTCTGTTCCGAGCCGGCAGGCCACATCCCTCCCTTAGCCACCCCGTCCTTTCGTCCTGCAATATGAACAATACCTTTACAGCACGAAGTTTCCTGAGCGTATCTCGATGGCTTCTCATCCCTGCTCTGGTTTGGGTCATTTTTGCGACGTTGCCGCGTACGGTGCAAGGCAACGAGCCAGCGTCCGCCGCCGTTACGGCTTCCCTTCAGCAAGTTGCTCCCGAAACGCCCCCTCAAGAAACGCCCTCTCTGGAAGTTGACCCCAACCCGGAGGAAGCTCATGCCGAGGAAGGAGGGCACGGTCCTGTCCCTCCCGCCTGGATGATTCTTCCTTTTGCTGCGCTTCTCATTATGATTGCCACGGGTCCGTTATTCTATCCCCATCACTGGCATCATTATTATCCCAGATATGCTATTGGACTGGGGATATTCGTTGCGCTCTACTATGTTTTTGCGCTGCACTCACCGGTCCCCATACTGCACGCGCTGCAAGAATACTTGTCCTTCATTGCCCTGGTTGCTTCTCTTTTCATCGCAGCAAGCGGCATTTTTCTGAATATCAATGCGAAGGGAACGCCGCGCAACAACATTATCCTTCTTTTTGTCGCCTCGCTCATCGCCAATCTGATCGCAACGACCGGGGCCGCCATGCTGTTTATTCGCTCTTACATGAGGCTCAATCGCGGTCGCCTGAAGGCTTACCATATCGTTTTTTTCATCTTTCTGGTTGCGAACGTCGGCGGCGCGCTGACACCGATTGGAGATCCTCCGCTCTTCCTGGGATTTCTCCGTGGCGTGCCTTTCTTCTGGACTCTCTCTCACGTTTGGTATATCTGGCTGCCCGCAACGGTGCTCATTCTCGCTGTTTTTTATGTCTATGATGCACGTAACAAAGAAATCAGCCCTGATCCTGATCCGTCAATGAAAACGGTCAGCGTGATAGGGATGAAGAATTTTATATGGGTCGCTATCATTATCATCTCGGTTTTTCTGGACCCGCTGGTGCTGGACTTCATACCGCGCCTGGAAATCGGCGACTTCCACGTACCTATCGGGATACGCGAAATCATTATGTTCACGGTTGCTTTCCTCGCGTACCGTTTTTCCAATAAAACGGCGCTGGAGAAAAATGAATTCTCCTTTGAACCGATCCGCGAGGTGGCCTGGCTGTTTCTGGGGATTTTTGCCACCATGCAGCCGGCTCTGCAAATCATCAGCCTTTTTGCACAGGAACATGCAGATTCCTTGACTGTCGGCACCTTCTACTGGAGCACCGGGGTGCTTTCCGGCATTCTGGACAACGCGCCTACCTACCTCAACTTCGTAGCTGCAGCGATGGGCAAGTTCGGCATGGACGTTAACATTCCAGCCCAGGTGCGCGATTTTGCGCTGCCCGAGATGGCGCACCCGGATTCCTGGCATTTCCTTCAGGCGATTTCCGTAGCTGCCGTGTTCTTCGGCGCACTTACCTATATCGGCAATGCTCCGAACTTCATGGTAAAGGCCATTTCGGAGGCAAACGGCGTAGAGACGCCTTCGTTTCTGGCCTATATAGTCCGCTACTCCCTCCCGATTCTGATTCCGATCTATTTCGTGATCTATGTGCTCTTTTATAGCGGCTGGGTCTTTTCCATTCAATGAACAGCAAGCAGTCCCCATGCGAAATCCTTTAACGCAGGAGCAGATACAGGCCGCGCTCAAAGACCTGGCCGACTGGAAATTCGAGGACGACCGGTTGAAGAAGTCCTTTGCGTTCGAGGATTTCGGAACGGCGATGGCCTTCATCGTGCGCCTGGCTTTTTATGCCGAGCAGATGAACCATCACCCGGAGATCCGGAACGTCTACAACCAGGTAGACATCTATCTGAGCACGCATGACGCCGGCGACAGGGTGACGGAAATGGATGTCAGGTTGGCCCGCGCCATTGAAGGTATTTCAATCACCTAGTCAGGCGCGGAATGCGTTGCCGGAAGGGCGAACTTTTATTTTGAGATATGGACCTAGCACAGGCTTATGACACGCTTCCGGCCGATCTGGTCGGCGCTTTCTCGCTCGTTATAATCACGGTCGCCGGCCTGGTTATGGTAGTGTGGGATGCGTTCAGAAACGATGCGCGGGGGATACCCTGGCTTGGCGCAGGCGCCCTAGCCCTGGGAATCCTGTGGGAAATTTTGCGCCTGGACTTTGACTCTGAAACTGCCTTTTTTGGTATGATCCGCGTTGGCGGCTTTGCCTCATTCGTGAATATCATCATCATGGTGGGAGCAGCCCTGACGATTGTGCTGTCGGTTCCGTATCTGCGGCAAATCGGCCATCAGTATGGCGAGGTGTACGCGCTTATCCTGTTCGCCACTGCCGGAATGATCCTCCTCGGCACAGCGAACAATCTCGTTGCAGTCTTTGTCGGACTGGAGACGATGTCGATCTGCCTGTACATCCTGACAGGTCTCGTGCGTGATGACGAGGGCGCTATTGAAAGCGCACTGAAGTACTTCTTGCTGGGAGCCTTCTCGACCGGATTCTTTCTTTATGGAATTGCGCTTCTTTATGGAGCTACCGGCACCATGTACCTCCCCGACATGATAGGTGGGCTTCTTGCCAGCACCAACGTAGTGCTGTTCTGGGCAGGTGTTGCGCTCTTGATGATAGGTTTTATGTTCAAAGTCAGCGCAGCCCCTTTCCATATGTGGACCCCCGACGTATATCAGGGCGCTCCGACGACGCTCACCGGATATATGTCGACGGCTTCAAAGGCTTCTGCGTTTGCCGCGCTCATCCTGATCCTGTACTATGCGCTTCCGGCAGAGCATTGGAGCCTAGTGCTTGCAGTAGTGGCCGTTATCACAATGATTCTCGGCAACGTGCTGGCACTCGCCCAGAACAACGTGAAGCGTATGCTGGCGTATTCGTCTATCGCCCATGCAGGCTACGTGCTGGTAGGTCTGGCGGCGGGCACTCCGGCGGGGTATTCAGGAGCACTCATCTATCTCCTCATCTACACGCTGATGAACATCGGGGCCTTTGGCGTAATGGCTCTTCTCGAATGGGACGGAAAGCAGGGTCGCGTGCAGACGCTCTCGTCGCTGGCAGGGGTTGGCCTGCGCAAGCCGTTGCTCGGAGTGACAATGGGCATCTTTATGTTCAGCCTTACAGGCTTCCCTCCGATGGGAGGCTTCTTCGGCAAAGTTGCCGTTTTCGCTCCGGCCATCGATGCAGGCTTGACCTGGCTGGTTCTTGTTGGTGTGTTGGCTAGCGCTGTGTCTGCCGGGTATTATCTGCGCGTTCTGTGGGTTTTCTGGATGCAATCGCCGGATGATGCGCCTGAAACTGAAACGGCGCGACAGGTTTCGTTTTCCGTACCAGGTTCCTCTGCCGCCGTGCTGGTGTTTTGCGCAGGGCTTCTGCTTATCGTGGGATTTGTGCCACAATTGTACGAGATTACGGCATCTTTCTTCCTCCATGTCGTTGCTGCTCCGATGGCCGTCATTCCTTGACACGGCTCCGGGGCAAGGCAAAACGAAGAGCTTTTTTCCATGGCTGAGCTATGCGAGACTTGATTCTGGAGCTTATTCCGAATGCGCCGCAACTTGGCCTGTTCGTCGTCCCGGACATCCCTGATGCGCGGCTTCGCAACGCTTTGCACGATTACGCGAAAAGAGCACGTACGGAAGATGTCATCGCACTCTATGATGCCACGCTGCTCGGAACAGCCAAAGACGGAGCGGTTTTTACCGTAGATACCGTCTTTTTTCAGAACAACGCGCTGGAACCGGTACAGGCTGTTCGTTATGCTGACATTGTCCGCGTCGAGAGCAAGCGCAAGCTCATCGGCGGCCAGAAGGTTTATCTGGATGTGAACCAGGGACGCGCGACCACGACCATAGCTATCGACTTCTCCGGGAAACCTGACGCGGCGCCCTATGTGGCAAGATTTCTGCGCGAGGCCATGCTGCGCGGCGCCGCCGAAGAGATGGACCGGGAGCCGGCCTCGATAGCGTTCAGCGCCGCAGGATCAGACATTCCAGCCGTTGCCAGGGCGCTGGAGGACCTAGTCGAGCAAGGCTTACTCTCCGAAGCGGACTACGCGCGTATGATGGCTGCGCTAAAGCGCTCCTGAGAACACCAGGCAAGAACCAGCATCTAATGCCGGTCTCAATCTCCAATCCGGATTTCTCCGAAACGCGTTTCTATTTCCTTTCGCAAACGCTGCAAATGATCGGCTACCTCCTCGCGTTTGTTGGCGACCTGAACAAGTGTTTCCTGTTCCGATCCTACGAGTTGCTCGAAAGGAGCTATCAATTCATGCACCTTGTGGAGCGCCTCCTGCGTTTCCGTGTCGAACTGGGCGCGCAGCGCCTGCGTCAAGTCCGTACGTAGTTCATCCACGCGGGCCATGTACTCGCGGATGGCTTTGCGCTTCTGGCGCGGCAAGAATATAAATCCGAATGCCGCCAGCATCCCCGCAGCCAGAAGCCCACCCGTTACATCTACCGCCGACGTAGCAACGATAATGGCAGCTACTGCTCCGATGCCGGCTGCAATACCCTCCGTCCCCAGAAACAAGGCAGCCGCACTGCGTGCATTCTCCAGAATACGCCGCGCCTCTTCGTGCAGATCGTACGCAGAGATGCGGCGTTCAGCTTCACGTCGGATCTTTTCAAAGACCTCCGCCCGGTTATACAGGAATTCGTTGTTTGTAGACGAACTACCTGGCGCCGGGCGGGAGCGTAATTGTGCATTGAACCGGCCTAGCGTCCAGTTCCAGAGCCCAAGCACGTGCCGCAGCAGCCAATCAACGCCGTCCGTGAGCCGGTCTTCAATTTCCCGTTCACTCTGCCGTATGACCTGCCGACTGAACTCCTCCTTAAAGGCATCCTTGTCTTTCAGAAGTCGGAGCTTACTGACGCGGATGTTATCTTCCAGAAACTGCACCCCGCGCCGCTCCATCTGGAGCAGGAGGTTATCGATCTCAGTCAGGTATCTCCCATATCCATTCCGCAGTTCAGACTCAGCCTCTATAAAATGCTCGCGCAACACCTCTAACTGCTGCATATCCTCACGGAGCACCTCCTCTCTCGCAAGCAAGCGCTGGTCGAATGTCTCCAGGAGTTTCAACCCGGAGTCAACGGGAGCACGCAGCTTGAGCGTCATCTGATCCGCTCCGGTCAGCGTATCCATTACAAACTGCTCCAGCGGAGCAAAGCGACTTTTGGCCCAATTTTCTTGCGCCTGCGGCCCCTGTCCGTCTGTTTTATATTCATAGGCGAGTTCTGCGCTCACGGGGAAAACTTTCGGCTCGAACCCCATCAGTTCACTGCAACTAGACTTCAGGTAGGATAAAACCTGTTCGAGTTCAATTCCTTTCTCATCACCGAGGTCTATTTTGTTTAAGACAAACACGAGGCGCTTTCCCCATGCACTGCGAACGTACTGAAGAAATTGCCGCTCCGATTCGGAAAGCGGACGATCGAACGAGGTCACGAACAGAATCAGATCGGCGCGTGGTATAAAATCCTCCGTGATTTCCTGATGGCGTCGAACTATCGAGTTTGTACCCGGCGTATCCACCAGGTTAAGGTGTTTCAGCAAAGCGGCCGGATAACGACGTTCGAGCACGTATTCCGAGAGTTGCCTTATGAGCGGCTCCGGCCCATATCGGAGGATGGTTATTTTGGCCGTTGTTGGGATCGGCCCCTCCTCCATAATCTTCTCGCCGAACAGCGCATTGATTACACTCGACTTTCCCGCATTGAATTCTCCCACAATCACGACCAGAAAAAGCTCTTCCAGATGAGCAATCAGCTCATCAAGTTGCTCCAGGACCTGACGTTCAGCATCCAGGTCTTCCAGCAAGCTTCGGAGGCCATGCAACGCCTCCCGTTCGGATTGCAACAGAGCATCGGTCGTCCTGGAAATCAGCGGTTTCATTCCGTTTTGAAGAGGAAAGTTAATCGAAGTAAAGCAACTGCGCGCTTCGCGGCAATGCTTTCAGGCTGGGGGCTGTAACCCTGTCGAAGCAGGTTAGGTTCGATGCCGGGAAGGAAGCGCCCGCCGCTGTCACTTCGTTCCAAGCTGTTCCAGGGCAGCGCGCGCGTTTTGTTCGAGCGCCTGCGCATAGTCATAGTCATACTGCCCCTTGCAGGCCAGCGCCTCCAGGTATCTTTCTGCGGCTTTTTGCTGCTCGCCCATTTCTGCGTGGATACGCCCCATGTAGTATAAACTCCAGGGCTTCCATCGCGCCGCTTCGTCGCCCGGATGCTCGGCGGCAAACAGATAAGACTGTAGCGCCTCGGTACGATGCCCCAGGGATTGCTGCACGCGACCCAGCCGGTATGCGGCCTCGGCGCGTTCCGCTTCCGTAGCCGACGGGTCGTGAAATACCTGACGCAAGAGGGGTTCAGCCTGTTCAGGGGCGCCGCCGTCATAGAGATTCGCGCCCAGCAGAAGCTTTTTCTCCAGGCCCACAAGCGGCTGTTCCAGGCGATGTCGGGCAGAACGATAGGCAGCCCGGTCGCCATCAAAGTCTCGCCTGCCTGCAACGGCCCGGTAGTATTCAAGGGATTCCGGACGACGCCCCTGCAATTCGACTGCGATCCCTAACAGATGCCATGTACTTGCCTTGAGCGCAGGTCCCTCCTGCCGTGTGAGATACAGCCGGAAGTGCATTTCAGCCTCCGCAAAACGGTTTTGCAGCAAGAAAGCTTTTCCCAGGTAGTGATCGACAAACGGGATACGGAAATACGATGAACCGGGCGCATCTTGCCAAGCTGCCGCAGCAGCAAGAACCGCCTGCGCTTCCGCAGCGCGGCGGTTCTGCATAAGCATGAAACCGAGAAGATACCCTGCAAGCGTGCTTTCCGGATGGCGCTCGTAAAACCCATGAATCTTTTTCAAGCCAGCTTCAGGATCCCGGTACAACAAAGCGTCAGCCAGAGCCAGCGTCACCAGTGCAAATTCCTGGCGGTACGTTCCAAGTTTACAGACTGCCTGTAACTCTTCTGCGCCCTGTCGGACGCTTCCTTTGTATCCGAAGAGGCGAAGCAACCGCCGGTATGGGGATGGCAGAGAGCCAACAGCCAGATGTAGTAAGCCCAGACCTGCATACCCATCGTAAAAAGAAGTGTCCTGCTGCATCAGTTTCTCAAACTTCCTGTACGCCAGACGAGCGACCAGCGCAGATCGTACGTACCGTTCCTGTCTTGCATAGACAAGCGCTCGCATCAAATCGATTTCTGCTTCGACCCAGGTTCGATGCAGCTCATCTGCAAGATGCCTGATCTCTTCGCGCAGCGAATCTGCTCGCTGAAAAAACTCCTCGCCATGAGCCGGCTGTTCAGAGATCAGCACCTTGAGCAGAGAAACAAGCGTCAGATGCTGAAAGGCAGCGGCGCCTCCATCCGGTCGGCGAGCGAGCAAGCGCAGGTTTCTTTCGGCTATCGCCAGTTGAAAGTTCATCATCTGCGTAAAGGCAGAATCCAGCAGCGCTTCGGATTCCGCCGTGCGGATGGTCAGCGTATGAGGCGTCTGTGCAAAAGCAGGAGGCGCACAGAAAAGTGCGATGCCGATTCCTGCCGCTGCCAGCGATGACGAAAAACCCATACGCCCCTAATAAACTTTCCCTCCGATGCGGAGATGATGTACGGTTATGCATTCTCTACAGCCTATCTTCCGACGCTGCATTGGAAGCGAGGCTTCATGAACTATCAAGCTCTCAGAAACGGTCTGGCAAGCCAGGAAAGTGTCGCTTCCGGCAGAGCAGAGATAACCCCCTAGCACCTGCCATTCGGGTTGTATAGACTCTTCGCTCAGGATGACATTTCGATGTGGGTTGCAGCGTCCCCCAAAGCCGTGTCATGATGAACGCAGTGGAGCATCTATGCTGCACAGTTAGCAGGCGTCCGTCCATGCTGCGTCCGACTTCTACGTACCAGACAGTTTCTTATAAACAGGCCGGGGCTGCATTTCACCCTCGCTGGCGGCGATGATTGCGGCAACGGTGGCATCGCCTGTAACGTTAGTTACCGTGCGTGTCATGTCGAGAATACGATCCACTCCTAGTATCAAAGCGATGCCTGCGCTCGGCACCCCGACGGATTCCAGAATGATGACCAGCATCACAATGCCCGCGCTTGGCACGGCGGCGGTTCCGATGGAGGCAAGCACAGCGGTCAGAACAATGGTGAGTTGCGCTCCCAGGTCAAGGCCAAGTCCGAGCGTTTGCGCAATGAACACAGCAGCAACTGCCTGGTAGAGCGCCGTTCCGTCCATATTGATGGTGGCTCCAAGCGGCAACACAAAGGAAGACACTTCCTCTGAGATACCCAGGTTTTTCTCGGCGCACTCCATCGTGACCGGCAGCGTAGCACCGCTGGAGGAGGTAGAGAAAGCAACGAGTTGAGCCGGCGCAATACCGGAAAAGAAACCCCGCAACACGCTGGGCGCGAACAGCTTCAGCAAAAGCGGATAGGTCGCCACGGTGTGAATGAGCAGACCGGCCAAAACGGCGATGCAGTAGTACCCCAGCGCTGCCAGCAATTCTACGATCTGTCCCAGGTTATCCTGTGCGATGGAAGTGATCGTTCCTGCAATCAGCGCAAAAACCCCGATGGGCGCTGTGTACATAATCATTTCCACCAGCTTGATTACGAGCGCATTCAAGCCGTCAAAAAAATCCAGGAGCGGTCTGGCTTTGTCAGGTGGAATCAGAAGCAGCCCGATGCCCATAAAGAGGGCGACAAAAACCACCTGGAGCATATTTCGATTGTCTGATGCAGAACCGAAGAAATTATCCGGGACGATGTCGATGATAGATTGCAGCGGGCCTCTATCGCGAGCCGCCGCCGCCTGACTCTCGCGTTGCAGTGCGTCTCCCTCATAGCTCTCCTGGAGCCTCTGGCGCATTTCAGGCGGAACCGTCCTGCCCGGCTTGAGCACATTCACGATAACCAACCCGATTACGATGGCGACGACTGTAGTAAAGAGGTAAATCGCTATCGTCTTTCCTCCAATGCGCGACAGCTTCTTCAAGTCAGACAGGGAGGCGACGCCGGTAATCAGAGAGGCAAGAATAAGGGGTACGGCAATCAGCTTGAGAAGATTGATGAACAGCGTCCCGAAAGGTGCAATCCAATCATCTACGAACCGGCTCCAGCCGGCGGAGGCTGCAACAATTCCGAACACGAGGCCTAGCGCCAGACCAACAATAATCTGCCAGTGCAGCTTCCTGTACCACGGCATAAAAAAGGGATCTACTTGCTAAAGAGAGAAATGAAGCTGCGCTAAACCTTGCATAAAGCGCCGGAGATTTATGCAAGAAGCAAAATAGAAGAATGGAAAACAAGCCTTTAAAGCCCACTCGATAGTGGTATTTCTGCAAAGCGCCTTCGCCGCCGAAGCTAAAAAGCATACCGGAGCGTTGCTACCGGCTGCGCCCGGCCTGAGGGCATATACCCAAGCTCGACACGTGCGGAGAGGCGATCATTGTGAATTTTGGCGAACACAGCGGCATCAATGGCCGCCACCAGATGATTAACGATCACAAGGGCTGAGACTCTGGAAGCTGTTCTCAGCAGGTCGTTGGTGTGAGCATGGTCACGGGCGTAGTTATAGAACTGCTCAGGAACGTTCACCTTCTTGCGATCCGGCCCTGCCGTTTCCGGATCGATAGCGCCCGTGAACGCTTCTCCGTCAGTCCAGGCAGGATACTCGTCCCAGCCAGGTGAGAACTGGAAGTACTTACCTATGAGTTCGTAATACTGCTGCTCGCCGAAATAGGGCAGCTTGTGGGAAAACGACGCGCCGGTATCCGGGTGATACAAGCGATCCTCAACGGCGCGGATTTCGCTGAAGAAACGCTGGGCAGCGCTGCGTTCTGCCGGCGTCCACAAGGCCGGATTCCTGAAATCAATTCCTTCCGGGATATTGATCGTTGCCCGATCTACACCGTCCAGCCAATCGGAATAGTCTGACACCCACCGGGCATACTTAACCGGGTTCCAGTGTGCGTGCGCGTAAGCCTGGTAGGCATCTTCGCCGTCCAGCCCGCGCTGCCGCCACGAAAAATATCCTGCCACGAGGGCGACCTCCAGCGCAACGCTTACTGCCGCTTTAATCCATTGCCGGTTGTAAACCTGCCCTGCTCCGGGAACCACTGCTGACAAGCCAAATGCCAGAGGGATGATCCTTCGCTCCGCTCCAACAGCAGGTTGCTCATTCAGGCCTGCGCCAGGTAAATATAGCAATTCGGCTCGGAGAGCGCCCGGCGTGTAAGGCGTTGATGCCCCTTCGACCCCGTCCGCGTATACAGATCCAACCCCAGGTAGTATAACCACGACGAACAGGGCAAGAATCCGCAGGATACAGGCTTTTTCAGTCAAAACAGTCTATGTGTTAAACAGGGTTCAGGTTGCCGGAGGGTCAACGTACTGCCGCCAATCCTTCCTCCAGATAAGGAAGAACAGCAGTCTCAAAACTGTCGAAGTTCTGCGCCCCAACCGCATAAGATCGTATCATCCCCTGCCGATCAATCACATAGGTTGTCGGGCGTACAGCCATTGTGCGGCGAAAAGGCTGGGGAAGATCTTCGACTTGTTTGATATAGGCCTGATACGTCTTCAGCGGTGTTTTCTCCTGAAAGGCAAGCAAATCTTCCCTGGTCTCATCTGAAATCATCAAGACTACAAGCCCTTTTTCACCATGTGCTTCCTGCAACCGGTTCAGATCAGGAATCTCCATCAAGCACGGGGCGCACCAAGTTGCCCAGAAATTGAGCAGCACTACTTTTCCTTCAAAATCAGCCAGGTTCATCCCGTCATCGTTGGACACCATCCTGAAGGAAAAGCCGGCTGCCGGTTGGTTGAGTTCAGACGCTTCTACCTCCGGTATGCCTGCAACCGATACCTGTCCCGCATTTCCTGCATACCGCAGAGTGAGAAAGACCAGCAACGAGGCCGAAGCAATCAGCAGCATCGAAAGGATGGTTCCAACCCATTGCAGCGCATCCGCAGGCCACGGCCTGCCGTTAGGACGCAGCAGATAGTAGATGAAGCCTATCCCGGCTGCAATCATCAGGGCAGAAACCAGATAGATCATGCTTGAATTCATGGCTGAGGAATCACCTTCACTCCGCGCGAAAAGTGGTTAAGGCTGCCAGGACATCTGTCGGGAATCTGCACCTTTACCTCTCTCGCATTTGCAGACAGGCTTTTACAAGTCGAACGAAAAGAGCACGCCAAAGTGCCACAACAGTTCGTTGCCGTAGCGAACGGAAGTTGCTCCCTCCGGCGTTACGAACCCTTCGTCAAGCTGGAAGTCAAATGCATCCAGGCTGTAGGTAGCGCTGACAAAAACCGCTGTTGGCAACATATAGAACGAACCCAGTGCGAGCCTTAGTTCAGCGCCTACATCTTTGCGTATCTCTCCGAAGCCGGGCCATGCCCCACTCCACGCCGCAGCCGCATCCGCATAAACACGGCCATAGAGTTTATCGATGTAGGTGAAGAAAAACTGGCGATGAATACGGGGCGCCAGCGGGAAATGATAGGCTACCTGAAACCAGGCCGCTTCGTTTCCTCCAAGTGCGTAAAACGGGTAGCCTCTGGCTCCTACCAGTCCCCCCACATAGTCGTTGAAGAAGTCGTCTACCGGCGCTCCGAGGATCGTGCTTCCTCTGAGCCGCAAGTTCAATCCATGGGCGCCGCCATTGAGCATACCGGGAAGGCGAAATCCGAACCGGGAGTCCAGCGTCAGCCGGTGGTTCCTGTATTCCAGGTATTCAGGCACCAGCAGACCATCTTCGATGTTGAACCGATCCAGCAACCTTCCCGGCTCGTATTCATAGCCGGCCTCTACGCGCAGTCCTTCCGGAACCACGTCATCGTTCCGGTGCGGGTGCAAGGCTTCAAAGTATGCTTTCAAGCGCAACGCCCGGCCAATGAAATAGCGAGACGACGAGCTTTCAATAGATTGATTTGCTTCCCGCGAGAAAAAACGTTCCGTCGTTACACGGTATGGACTGTAACGATACCCAGCTTCCAGCAGAAGGCTCTTGCCGAGCTTGCTGCGCACCGCCAGATCGCCTTCCCACAGATTGTAGGAAAGGTCGGCTTGCGTCGTGTCCGGAAAGCAAGCGGTGCAGGGAAACTCCTCGATGTCCAGCCCGCCCTCAACATTCCGCCGTATGTTATTCAGTTCGATGGAGATCTGCGGAGACCAGCGCTGCGGGATGAGGCCGAATCCTTTTCCGTAGTGAAACTGCAAAAAGGCGTCGCGCTCCATGTTTAGCAGGTTCGTGGGATCAATGAAATCGCCTGCAGATCCGGTTTCGGCAGATGCCGGCCCCAGCAACAGTCCTCCCATCATGGTAAGACCTTCAAGCACCTCACGGGACGAGACGTAAAAACCTACCTTCGTATTCCGAAGGAGTGTTTCTGCTCGCGTGCGATCCGCTAGCCCGGTATTCAGCAAACTCCGCCTGCGCGTGGCATACTGATCCAGCCGGAGCACGGGATAAAAGCTGAAAGCCGTGAAGATATTGCTGTATTTCGTAATGGAAAACGCCGACTCTTGCGGCCCGCCTTCCACGCCGAGTTCTGTAGGGAGCGCCAACTGTCCCTCTCTGCGTACTTCCTCCACGATGCCCGCTCCGAACGGGCGCAGATCCGTATCATCAAAGGCGTTCAACTGCTGCCAGGACGAGGATGCCAACACTGGGGAATCATTCTTTTGTGTGATCTCAGGGGGTAGATACGATGCAAGACCTGCGGCTTCCGGAAGCCGTGGCGCAACATCGAGAAGAGCTATCTTGTAACCGTCCCACTGATATTGCGAGAACGCTACCTCGCCTGCAGCACTCACGGAGGGCATGAAGGCCCCCCCCAGCACATTCGTAAGTCGTTCCGGCTCCTCGCTGCCCTCAATCGGCATCCGGTACAGATTGAAAATTCCTGCCCGGTCGGACGAAAAATACAATGTGTCTCCAGCCGGACTAAAGGCAGGGCTACGCTCGTCAAATTCCGAGGCAAGAACCAGTTCAAGGTCCTTGCCATCGGGCCGGACGCGAACGAGATCGCGGCCACGCACTCGCGAATGCCCGAAATAGATCCACTCGCCGGATGGGCGCCATACAGGTTCTGAAACCTGAGACCCATCTTCGTAAGAGGTGATGCGAGTTACCTGCCCGGTCTCCCGGTCCAGCACGAACAGATTGGTGGTACCGTCGCCCTGCCCCACAAAAACGATGCGCTTTCCGTCAGGAGCATAGGCAGGTGCGGAGGCGCGCAGTTCGCGCGTCAGCCGCCGGACCTTTTTTGACGCAAGTTCCAGTTCATACAAGTCTGAGTAGAGATACCCCTGTCGCGTATCACGGGTGCGGGCGTACACAATGGCTTTGCCGTCGGGTCGCCAGCCGAATGCTCCTTCCACTCCCGCCTTGAGCCGCTGCCCCAATGCGCAGGTCTGCTCAAACGGAGGAGTGGCAGCCTGACCTCCGAGGTCATAGCTCGCCATTTCGCCGGATGACAGGCTGCGCACATAGAGGCTCGAAAGGTTAAAATCCTCACCCCGGTTCGAGATGTAGGCTAGTTGCGTTCCGTCCGGAGAAAGCCGGGGGTAGAAGTTGCTGAACCCATCCGGCTCGATCAGCCTTCCTTCGACCAGATGCTCCCGAATGGAAGCCGTCCGCGTTTCGTACTCGCGCCGCAGCGCCGTCATCCATTCCCGGTATATGGCCTCTCCGGACTGGCCGAGCGCATCTTTCATGGCCTGATCCACATTCACGTTGCCCCAACTGCTCAAGGCATCGCTGATTTTCCGGAGCGCATCCTCTCCGTATTTACCGGCAATGTACTGGGTGAACGCAAAACCGTGATTGTATACCCCTTCTCGCATCAGGCTTGTGTGAGAATAGAATCCGCCCATCTCATCCAGCGTCAACTCCTTTCCGGCCAGCACACGGGTTCGCAACAGCATGTCCCGGTGACTGTCCCAATCGTCATAGCCGAGACCGGTTCGCTGGTACTGCGCCGTTCCTTCCGCAAACCATGCCGGATTGTTCAACGTTGCGAAAGGATACGTGACGATGCCGTTCGGAAATCCGTAAAGCACGTCCGGACGCTTTACATCCTCATAGGTCAGCAACTGGAAGTAAAGAAAGGGCAGGCGGCGCCCTGCTTTCATCGTTTTCTGCACTTGCACCATGTGCGTAAACTCGTGCGTAATCACGTTACGCAACCAGTTGTGATCGCCGCGCAACGGAGTATTCAGGGCGGGCGCCCATATCTCGATTTTGTTATCCAGGAAATACGAAGCCCCGTTGGAGTAGTCTTCGTAGTCCTTTAAAATGAAAGTAACCCTGGTATCGGGTTCGTGGGCATAGAGCGAGGTGATCGGGGCGTAAATGTCTTCAGCAATGCGGGCAACCGCCTGTGCGGTGCGACTGCTGCCTCGTCCCGCCGAGTCCGCATGGAATACCACATTGAAGTGCGGCGTTTCGATGGTATACCAGTTCAAACCGGGCATGGGGTAGTTGTAGAGAGCCGGCGACTCCTGCGCCTGAAGCGGCGCCACGGCAAGCAACAACGCCGCCAGCCAGCCGGCGGCGAGATAAGGTATGGCGCTTCTACCGTTGATCATTGCCTGGTCTTTCTCTCTTCCACTACGATTATCGAAGGATCGCCAGCTTGACAAGTTTTGTTTGCGTCTGCCCACTATCCGATGTAGCGGTAACCCGGACGTAGTACAACCCGCTCGGCGCGTTCGTTTGCCATAAATGTTCTACTGGCGTATTGCCGCGCACGCCGTCGATGTGAATCTGGTCGATCAAGGCGCCACCGCTGTCGATGATGGTAATCCGGATACGACTGTCTTCGCGGGTCATGCATCGAAGATAGGTTTCCCCATTACGAACAGGATTCGGCCAGTTATAAGTTTCCTCCTCGACCAGCAAACCACCTCCCGGCGAAGGATTCGGATTGGCGGCAACCTTTGCATAACTATGATTACGCCCCTCTCCGTAAAGCTCACCCCAGGCTATCTCGTTCAGTTTCTCGAGTTCCCACGCCTTCAATACGCCATCTTCCGATACGGCAAAGAGCTTGCCGTCGTTCAGCGCAGGCGTCCCGGCAATGCGCAGCCCTACAGCCAGCGGGAAACCGGCTACAGGCTCGCCCCTGGCGCCCAGATCATAACCGTGAACGTATCCGTCCGTACCGGCGACCAGCACGGACCAAGCGCCGCTATCTGTGAGCCTTGCAACGAGCGGTTGGGATACGGAAGGCGCGGTAAGGCGCACCGGAAAGCCGCGCACGACGGCGGCGCCCTGCGTGAATGCCACGAGCGTCGAGTCGTACGTTGCCAGAGCGTCCAGGTAGCCATCTGCATCGAGGTCTGCGAGAACAGGATAGGCCGATAACCCAAATGCCCCTCCGTTTCCTGCATGCGCGGCAACATCGATGCGCTGGACTTCACCCCCCGGCAAAAGAAAAAGCAATTCACCCTTTTCCTTTACTGGGAGCACGCCAGTAAGGCCGCCCCGGTCATTGCCGAATGCTGCCTGCCCAACCCCGGTTCCCTCCGGAATGCTGTACGTCCATGCTTCAGGACCATCTATCACGCGCGTTGCCTGCGACCCAGCTACAACCAGGCGATTGCCTTCCACCACGGAGAAGCTTACATCCCCTCCAACGTCCGGCACAGGTGTTATTTGAGTTTGAAGATCCTCATCAACGCACGCCACCTGTGCTCCGGCGCCCGGCGCGGCAAACAGGGCGCACCAGAACTTACCTCCCTGCCTGTCAACGCTCACGAGTGGAGACACAGGTGTAAGAAGATCAAGCGTATTGGGAAGAGGCATGACCTCACGTGTATACGCGCCGTTTTCCTGCCTGCGGTCTACAGCAATCTCCCAACCACCTGGCGGCTCCATTTGCCGGTAGAGATAAGCCTCCGCACGATCCGATACAGCCGGCTTTATGGAAGACGGGCTATCCGTTTCACCGCTGCCATCCAGATAGAGTCCGCTCGCTTTTCCGGATCCTCCTTCGTCTACGGCAGCGGCATACACGACCAGCCGGGCAGGCTGACTTCCAGCCCCTCCATGAACAGAGATCGATGAGCCTCTCGAAAAACGCACTTCCTCTCCATAGAGCGGATTCGCAACGGTTAATGGCCTGATCCCTGCCTCTGCGTCTTGCCTGCGGTAAACAAAAGACATGACTGCGCCCGGCTCCGAAAACTCCTCCAGGACAACAAAGCTCACTCCCCCTTCATTCGTAGCGCTGTTCGGGTTCGTGTCCGGGCCAAAGCGGTTCTGATAAAGGCGTATGATCCGGCCCCCCAATGTTTCAACGGATACAGGATTGCCTTTGTAAAAGTAATCGAAAGGACTTCCCAGATCGGCCTGCGGGCCAAAATCCGATCCGGAAGGAAATCCGAGGTCTTGCGCTCCGTCAGCTTCCTCCAGATCTACGGCCCGACGCTCCGGATCCGCGTTTACCCGGTTTTCGGCAAGACGGGCAACCAGCCGTCTTTCGTCGATGTGCCAGATAAGAATGCCGCCGTTGAGGATGCTGCCATCCTCTCCGATTCCTCCGGGCAAGGCCCAATCGTAGTTGTCTATGCCTACCACTACGCCACCTGCAAAGCCTTCCTGCGTAAACGAATTGAACTGCTCGTCGCCGTTTTGTACCCGTTGTTCCGTGATATTGCCCTCCTTCCAGATGCGCATCACCAGCCCGTCTCCTTCCGGATCCCGGTTCCTGTTCTCAACCAGGAAGTACTCAGCGCCAGAAACGGGGATGAGCGCAGCATCGGATCCGGCCTGATCTACTGCCGCACGAAGCTGCACGGATACCGGACCGTCGTCTGCAACTTCCAGAGGGTCCGTCCAGCCCAGGTAGTACTTTGTCCAGGCACTCGGCTCCGGCGGAAAAAGCCCGGCATAGGCAAAAATGCCCAGGGGATCCATCAAGCCGAAAGGTCCTATCGCGCTCTGGCCTGTAGCGGTGTCAAACAGATCCGGCGCCCTGAGAAAACTGAAAAAATTGGCTGCCAGGATGCCGTTGATCGAAAACTCTGCCAGAAACGGCTCGTCAGTAATGAAATTAAACCCACGTCTCGTTTCTGTACGGGGAACGATCATCGTATGACCGACAGGCAGCCCTTTGAAGGAAAATGAGGATCCCGGCAATAACCGGTCTAACGCACGACTGTCGAAAAAAAGCGATGGCAGGTCCTCCGGGGTGCGATCGAGCGTCGTTCCCGTCAGTTCAAGGTCGCGTCCTACGCCTGCATGAAACAACACGAAGGCCGTATGCTCCGGATCCAATCCGGAGGCGTCAAATGCCACGTTCTCGCTTGCCGTGCGCCATGCCTCTTCTACAAACGCTGCCAGCTTTCTTAGCTCGGCATCCGAATCGGACGCAACTCCCGTAGGACTGTAGACTGCCATCTTTTGCGAAAGACGCACGACTTCAGGGATCAGATGCGGCGTTATTCTTGTTTTTCCATCTGAGACCGTTGCAACGTAGTCCTCCAGGAAATCCAGATGCGCCTGGAAATAGGCAGCATCATGGGGCAGTGGATCCAGATTTGGGCGCAGCGTATCGAAAAGCGCCGATGCAAACGTCCCGTCTCCGGTGGTAAACCGCGTCGTGTCAGGCTGAAATTCGACGCGCAACGCGACGACATCGTAGTGCTCGGCGGCAGGGCGCCGAATCCGTTCGCCGGCGCCATAGCTCCCTGCGGGGCCGTGGGATCGAAGCCGCACCTCCGGGAAGGAAACGGATTGACCCCGGACAGACGCCGGAATGGAACAGATAGTTGCGAGAAACAGGCCGCACAGGATATAGCAAACCACAGGAGACCTATTGCACCAGTGCAGTGCATAGGTCTCCTGGTGTGCTCGTTGCGGGCCGATGTCCGACAGACTTAGCAACGCGGTTTATCGACCCATGTTAAGCAGGAGAGAAAAGCGAATGGTATCCGAAAGCGGATGCTCTTGTTCAAGCGCATAAATGTAAGAGAAATCCACCCCTACGATATTCCAGCGCACGCCTGCCCCAAACGTCAGGAACTGCCGGTTTCCGTTGTAAGGGTTTTCGTAAAAATAGCCTGTCCGCATCGCAAAGAGATTCCGGTACCAGTACTCAAGGCCTGCCCCGATAATAAGCTGATCGAGCGCACTCAGGGTTTCATACTTCGGATCGTCGGCATTCAGGGCGTTGGTGCGGACCTCAATCGACTGCCAGGACGAAAAAATTGCCTTATAGAAGGGATCAGCTACCGAGATGTTCTCCACGGTGTCGCGCACCGAGTGTGTGAGCATCTTCGTAAAATCGTTCGACAGCGTAAGTGAGTTGTACTCATCGAAGTCAAACGTAACGGCATATCCGAAGCGCAAGTTGGTCGGGATGGGATCTGCCTGCTTGCTGTCGGAGTACTGAATTTTCGGGCCCATGTTGGCAAGGTTGAATCCAGCGGAAAACGTCGTGTTAACGCCGCCCAACTTGATTCCGGGGACGCGATACAAGCCAGCCAGATCAACCCCGGCAGAAACGCCGGCTTTCGTTTTCTGGGCGCCGACCGTTTGCTGTGGGGCCAGGTTGGAATAGATCAGGCGCAGGCTCGTGCCCAGAGCAAACCGCTTTGTCAGGTTGAAGCCGTATGAGACCCCGGTAGCCAGGTCATAGGATCGGAACTCGCCGGTTGGATTGTTAGATTCGTCGCGGCCTTCGTGCTTGCCAAGATTCAGGAACGTAATGTGCGCGCCGAAAGTGCCCCACCCGTCTACATGGTATGTGCCAACCAGGTATTCATAGTACAGTTCAGAGCTGAATTTCGGCAGCCAGTTCGAGTGCGTCAGCGATGCCTGTGTGGATGTCTGATAGGCAAGGCCCGCAGGATTCCAGAAAATGGCGTAAGGGTTATCCGCAAGAGCGACCCCGGTGTTGCCCATCGCGGCGGAGCGGCTGTCCGGCTCGATCATCAGGAACACAACGGCGGCCCCTCCTATCTGCGCCTGCGCCTGCTGCGCGAGACCTGGTACAAGCAACAGCAGGGCGGTCAGCCCCGAAGCCAGCGCTGCGCGGGAACGCAAGTCCCTCGTCAAGCGAAGTATGGTACGTTTCATGGTGAAACCTAAGCTCTGATATAAAGGTGAATCTGTTCTCATTTCCTTTTTCCGTATTTGCCTACCGAATAACGGCGAGTTTTTCTATATGCTCCGACACGCTGCGCTCTCCATCCGGGATATCAACCTCTACACGGAGTTTATACAAATACACGCCTGTCGCCAGCGGGTCCTGATCCTCGTCGAGTCCGTTCCAGAGCACCTGCACGATGCCTCCCGGCAGCACGCCGCCCGGCAAGGCTTCTTCTGTATCAATCGTGCGTACGGGCCTGCCTGAAAGCGTGTACACGCGAATCTGAACACGGGCGGCTGTTCCAGGCGGCTGGTTATGTTCAAAGATGAACCGCGTGTCTCCTACCATCGGATTGGGATAGTTATAGACGTTGCGCAGCGCCAGGTCTGCGCTTTCCGATACATAGAAGTCGAGCGTTGCGGTTGTCGAATTATTGAGCACGTCCCACGCCTTCACCGTGATGGTATGCGGTCCCGGATCCAGCGCTTCCTTGTTCTGCCTGCGAAGGTATTCCGTCAGCGGATATGCCACCTTGCCGCGCTGATACGAGTCGGCTTCGCTTTCATAATGATTGCTGACGCTTACGGCATTCTGCTCATCGTTGTCCAGCACCAGCAGCATTTCGTGCCCCACGCCTGCGCCGACCGTGTTTATTCCACTCTCATCGAACAACTTCACCAGCAGTTGCGGCGAAGCAGTCGTCATCCCACCGGACACAAATGTTGTGTCATTCATAAAGAGGGCAATTTCCGGTCCCTTTTTATCGTTGGGAGGATTGGCGGATGTTCCCCCGACGACAATGTTCTCTGTGAATCCAAGTCCCTGCAATTCACCAGACTGCGCGTAGGCGGAGATCCTGCCCGTCCGGTTGCTGTAGGAAATATCTTTCGGAACAACAAACGTCGCTGAAAAACGTCCGTTGGATGCCCCGACTTCACCGCGCCAGATGAGGTCTTCCCGAACGGTGTAGGTCCCGGTCCTGCCATTGGGCATCTGAAAATTCACTTCGCGTTCTGCGTCGAACACGGTCAGGACAACCTGACCGTTGAAGGATTCATCTACGTTTCCCTCCGCGAAGCGCACTTCACCGGAAATGGTGACCTTGTCGAGGGCGCGGATAGGAGCCTGGGTTTCCGCAACCGGTATGTCATTTACGGTCAGCACCTTTACCTCTTGCGGAGGCAGGCCAATTCGCATCGTGGGATCCCCCAGCAGGTTGAACTTGCGGTTGTTGTCCTGCGCTCCGGCTGAAGTATTTTTCGCAATGCGAAGCGCATCCCCCAGGCGGCGAGGCAAGCCGTTCGCTTCCCGCTCAAAGAGCGCGTCGTTGACGGCGCGGTTCAGCCCCACATTCAGCGATGTAGTCCCCAGGGAAGTGTATACCGTCCGAACGGTCGTCATGAGCGCGATGGCGCCGCCCTTGCTGTTGAGAAGCAATGCTTCTGCTCCGCTCTGCTCGCTTTCCATATCCCACCGTCCGAACGAACAGGTAGCCGTTATAAAAATGGGGAGGGCCTCGTAGTTTTGCAGCATCTCAGCGTCTTGCTGCGTGAATATCTTTTCCTGCGCAAGCGCATCTTCTCCGCCATGCCCGCTGTAGTTAAACGCCAGCAATCCGCTTTCGAGGCTCGACAGAATGTCTTTCCGAACTTCCGGAAGCTTCCAACCATTCAGAAACACACGCTGATACGACACGCCGTAGATTTTCTGAATGTTGATCTCAGGGGAGGTGGATCGCACATCTCTCGCTACGACATCCGAATTCTGCACATGCAGATCCGGGATATTCTCCGCATATCCTCCCAGCCCGTTGTACGAATCGTCTGCGACAAACAGATAACGGCTGCGCCATGCGCCATAGGTATCATTGCTCTCGTAGTCTTTGATCTTTTTCATAACGGCGCTTGCTTCATCCCTGGTCTGAACCGTAAAACGCCCGATGCCGATATCCACCCGCTCCGACGACTCCACGGATTCTCCCCGGTAAGGCCATATTCCTTCGTTATCATCCAGAAGCCCGAAATAGTCATCGCTGGTGAAAGAAGCGATTGGATCGAAAGACTCCTCTGTCTCGTAAGGAAAAATCCAGTTGTTAAGTTCTGCCGGTTCCCCAAGCCCACGGAAGTCGAAATGTCCATCGCCGAAAAGCAGCGCATATCGGAGGGCCGGGTCGTCCCCACTGCTGCGGTCATACAGGAACTTGAAATAATCACGAACCGCCCGCATGTCCGGAAGACCGCCGGAAAACTCGTTGTAAATCTGATTGACCAGACTGACCTCTACACTCATTCCCTGTTTCCGCCTGTAGTCGGCGAATTCCTGGGCCAGCACCTGAAACGTATCCGGCGCAACGATGATAAACTCAGGGTATGACTGAATGCCGTGAAGATTCTGAGGCGACACCCTGTTCGTCTGGCCGGGCAGGCGTGCTGCGCTCGCTACAAAAGCCACCAGTTCACGGGGCTGTGCGGAATCTTCTACCTGAACCTGAAACCGGTATCCTTCTCCGCTTCGCTGAACGGCAAGCGCCCTTATGCTCCCCGGCTCAGTGACATCCCACACCTGCGGCTCCTGCGTAAAGCCTGTCATGTTCATATCAAAACGTCCCGCCTCACCAGCCGGCGTGACAAAACGAAGGTAGCCGTTTTCTGCCCGTAGCGTCTGGGGGTAAAACACGCGCACCCAATCGAGCGCAGCCTCCGGATCATTGCTTTGCTGCTGGAGCGTCATCGAAAGGGTCAGCCCCCCTCCGCCCGGATTAGCCTGAACGAAATTCTTTTCGGCTGCACGCGCCGCCGGAGCCGTTTCATGCGTGCCCGTGCGGCCTGCCGTTATCTCTGCCAGCCGCACTCCATTCGATTCAAAGTAAACTGCAGCTTCCGGATTCGAATTTATCGCTACGCGGGCGCGGTAACGCACCTCGCCCGGCGCAATGCCTGGAAGTTGCCGGTTGGCAAAGATCTCCTTGCGCTCCTTTGGACCGATTTGCTTGCTTACCCAGGTATGCCCGGAATGTCCTTCCCCGCTCCAGTTCACTTCGTCGGGTTCGCTGAAAAAACGTCCCGTGACTTGAGAAACCTGTCGCGCATCTGTGTATCCGGGGAAGGGGACCGCCGCTACCCGTTTTCCTTCTTCTGCTTCCGAAGCAAACTTGAGGAAGTAGTAGTTGTCATTCGAGAAGGGGTGAACGTAATGCTCCCATTCTCCTGAAACAGCATTGTAGCGCCAGCCGGAGGGAGCCGCCGCGTAAAAGTAAACATCCAGTTCATTGCCTTCCTTACGAATCCATATCGGATTTTCTACGAGGTCGGCGGGCCTCGGAGCGCTGTTCAGAGCAGGCAGCGACGCCCCTCCATTGCCGTAGACCTTGATCCTGGCCGCATCCAGATTGTCTATGGTCAAGCCAGTTCCTGCCAGAAGCGTGGAAAGCGTATTCCGATCAATTTTGTAGATCCCTTCTTCCGTAACCGGAATCTTGAAAACAAAACCATCCGCAAGAGCGCTGCGGGAAACGGCCAGGTGGGGATTGTCGGCCCTGCTCCCTGCAACAGCCAGTCTTGTCGCGCCCTGGTCAGATGCGCTGCCCCGATAGGTTACCTGCACGAGCAATCGCCGGTAACGACGAAGGACGCCCGTCGCCTCGTCATAGGTCAGCAGGCGAGCCAGAAGCGTTGCCGCCGGACGTTTTCGCTCCATGCCAAGACCGACGACCTCCACCGGGGCGCGGTCCAGCGCAGCGGCCAGGGAGTCGCCGGCAGCGGCGGGCAAAGAAATCTCGTCGTAGTCTGAGGCAATGACCTGCACAACCGGCGAAACCAGCGCAGGCAGTTTGAGCGGTGCGTAGGCTTCCACCAACTGCCCCGAAATGCGGGCGAGCGAAGCGGCGGTAAGCGTCGTCGCAGCCGCTGAATCAACGACAGCCCTGAGTGAAAGAGGCCATGTTGCGGACACCTCGATGACGGCGCCGTCCCGGTCTTCCGAGGCCACACGGACATCAGAAGCCTGGCCCCTGGCCCCATGCGTGAGGAAAAGGATGCCGGCAACCATCAAGAGGACCCGGCCAAACAAGCAAGACTGCTTACGCATACACAAAAAAAGCTGGGGCGCCGACCTGCCTGATTACTGTTGATCCGTTCATAACGGCAGCTTCCGATGCCCATCCACAGGAGCAGACCGAAAGCTTATTGCGACAGGGGAGTCTCCGATCCTGTTACGTTAAATACATGACCCGGCGCATTGCCGGTTGCGTCTCGATTCGGAAGACGGAACGCTCGTAACAGTTGCTTGCGATAGGCAATTGGGCTTTACACAGAAATGTAGCGATGCTATACGGGCCAAAGATACTCTGCGCTTCATACATGCACAAGGGCAACAGGTTTACCTCTTCCTGATTCCGTATAACCGAGCCTCTGTAAAGAATTATCCTCTGATGAGTTCCGTATCCACTCTTTTTAACACCACGTTCACACGGGATCAGCGGCCGGGCAGATCTGGGGCGCCGCCGGAGGAGGGACGCGGAATACGATCCCGGAGCACCACCAGCTTATGCAGAAGATCTGCGATTCTGCGGCTCGCTTCCTCTATGTCCCGAATCGGCTGCACCAGGTCATCCTGCAAGTCCATTGCGTAGGCCAGTTCGAGAAGCAACTGCGCGTTGCCCGATATAATGGAGAGCGGATTGTTTATGTCATGGTTAACTCTCGAGAGATTAACCCTGATAGATTCAAGCAGCTTCGCTGCCTCCTCCAGCGTCATGCGATTCTCGCGATTGCGATCGGCAGAGCGGCCCCGGATCATTTCGCTGAGCCTTTCGGGCAGCGCCTGAACGTCCAGATCCCCCGATAAAAAGTCAGCGGCGCCAGCCTTCATGACGCTCACCGCCAGTTCCTCGCCACCAGAGACGGCATGAACGATTACCGGCGGAATACGCCGCTCATTACGCCTTAGAGCCTCAAGCAGATCGAGGCTTGTGCCATCTGGCAACTGGTGATCTGTCAGCGCCAGATCGAAGTGCGCCTTGCGCAACGAAGCGAGCGCCCCGGCAATGTTTTCGACGCGCGTAACATGGAATGCGACATCGGACCCCAACAGGGCTTGCTCAACCTCCGTGCTCTCCCCTGCTTCAACCAGCAGCAGAAAGTAGCGCGCTGTTTCGGCAGGTTCTGTCCGGGCGTACACCTGGGTGTGTTCTCCCATGAGCTTGCGGATAAATAATGGATTAGCCGACGGAATACAATCCAGGAATTTTCTTATCCGGCGGACCAACAAAGGCTGAAGATACGCGAATTGTAAAGGACTTGTAAAGGAGCCAAGGTGCGAAAAAGCGTGGCATACCACTACAGCCAGTTTCTCGCGTTGTTGCCGATCAAAGTTCTCCAAGCGAACGCTCATTGACGGCAGCTATCCGGTGTCCGTCCGCGACTACATCGGCCACCGAGACGGCTTGATCGTGTTCAAAGAACAGGCTCCACTTCCCGGCAACAGCCAGATCCAGAAACGCCTGTTTTTCGTCCATCGAAACCAGCGGACGCACGTCGTAAGCCATAATCCAAGGCAGGGGCAGATGCGCAGTGGTTGGAAGAAGATCAGCCACATAGACCAGCGTCTTTCCATCGTCCGAGACCTTGACCAATTGCTGCGCCTCGGTATGCCCGTTTACTACGATCATCTCGATGCCGGGCAGGATCTCTACGGCGCCGTCCAGCAGGTTGAGGTTTCCCGACTGCGCCAGGGGTTCCAGGTTCTCTTTCAGAAAAGAAGCAGCCTCACGTGCATTCGGGCGCAGCGCCCACTCCCAGTGCGCCCGTTGCACATGGTGCATTGCGCGGCTGAACACCAGTTCGAGCCGGTCGCCTTTCCTTCGCGTGCTTCCCCCGCAATGATCGAAATGCAGATGGGTCAGAATCACATCGGTCACGTCCTCTGCCGACACACCCACCTGTTTTAATGAACTGTGCAGATCGGCGAAATCCTGCTCTACGGCGTATATGTCCTTGAACTTCGCGTCGAATTTGTCTCCGAGGCCATTGTCAATAAGAATGAGGCGATCGCTGCTTTCCAGCAGAAGGCAGCGCATATGCATGGTGATCCGGTTTCGGCTATCCGGCTCCACACGCCGTTCCCAGAGTGTCCGGGGGACAATGCCGAACATGGCTCCCCCGTCTAACCTGAATCGTCCCGTTTCAATGGTATGCAGCGTGTAAGATCCTATTGCAGGCATAGGGCGCTCCTACTCGGTTCCTGCCGGAAAGTCTTTGAAGTGACCATTTGAACGGATGCGACGGCGCAAACCCTCCATCTGCTCCACCCGTGGTATGATGGACTCAAAGTGGTTGGTGAGATAAACGATGCGCTCGTTCTCTGTCAAGAGTTCAAGCACATCCTGCTTCTGCCGGGGCGTAAGCCCGGCATTGTGCGCCAGAATGTAAGATACGGTTCGCACATTCTGATAGATGCTCGGGCGAACCGTCCTGCCAGCCAGTTCCAGCAGCCGCATATGCTGCGTGATGGCGCGTTCTACCAGCGCACGATCCAGCGGCTCATCAGGCTCCTTCAGCGTTTCTACGCTCGCCGTTAAATAGGTTTTGTCGTGCCGAAGCTCACGGACTCGGAAGCGATCATCCCCCGTGACCAGCAGATCCAGCCTGCCGTCATCATAGCGTTTGACGATCTGCTCTATGCGTGCGATGCAACCGACCTGAGCCAGCTTTCCCTCCATGAATAGCATAATGCCGAAAGGACCATCCTGCGCAAGGCATTCGCCTACCATCTCTTTGTATTGAGGCTCGAAAATATGCAGTGGGAGTCGCTCTCCCGGATAGAGCACAATGCCAAGTGGAAAAAGAGCCAGGTTATCAATGGTGGACATAAATGTACGACCAGTCCTTAACGATGCTTCCAGGAAGGTGAGATCCCAGGTATTCGCTGCCTACCCATGGCCCCTCCTTCATACGATCTACAGCTACCTCGAATGTCAATCGCCCCGTCCGGGTTTCATTACGGAAGCGTGTTACCTGAGAGACCCTCATGAGGGAGTTTGAGCGAGCCTGCTCGCTCGCAACCGTAGAAGCCAGCCGGTTCCGAGGGCAGCAAGCAGAACCATGCTCACGGCCACCGTCCAGCGAAGCAGCAAAGCGGCTCCTACCCCAAACATAAGACCAAAAAGCACACAGAGCGCCGCGAGGATACGCTTCAGGTCAAATGCAAGAGAATGGGCGCCCGGAAGCCCCGTGCGCTCCCGCTGCCGCTTCCAGCCCGGGCCCCCCGGACGCACCTTACGGTAAAAGGAGTCCAGAACAGCGTCCGACTCAGGCGGCGTGGCATACATGACGGTGATCCATAGGGCTGCCGTAATGGCGGTAATAACCATCAGGCGGATGCCGAACTGCTCGATAGTAAGAACAGGGACTACCGTAGTGAACAGACCTATGAGGAAACCAGCCACCATGGAAGACAACTCTGCCCAGGCATTGATGCGCCACCAGAACCACCGGAGAATCAGCACCAGGCCCGGCCCGGTCCCAATGGCTATCACCAGCCGAAAAACAGTA